>DASYEX010000366.1:0-7182 GCA_036498765.1 Polyangia bacterium
TCTTGGGCCCCTCGGTGTACTCCGCGTCGATGACTTCGTCCTTGTTGCCCTCGCCCGAGCTGGGGGCGCCGCCGTCACCCGCGGGCGGCGTCTCCGGTCCGCCGGCCGCGCCGGCGGCGCTGCGGTAGAGCGCCTCCGCCATCTTGTGAGAGGCCTTCTGGAGCCGCTCGAACACGCTCTCGAACACCTGCGACTCACGCGGGTCGCGGTTGTTCTCGACCGTCTCCTTGGCCTCCTTGAGGGCCGCCTCCAGCTCCGTGCGGTCCCCTTCGGCGATCTTGTCGCGGTTCTCGTCGAGGTGCTTGCCGACCTGGAAGGTGAGCGACTCGAGCTTGTTGCGGGCCTCGATCGCCTCGCGTCGCTTCTTGTCCTCGGCCTCGTGCTCCTGCGCGTCCTTCACCATCCGCTGGATGTCGGCCTCGGACATCCCGGAAGAGGCGGTGATGGTGATGTGCTGCGCCTTGTTGGTAGCCTTGTCCTTCGCGGACACATTCACGATGCCGTTGGCGTCGATGTCGAAGGTCACCTCGATCTGCGGCACGCCACGCGGTGCCGACGGGATCCCGTCGAGGCCGAACTTGCCGAGCAACCGGTTGTCTCCGGCCATCGGTCGCTCGCCCTGGAACACCTTCACCTCGACCGAGCTCTGGTTGTCGGCCGCCGTCGAGAACGTCTCGCTCTTCTTGGTCGGGATGGTCGTGTTGCGCGGGATGAGCGTGGTCATCACGCCACCCAGCGTCTCGATCCCCAGCGACAGCGGCGTGACGTCGAGGAGCAGCATGTCCTTCACGTCGCCCGCCAGCACGCCCGCCTGGACCGCCGCGCCCAGCGCGACCACCTCGTCGGGATTGACGCCCTTGTGCGGCTCCTTGCCGAAGAAGTCCTTCACCAGCTTTTGCACCATCGGGATGCGCGTCGAGCCGCCGACCAGCACGACCTCGGCGATCTCCGAGGGCTTCTTCCCCGCGTCGGCCAGCGCCTTCTTGGTCGGCTCGATCGTCCGCTGGACCAGATCGCCCATCATTTGTTCGAGCTTCGCGCGCGACAGCTTGATCTGCATGTGCTTGGGGCCGCTGGCATCGGCGGTCAGGAACGGGAGGTTGATCTCCGTCTCCGGAACGCTCGACAGCTCGATCTTCGCTTTCTCAGCAGCCTCGCGCAGCCGCTGGATCACCATCTTGTCCTTGGAAACGTCGATCCCCTGGTCCTTCTTGAACTCGGCCATGAGCCAGTCCATGACCACGTGATCGATGTCGTCGCCGCCGAGGTGCGTGTCGCCGTTGGTCGAGATGACCTCGACGACCTTCTCGCCGACCTCGAGGATCGAGATGTCGAACGTGCCGCCGCCAAAGTCGTAGACGGCGATGAGGTGGTCCTTGCTCTTGTCCAGCCCGTAGGCGAGCGCCGCTGCCGTCGGCTCGTTGACGATGCGCTTGACGTCGAGTCCGGCGACGCGGCCGGCGTCCTTGGTGGCCTGGCGCTGCGAGTCGTTGAAGTAAGCCGGCACGGTGATGACCGCCTCGGTCACCTTCTCGCCGAGGTGATCCTCGGCAGCCTTCTTGAGCTTCATCAAGACGCGGGCCGAGATCTCCGGCGGGGTCAGCTTCTTGCCGCGGATCTCGATGTCGACCTCGCCGCCCGCGCCGCGCACCACCTTGTACGGCACGCGCTTGCTCTCCTCACCGACCTCCTCGAACCGGCGCCCCATGAACCGCTTCACCGAATAGACGGTGTTCTCGGGGTTCGTGATGGCCTGGCGGCGGGCGATCTGGCCGACCAGAACTTCGCCCTTGTCGTCCCAGGCGACCACCGACGGAGTCAGCCGTCCACCCTCTTCGTTGGCGATGACCGTCGGGTCCTTACCATCCATGATGGCGACGACGGAGTTGGTGGTGCCGAGGTCGATGCCGATGATTTTTCCCATGAGGTGATTTTCCTTTTTTCGCTGTCGCTTCGGGGAGTTGGCTCCGGTTTCGCGGTAACCGTAAACACCCCAGATCTGGCGTCAAGCGAAAGCCGCGGCGCGACGGCAAAAACGATCTATAACTGCATACCTGAACAAATGTTTCAGCCCTTTCACCCCGTGGTTCAGGGCTGGCTCGGGCGCAAATTCGGCGCGCCGACGCCGGCGCAGGCTCAGGCCTGGCCGCTCATCGCCTCCGGCAAGGACGTGCTGGTCACGGCGCCGACCGGGTCAGGGAAGACGCTGGCGGCGTTCCTGTGGGCGCTCGACCGTCTGGTCTCGGAGGCGATCGCCGCCGGCGGCCCCCTGCCCGACCGGACCAGTGTCCTCTACGTGTCACCGCTCAAGGCGCTGTCGAACGACGTGCGCCGCAACCTGGAGGAGCCGCTGGGCGAGATCCGGAGCCTGGCCACCGAGCTCGGCTACCCCGCGCCCGAGGTCCGCACCGCGGTTCGAACGGGCGACACGACCGCGCGCGAGCGGCGCGAGGCGACCCGGCGGCCGCCGCACGTCCTGGTCACCACGCCCGAATCGCTGTTCATCCTGCTGACGTCCGAGTCGGGGCGCCGCGCCCTGCGGGACGTGCGGACGGTGATCGTCGACGAGATCCACGCCGTGGCACCCGACAAGCGCGGAGCGCACCTGGCTCTGTCGCTCGAACGCCTCGAGGCGCTGGTCGCTCAATCGGGGACCCTCGAAGGGTCCCCGTGCCCCCCCGCGACGGGGTCCGCCGGGCAGAGCCCGGCTCCGCCCACGCGATCGGCAAGGCTCCAGCGGGTCGGCCTCTCGGCCACGATGCGCCCGCTCGACGTGGCGTCGCGGCTCCTGGTCGGTGCGACGCGCCCGGCGCCCGCGCTGGTCGACGTGGGGCAGCGGCGCGACCTCGACCTCGGCGTCGAGGTCCCCGAGGACGAGCTGGGCGCGGTGGCCACCAACGAGCAATGGGTCGAGCTCTACGATCGGGTCGCGGCGCTGGCGCGCGCGCACAAGTCGACGCTGGTCTTCGTCAACACCCGCCGCCTGGTCGAGCGGGTCACGCTGCACCTCTCGGAGCGGCTGGGCGCCGACGCGGTCGCGGCGCACCACGGCAGCCTCTCGCGCGAACGGCGCCACCGCGCCGAGCGCCTGCTCAAATCGGGTGACCTCAAGGTCGTGGTGGCCACGGCGTCGCTCGAGCTGGGGATCGACGTCGGCGCCGTCGAGCTCTGCTGCCTCATCGGCTCGCCGCGCTCGATCGCGACCGGCCTGCAGCGCATCGGCCGCTCGGGCCATGCGCTGCACGCGACGCCCAAGGGACGCCTCTTCCCGCTGACGCGCGATCAGCTGGTGGAGTGCGCGGCGCTGGTGCGAGCCGCCCGGCGCGCCGAGATCGACGCCGTCTGCTTGCGAGACGCGCCGCTCGACGTGCTCTCGCAGCAGATCGTCGCGGCCGCCGCCTGTGATGAGTGGGACGAGGACGCGCTCTACGAGCTCTGCCGCCGCGCCGGTCCGTATGCGACCCTCACCCGCGGCGACTTCGACGGCGTGGTCGACATGCTGGCCGAGGGGATCGCCACCAGCCGCGGGCGGTCGGGCGCCCTGCTCCACCGCGACGCGGTCAACCGGCGGCTGCGCGGGCGGCGCGGCGCGCGGCTGGCCGCGCTCACCTCGGGCGGCGCCATCCCCGACAACGCCAACTATGACGTCATCCTCGAGCCCGACGGGACGCAGATCGGGACCATCGACGAGGACTTCGCCATCGAGTCGATGGCCGGCGACATCATTCTGCTCGGCAACTCGTCATGGCGCATCCGGCGGGTCGAGCCCGGGAAGGTGCGCGTCGAGGACGCGGCCGGGGCGGCGCCGACCATCCCGTTCTGGCTGGGCGAGGGACCGGCCCGCACGCGCGAGCTTTCGTCCGAGGTGGCGGCGCTGCGCCAGGAGATCGTCGACGCCCACGCGGCCAACGAGGACCTCGTTCCTCAGCTCGAGTCATCGTGCGCGCTCGACCGGCGCGGCGGCGAGTTGCTGCGCGACTACGTCCTCGCGGGCGCGACCGTCCTGGGCGGGGTACCGACGCAGACGCGCCTGTTCGCAGAACGGTTCTTCGACGACGCGGGCGGCATGCAGCTGGTCATTCACGCGCCGTTTGGCGGGCGGATCAACCGCGCCTGGGGGATGGCGTTGCGCAAGCGCTTCTGCCGGTCGTTCGACTTCGAGCTGCAGGCCGCGGCGACCGACGACGGGATCGTGCTGTCGCTGGGACCGCAGCACAGCTTTCCGCTCGAGACCGTCTTCTCCATGCTGTGCGCGGCCGACGTCGAGGAGTTGCTGACGCAGGCAGCGCTCCAGGCGCCGATGTTCGAGACACGCTGGCGCTGGAACGCCACCCGCTCGCTGGCTCTCCTGCGCAGCCGCGGCGGCAAGCGCGTCCCGCCGGCGCTGCTGCGGATGCGGGCGCAGGACCTCATCGCCGCGGTCTTCCCCGCGCAGACAGCCTGCCAGGACAACCACGGCGGCGGCACCATCGAGGTGCCCGACCACCCGCTGGTGCGGGAGACGGTTCGCGACTGCCTCGTCGAGGCGATGGACGCCGCCGGGCTGCGGACGGTCCTGGAGGCGATCGCCGCGGGCCGCATTCAGACGAGCGCGCGCGAGCTCCCCGAGCCGTCGGTCTTCGCGCACGAGATCCTGAACGCCAACCCTTACGCCTTCCTCGACGATGCCCCCCTGGAAGAGCGGCGCACGCGGGCGGTCAGCGTCCGGCGCGGGTTGCCGGCGGCGGTCGTCGAACGGATCGGGGGGCTCGACCCGGAGGCTGTGACCGCGGTGGTTGCCGAGTCGCAAGTCGAGCCGCGTGATCCCGACGAGCTGCACGATCTGCTGCTCGACGCCGGCGCGCTGCCGGAGGCGATGGGGCGCACGCGTGGCTACGCCGCGTTGTTCGAGGCGCTGGTCGAAGCGCGGCGCGCCGCGCGCCTCGACGGCCAGCCGGTGCTTTGGGTCGCCGCCGAGCGGCGCTCACTCGTCGCGTTCGCCTGGCCGGGGCGCCGCTTCGTCCCCGACGTGACTGAGCCACCCGCCCGCCGCCCCGCCGCCTGGACCGACCGTGAGGGCGCGCTGGTCGAGATCGTGCGGGGTCACCTCGCTTTTCACGGTCCGACGACCGCGGAACGAATCGCGGCCCCGCTCGGTCTGCCACCGTCCGACGTCGAGGCGGCGCTGGCGCAGATCGAGATGGCCGGGGCGGTCCTGCGCGGGCGATTTCTACCCAACCTGGGCGACGACGCCGGCGACGGCGTCCAGTGGTGCGAGCGCCGGCTGCTCGCCCGGATCAACCGCCGGATGCTCGACGGCCTCCGGCGCGAGATCGAGCCCTGCACCGCTGCCGACTTCCTGCGCTTCCTCTTCGGGTGGCAGAACGTCCGTCCCGGGACGCAGCTCCACGGGCAACCGGGTCTCGCGCGCGTGCTCGCGCAGCTCCAGGGCTACGAGGCGGCCGCCGGCGCCTGGGAGCGCGCCATCTTGCCGGCGCGCCTCGCCGGCTACGACTCCGGCTGGCTCGACGCGCTCTGCCTCTCGGGTGGCGCGGCCTGGGGACGCCTTGCCGCCAGACCAGCCGGCGGAACGCCGAGCCGCGCCGCCCCCATCGCGCTCTGCCGCCGGGCCGATCTCCCCTGGCTCCTGGTGCCCGAGACGGAACAGTTCGACGAGGCCGCGCTGTCCGCTCCGGCGCGCGACGTGCTCTCTCACTTGAGCGGACGCGGGGCGAGCTTCCTCGACGAGATCATCTCTGGCACGCGGCGTCTGCGGACCGAGGTCGAAGATGCGCTCGGCGAGCTGGTCTCCGCCGGGCGGGTCACCGGCGACGGGTTCTCCGGCTTGCGCGCGCTCATCTCCGCGACGCAGATGCGCGGCGGCGCCCGGGCACGCTGGCACTCGCGATGGAGCCGCCGGACCGGAGGCCCCATCGGCGCCGGACGCTGGTCGATCCTCCGGCACGACCAGTTCGGGGACCCTGAGAGGGTCCCCGGGCCCCCCCGCGACGAGCTCCGCCGGGCAGAGCCCGGCTCCGCTCACGCGATCGCCATCGACGAGGAGTCGCGGCACGAGGCGCTGGCCCGACAGTACATCAGAAGGTACGGGGTGGTATTCCGCGACGTGCTGGCGCGCGAGGTCCACGCCCCCGCCTGGCGCGACCTCGTCCGGGTATACCGCCGGCTGGAGATGAGCGGCGAGCTGCGCGGCGGGCGCCTGGTCGCGGGGTTTGTCGGCGAGCAGTTCGCCGCGCCCGAAGCCGTCGAGGCGCTGCGGGCGACACGCCGCGAAGAGAAGCGGGGCGAGATCGTACGGCTATCGGCCTGCGATCCTCTCAACCTCGTCGGGATCGTGACGCCGGGCCCGCGGATGCAGGCCACGCTCGCCAATACGGTCACCTACCGGGACGGCGTTCCGCTGCCTCCGACCGAGACGGACACCCCGTCCAGGCGGCAGACGGAATGGAGCTCCCCGGTCCAGCTCGGCTGAGGGCTTCCGGAAGCAGCCGCCGTTCGGCGGCGCGCCGTTGCCTTCTGTACATCTGCTCGTTGTCTGGGCTGCAACAGCCCGGGGTGCAGATCCCCACCGATCCCCGTCAACGGTCGAGTTTTCGTCGCAAAAACTGTTGGCTCGATTACTGCTTTAGTCCTAATTGTGTTCGAGGACCTTGTGAACAAACGGCAAAACCCGAGCGATCGGGCGGCGCAAAGCCTACGGGACTCCTCGAGTCGGCCGGGCTGCCTCAAGGGGGATAATCAAATGCGAGAACTGGGCAAACGGACAATCCAAATCAGCATCGCACTGGGAGCGATCGTCGGTCTGATCGGCTGCGGTGAGCAGGCCAGCGACGTAGAGGTGTCAAGCCACGAGCTGGGGCTGACGTCGATCAACGGCCTGACATCGATCAACGGCCTGACCTCCGTCAACGGCCTGACCTCCGTCAACGGCCTGACCTCGGTCAACGGCCTGACCTCGACGAACGGTCTCATGACCACCTCGGCCGGCCGCAAGACGGTCTCCTATCTGGTCAAGTGCGCCCTGGGTGCCACGGACTCGCTGGTCAAGCAGGACCAGAACGGCGTCAACTACACCTTCGCCGGTGGCCTCAACCTGTGCCCGCAGTGGAAGAACGCCGGGGTCCACTCGGATGCCACCTGCCAAGAGCTGGTTTCCGCCTGCATGATGGCCCACATCAACACCGC
>DASYEX010000367.1:0-36253 GCA_036498765.1 Polyangia bacterium
CCGAGCAGCTCTGGGAGACGACGATGGATCCGGCGCGGCGGACGTTGCTGCAGGTCCGCGTCGAGGATGCGTATGAGGCTGACCGGCTGTTCTCGACGCTGATGGGCGACCTGGTGGAGCCGCGTCGCGAGTTCATCGAGATGAACGCCCTCAACGTTCGCAACCTCGACGTCTGAGCCAAGGGGCGCCCCCGAAGGAGGGCGTGCGAGGCCTGAACGTGGAACCGGCCCGAACAGCCGTCCTGGAGAGGACGGTTGCGGGCCGGTGGTCCAACGTCACCGCCGTGCGCATGGGCGCGGCGGTGGGGGAGTCAGCAGGCGAAGATCCGGTCCAGCTTCTCCTCGATCTTCACTTCCTTGCTCTTCGTCGCGACCGCAATCTCCTTGACCAGGAGCGTGCGCGCGGTGTCGAGCATCTTGCGCTCGCCGAACGACAGCTCCTTGTCGCCCTTGAGGCGCTGCAGATCGCGGAGGACCTCGGCGATCTCGAACACGGAGCCGGTCTTGATCTTCTCCATGTACTCACGGTAGCGGCGGTTCCAGGTCTGCCCTTCCACCGCGACTTCGCGGCTCTTCAGAATGGCGAAGACTTCGTCCACCTCGTCAGCCCGGATCAGCTCGCGCAAACCGACTGCGCCCGCATTGCGCGTCGGGATCATGATTTTCATGCCATTCTCGAGAATCTTGAGAATGTAGAAGGTCTGCTTGTTCGCCGAAATCTCACGCGTCTCGACGCCCACGATCTGGGCAACCCCATGAGCTGGGTAAACTGCAAGATCTCCAACTCGGAAAGTCGGCTCCATATGACGAAAGCTCCTCGCTGAAGGCGGTTTGGAAAGCTCGCGTACCTTATCACGGCGCCGGGGGAGCGGCAATCGTAAACGGGGACGCCGGAAACGATACCAACTGGTCGCGTTAAGAACGCAATTGCTTCATTGCGCGGGGATAAGCGACCGCAAATATTCGACAATGGTGGCAACACCGAAGCCGGTCGCGCCTTTCGACAAGATTCCCCATTCCTTATCGGCGGTGGCGGGGCCGGCAAGATCGACGTGAACCCAGGGGGTCGTTCCCACGAACTCCTTGAGGAAATGGCCCGCCGTCAAGGCGCCCCCCCAACGCTCGCCGGTGTTGCGCATATCGGCGACGTCCGATTTCAGTTGCTCGATCAGGCGGGGCGGTAACGGCAAGCGCCACATGTCCTCGCCAGCGGCGTGCGCGGCGGCGAGCCACTTCGTCGCCAGCTCTTCGTCATTGCTCATGACGCCGGCCATGTGCGGTCCCAGCGCGACCATGCAGGCGCCGGTCAGGGTGGCGAAATCGAAGATCATGTCGGGCTGCAGGGCGAGGCCGTACGTGAGCGCGTCCGCCAACGTCAATCGCCCTTCGGCGTCGGTGTTGTTGATCTCGATGGTCTTCCCCGCCATCGAACGGATAACGTCGCCGAGCTTGTAGGCCGTTCCCGAGGGCATGTTCTCCGTGCACGCGGCCAGGGCGTGCACCTCGATCGGGAGCTTCTCCTCGGCGATGACGGTCACCGCGGAGAGCACGGCGGCGGCGCCGGCCATGTCCGCCTTCATTCCCAGCATCCCGTCGTTCGTCTTCAGCGACAGGCCACCGGAATCAAACGTCACCCCTTTTCCGACGAGCACGACCCGCTTCACCGGCTTGGCGGGCCGCCAGGCCAGGTGAATGAACTGGGGCGGCTCGGCGCTTCCCTGCGCCACGGCGAGAAACAAACCCATGTTGCGGGCCCGGCACGCCGCTACGTCGAGGACCGTCGCTTCCACGCCCGCAGCCTTGGCCCGGGCCGTCGCCAGCTCGGCGAGGCGGGTCGGCGTCAGGACCCCCGCTGGCTCGTTCACCAGATCGCGGGCATTGGCCGTCGCGGCGGCGACCCGGGCGCCGCGGCTCAGCGCGCGGGCCGCGGCGTCGGGCGGCAGCCCCGCGGAGACCTGCAGGCGGACGCTCTCCAGCGTCGGCGCTTCGCGCTTGTCCTCGGCGAGGTACTTGTCGAAGCGATAGACGCCCAGCGAGAGGCCCCGGGACAGCGCTTCGAGCCGCATCAGCTCGTCGGTCGCCGGCAGGCCGGCGGGTTGGGCGATCGTGAGGGTGCGGGCCCCGACCCCGTTGGCCAGACGAGCGAGCTTCGCCCCGTGGTGCTGGGCATCGGCGGTGACGAACCGGGCGCGGGGCCCCGCGCCGACGACGGCGATGCGGCGGGCGCCGAGGGCGCCGTTCGTCTGCAGCGTGACCGCCTGTCCCGGCTTCCCCCGAAACCGCTCCTCGGCGAGGCTCTTGCGAAGGTTGCCTTGCAGCGCCTGATCGAGCGCGGCGAGGCCGGGCTCGTCCAGCTTGGGCAGGTCCTCTTCGAAGGCCACGACGCCCAGAAGGTCGACCGGTTCGGTGAGGCCTGACGCGGGGGCGAATGACAAAGGACGCATGGCCTGACCATTGTAGGTGTAGGTAGGCCTTGATTCAAGGTCGATGGGCGGGAATCGGGCGCGAGGTCCGAACGTTGACACGGTCGCCGCCAACCAAGTACCTTCAAGGCCGATGCGGAAAGCGAAAACGCCGGCCAAACGGAAGCCAATTCCGGCGGGACGACGCTCGACCGCGAAGCCAAAGCCGGCGAAGGCGACGGCGAAGCCCAAGTCGGCGAAGCCCAAGTCGGCGATGCCCAAGGTAAAGTCAGCCAAGGCAAAGGTGCCGGCCAAGCCCGCCAAGTCGATCGCGAAGGTCACTGGCGCGACGAAGGCGAGACCGATCAAGCCGATCACCAAGGTGATGGTCGCGAAAACGAGCGCGCCTCCCAAGGCCAAGGTGGTGACGGTCGCGACGAAGGCAAGCCCGACGGCTGTCCCCGTGAAGGCGCCCGTGTCGATGAAGACGCCGTCCTTGGAACCGCCGAAGGCGATGCAACCGGCGAGGGCGATGGAGAAGCACGCGGCAGACAAGGTAGAGACGCGCTCGCACGCGCCGTCAGGTCACGCCGCGGGCGTGCCCACGGCGGCCGTCGGAGGGGGGGAGCGTCAGGCGGACGCGACGCTGCCGGTCGGTCTACCCACGCCCATCGCGAGCTTTACCATCTGATCTCGATCGCAAAGCGCGAGACGGTGGGTCAAGACGACCCGTTGCTAGAAGACGAAGAGAAAGAGGAAGCACATGGCAGAGGATACGGCGGTGGCCGAGGCGCGCGAGCGGGCGGCGAAGGTCTTGCGAGAGATATTGGACTTCATGAGCATCGACGCCGAGGTCAGCGCGTTCGACGACGGCGATCGCATCATTCTCGATGCCCACGGCGCGGAGTCGGGCCTGGTCATCGGAAAGAAGGGCGCGACGCTGGACGCGCTTCAGTACGTGGTCAACCGCATCGTCTTCAAGCGGCCGAAGGAGGGTCCGCTCGTGGTGGTGGACGCCGAGGGTTACCGGGGTCGGCGTGAGGATTCGCTCGTGGATCTCGCGCAGCGGCTGGCCGACAAGGTCGTGAAGTCGGGACGCCCCGTGCCGGTCGAGCCGATGAGCGCGCATGATCGGCGGATCGTCCACATGGCGCTGGCGGAGCACGAAGGCGTGACCACGGAGTCCGAGGGCGAGGGGCTGTTTCGTCGCGTGGTGATCTTTCCGAAGGGACCCGCGACCGCTCCGGTCGATTGAGAGGCGGCGGACTGCTCCGCCCGACGGCGCGGTCAGCGCTGGGAAGTGAGCCGCCCGTCGAAGAGGGGGCGGAGATCGAGGTCGGCGGACAGCCGTTCCGCCAAGGCCACTGGATCGCGCGGTCCCGCGACGTGGCGGAGAATGCCGAGGGGTGCCACGCCGGTGAGGGCTTCGATCTCGGCCGCGTTTGAGGCGTGGTCCGGGGGGGCGTTCGCTGCCACATTGGCCACGTCGACGAGGACGATTCCGAGGACCGGCACGTCCCGGCGCCGAAGCTCGGAGACGGCGAGGGCCGTGTGGTTGATTGTCCCGAGCCGGTTGGCGGCGACGAGCAATACGGGAAGATCGAGGAGGGTCGCGAGGTCGGCGCCGGTGAGCGCGGGACCGTAGGGCGTGAGCACGCCGCCGGCGCCTTCGACGAGCAGCGCATCGCCGCAGCGGCGGAGCCGTTGCGCATGATCTTGCAGAACTCGCGGCAAGATGGCGGTTCCGGCGAGGCGCGCGGCGGCGGAAGGCGCTAACGGCGGGCGGAATTGGTACGGGCAGATGTCTCGCTGGGTGAGGGCGCGCAGAGCGGAGAAGTCGGGATGTGCTCCGGTTGGCGGCGAAGTGGCAATGTGGCAATCGCAAAATGTGGCAGCGTGCAGGAGGGACCGCGCATCTTGGGGCTCGGGATCGCAGCCGGTCTCGGCGGGCTTGTAGGGGACGAGTCGCATGCCCCGCCGGTGGGCAAGATGGAGGAGGCCGCATCCGATTGTCGTCTTGCCGACGCCGGTATCCGTGCCCAGGAGCATAAGGCCTCGCATCACGGGTCCAGTTCGTCGCTTGTTGCGTTCTTGTTCACGGAGGTCATCATGGCCGCGTGGTTGTCATCTAACCGACCGAGGGCTGGCGGCCAAGAGGTTCCACGTGGAACCTCTGAGCGCGGTCTCGGACTAGGGTCGGGTGAGGCATGGGGCTTCGGGCGCGTTTCTGGGGGCTCGTCTTGGATCTGAGCGGCGGCCGTGACGTGCGGATTGGTACCCTGGACCGCGGCCCCTATCCGCTCCCTGGCCAGCGATATTCGCCGCACTCTTCGGCTGACCTCGAATCCCCGGTTCGAGGGCAGTACGTATCGTGAGCTCCCAGCCCGCTCTGCCCAGCCGGCGCGGGTCTGAAATGGGCCGCGCCGTGACGCGACAGGATGAGTCGAGGGCAAATCGGGCCCCGAGGGCTCCGTCAGTTCGCCGCGGGAGACGGATGCCGCCGCCTCGCACAGGCATGCGTCGCCAGACCGAGGCTCCTCCGAACGGGGTCCCAGGGAAGCCGGGTGTCCCGGGGCCTGCCGAGGCGCCGATACGACCGCTGACGCGGGCGCCGGCCTGCTTCCTTCCCTCCTGGGGAGGCTGCCTGCCTTCGCCGACGCTCAGCTTCGTTTGACGCCCCAGAGCGATGGGCCTCGAGAGAAGACCGCGTCTACCGAGGCGGCAGGCCCCAATCCGGCTGACTCTCCAACCGCGAGACGACGGCCGGCCTTGCAGTCCGCCCTGCCTCCAGACCGACGCGAAGTCGTCCCCGGGGCGAACGCCGTCTTGGCCCGTCGCCCGAGACTGCCCACGCCAGACAGGGCGGAGGCGGCGGGCGCCGATGCCGGTACGTCCCGCCCAAGCGATCGACTGTTCCAATGGGAACACCGCCCGCCGTCCGACGGATCGGCGCCGGCCTCCATGGTGACGACGAGCGCCCAGACCGAGCCCCGACGACAGACCCCGGCTCGTCCCGTCGCCCTACCTCCAGGGGCTGCGCAAATCAGAGAATGCGGCGCGCCCACCGACCGCCGAACGACGGGTCGAACGTTCCACGTGAAACATTGAACGGATCGCCCGACCGCGCGCTAGGCTGGTCTAGGAAGGCTCCACGCCCTTCGACTGGTCGTCGGACGCCCCGAAGACCAGCAACCGCCGGCTGCCGTCTCCGTACTCCCGCGTCCGCGCGCCTGCCGGGAGGCCTAGGTCAGCCTGGGTCGCGAAGACCGCGACCTCGCCTTGCGGATGGATCAGCGCCCGACCCAGCATGAGCCACTGTCCCGGAGCCATCGTCGCACGCGACATCGCCAGGTCGTATCGTCCACCCAGGAGAGCTGGGACCGGCACCTCCACGGCGGACGTCTGAATGGTCACCCGTCCCGAGATCCCCAGCTCGCGCACGGCCGTCCGGAGGAACGCGGCCTTCTTGCGATTTGGCTCGAACATATCCATGCGAGCCTCCGTCCAGAGAATCGCAGCAGGGATCGCCGGCAAGCCGCCCCCCGAGCCGATGTCGACCACCGACCGCGGCGTCCGTGCGCACGTCACCAGCGCGAACGAATCGGCGAAGTGCCGCTCCACCAGATCCTCCGGCGCGCGGAGCGACGCGAGGTTGATGCTCCGATTCCAGGTCAGGAAAAGATCCCCGAACCTGACCAGCGCCGCGCGCGCGTCCGGCGTCAGCGCGACTGCAAACGAACGCGCGACATCCTCAATCAAGCCAGGTTCGATCACTTCGACTCCTCACGGCGCCAATATACCCATGCCCGCCGCGATCGCTCCTGACCAAATTGCTCTTGTCATTTAGATGGTGCGGCGCCGCCCGAGCCCGTGCGCATGATCGGCGAGGTTTCTCGGGTCGCGATATACTCGCCCGGTTCCGATCGGACCACCAGCCTGGGCACCAGGCCTGGCTGTTCGGATCGGGACCCACGAGATGCCGAACCGATTGCTGCTGGCCGACGGAGATCCCAAAACCTTACGTGTCTTGGACGTCAGCCTGCGTGGCGCCGGATTCGAGGTGCGGACCGCCGCCACGGGCACGGAAGCCTGGGCCGCGTTCGAGCAGAGCCCCCCCGATGTCATGATCGCCGCCACCGCGCTGCCCGAGCTCGACGGTTTCGGCCTGTGCGCCCGCGTCCGCGGCCACGCCGCCGGCACCGACCTCCCGTTCCTGTTCCTCGGCACGGACAGCTCCGTCGCTTTCCGCATCAAGAGCATCGAGGCGGGCGCCGACGATTATCTCGTCAAGCCTGTCTACATCCAGGAGGTGGTGACGCGGGTGCGGTCGCTGCTGCAGCGGCGCGATCGCCAGAGCCTGACCACGAACGCTGGCGCCAACGAAGCTTTCACGGGACGGCTGACCGACATCACCGTCGTCGATCTTCTGCAGCTCATCGAGAGCGGCGGCCGCTCGGGCATCGTGCACCTGCGCGGAACGCGCGACACCCCTGCCACCGTGTACTTCCGTCAGGGGCAGGTCGTCGACGCCGAGGTGGGGCGGCTGTCTGGTGAGAATGCGATTGGCCGTTTGTTTTCATGGACGGACGGCACGTTCGAGATCGAATGGAAGAGCATCCGCCGTCCCAACGCCATCGGCCTCACGACGGCGGAGCTGGTGCTCGAAGGGATGAAACGCCTCGACGATCGCAATCGCCTGGCCAGCGATCTCCCCGATCTCAACGGTGTGTTCGAGGTGAATTACCGGGTGCTGGCGGAACGGCTCTCCGAGATCCCCGACGAGGTGAACGCCGTGCTGCGACTGTTCGACGGCGTGCGCAGCCTCGCCCACGTCGTCGACGACTCTCACCTGCCCGATCTCGAGGCGATGGCGATCGTGATCCAGCTGCGGGACGAAGGCATCGTCCACGACCTCGCTGACGCAAAGGGTGGGCGCGCCCCGGCGCCGGCACCCGCCGCGCGCAAGCTCACGTCTCTGGGAGCCGGCTCGGGCCCGGTTCAACAGTCGTTCGCCGATCGCCTCGCCGAGACCCAACCGGTCCTGGCGGCGCAGCTCGAGGGAGAAGAGCCGGACGACGCGCTCCCCCCGCCCAGCCGCTCCAAGACCGATCCGGGGCTGGGGCGACCGCTCGGTCAGCCCGAGCTCGACGAGGCCGAGCGTTCGCTGGACCAGGCGCTGGTGGAGACCGACGCCATTCCGGAGCCGCGCCGCAGGGAAGGGCGCGAGGAAGGCAACGTCATCCGTTTCCCGGTGGCGAACCAGCCCGACGGCTCTGGGCCGATGGACCTGGCCGCGACCTTGCCGCTCGGCCGCGCGGCCGACATCCAGCGCCGGTTGACCGAGCCGATGCCCCTGGTCCTGGTGCCGCCACCGCCGCCAGCGCCTCCCCCTCCGTCGGAGCTGTCGCCGCTGCTCACGCAGAGGGGGATCGCGCCGTTCACTCCGCCTCCTCCCACGGACGGCGAGGCGATCACCCCGGCCGAACCGGCAACGAGCGGGGAATCGCCCGTGCCTGAGCCACCTGCCGCGGCCGTCGCTGAATCCGCGACCGACCCGGCGCCCGAGGCGCCGACCGACGCCGCGCCCACGCCAGTCGCCGAGGTCGCCCCGACTACCCAGGAGCGGACTGAAACCGCGGTCATCGAGCTTGCCCCAGCGCCCGCCATCCGCACCCCCGATCAGGCGACTGACGGCCAAACGACCCTCGTGAATTTTCCGGACCAGGACATCAGCTCGAGCGACGCGCTCGACGAGCTGGGCGTCCCCGGTTGGCGCCGTGGCGCCCAGATCCTCGCGGCGGCGCTCGTCGTGGGGACGCTGGCCGCCGTCGGCGTGCATCGCTTTCGTGCCGGTGGCAAGCCCGCGTCGACCAATCCGGGCGCGGCGGCGCAACACGAGGTCGGTCCGGCGAAGCCACCCGTCGTCGAGAACCCCGCGGCCGTGCCGCCACCCAGCCCGCCGCCTGCCCCGTCGGCGCCGGCCGTCGAGGGGAACATCCCATCCGCGCCGTTGCCTCCCGCCGCCGAGGCGAAGCCTCCCGCCGCCGAGGCGAAGCCGAACCCGCCGGTGACCGCCCCGGAGAAGCCGCCCGAGCCACCGTCGGCCCCCGCGGAACCGGTCGTCGCGAAATCTCCGACGCCCGTCGCGGAGAAGGCCGCCGCTCCCGTGGAAGTGGCCGCCGCTCCAAAGCAGGCACCCGGCCCGGAACAGGCCTCGCCCGACAAGGCCGATGCGCCCGCGCCTCTTGCCCCCGCCGTCACCCCGTCGCTGGCCGACTTTCCCAAGCAGCTCGCCGACTGCCGCAGCCAGTTCCTTCGCAACCGGATCCGCGACGCCGCGACGACCTGCGCGGCCGCCGTCGCGGCAAATCCCCGGTCGGCGGACGCGTTGACGATGCTCGCGCACGTCGAGCTCAACAAGGGCCGGCTCGAGCACGCCAACGAGCTGGCGCAACAATCGATCGCGCTCGATCCCAACCAGGCCGATGCCTACGTCATCATCGGCGGCGTTCATCAGGACAGTGGTCGCAACGGCCAGGCCAAGATCGCGTATCGTCGTTACCTGGAGCTCGCGCCGCACGGACGCTATGCGGACGAGCTGCGCTCGATCGTGGGGAGTCTCTAAAAAACATGTACGTGCTGGGAATCGAAACGTCATGCGATGAAACCGCCGCCTCCGTGGTCGAGGACGGTCGGTTCGTTCGCTCCGACGTGGTGGCCTCGCAGATCCTCGTCCACGCCGAATATGGCGGCGTCGTGCCCGAGGTGGCGTCGCGCCAGCACGTGGCCACGATCGCGCCGGTCATCCGCCGTGCCCTCGACGAGGCAAAGCTCGGCTGGTCGGACCTCGACGGCATCGCCGTCACCTGCGGCCCCGGACTGGTCGGCGCGCTGCTGGTCGGTGTCGAGGCGGCGAAGGCGCTGGGACAGGCGCTGGGGCGACCGGTGGTAGGGGTGAATCACCTCGCCGGTCACCTGGCGGCCGTCTATCTCGACGATCCCTCGCAACCCGCGCCGCCGCCCACGCCGCACCTCGCGCTGCTGGTCTCCGGGGGCCACACCGAGCTGATCCGCGTCGGTGACGATGGCTATCGGGTGGTCGGCGCCACGCGCGACGATGCCGCCGGCGAGGCGTTCGACAAGGTCGGAAAGATGCTGGGCCTCGGCTATCCGGGCGGCGTGCAGATCGATCGCCTGTCGGTGTCCGGCGATCCGCAGGCGTATGCGTTGCCGCGCGCGCTGGCCGGCAAGGACGACATCGATTTCAGCTTCTCGGGACTGAAGACGGCCGTCTCGACGTTGCTGGCGGCGCGACGCGCGGCCAACCCGGATTCCGAAGCCCCCGTCGGCGACGAGCTGGCGAACATGGCCGCCAGCGTTCAGGCGGCGATCGTCGACGTGCTGGTGCGCAAGGCACGTCGCGCGCTGGTTCGCGAAGGGCTGAAGGAGCTGGTCGTCTGCGGCGGCGTCGCCGCCAACCGGGGCCTGCGGCGCGCGCTGGCCACCGCCGCCGCCGAGGACGGCTTTCGGCTGTTCATTCCGCCGCCGAAGCGTTGCACCGACAACGCCGCCATGATCGCCGCCGCCGGGACGCGCGCCCTGGTGCGCGGGGAGCGCGCGCCCATGGATCTGGCGGTCGATCCGGGACTGCCGCTCTGACGACGCCGGAAAATCCGCGCGCCGTGCTGGCGCGCCATGGGCTCGCGCCGAAGAAGTCGTGGGGCCAGAACTTCCTCGTCGATCGCACGGTGCACGCGCGCATCGCGCAGGCGGCCGCGGCGACCGACGGCGACACCATCCTCGAGATCGGCGCCGGCCTGGGGACGCTGACCATGGCGTTGCTCGCCGCCGCGCCACCGTCGGCGCGGGTGGTGGCCGTGGAACGCGATCCCGACATGCTGCAGGTGCTGCGGGCCGAGCTGGGGGGCGAGCCCCGGCTGACGATCCTGGCGGAGGACGCCGCGCATACCGACTTTCGCGCGCTGGCCACCGCCGCGGGCCGCCCGCTGATCGTGGTCGGCAATCTGCCGTACCAGATCACCACGGCGCTGCTGTTCGCCATCATCGACGCGGGAGACGCCGTCGCGCGTGCGGTGGTGATGGTGCAGCGCGAGTTCGCAGAGCGGGTGGTCGCCCCGGCCGGCAGCAAGGTCTACGGTCGCCTGTCGGTCATGGTGGGGCAGGTGATGGAGGCGCGGATGCTGTTCCGGGTGCCGCCGGGCGCGTTTCATCCCCGCCCCACGGTGATGTCGGCGGTGATGTCGCTGGCGCGCCGACCCGTGCCGCTCGCGCCGGTGCGCGACGGCGCGCTGTTCGCGCGGGTCGTGAAGGAGGCGTTCGGCACCCGCCGCAAGATGCTGCGCCGATCGCTGGGTGATGCGTTCGGCGCCGAGCGCGCGGCGGCCGCCCTGGCGGCCAGCGCCATCGCCGGCACGCGGCGTCCCGAGGAGCTGACGGTCATCGAGTTCGGCCGGCTGGCCGACGCGCTCGTTTCCGAGCCGCCCGACGCGGCGGCGTCGTGATAGCGTCGGGGGATGGCGAAATCACCCTGTCCCGTGTCGAAGACCCAGTTCCTCGAAAAGGCCGAGCCCGTGAAGATCATGATCGGCAACAGCGAGATCGTCGCTGACAAGCGCGAGTTCTCGACCGGCTCGTTCGGCTGGTACTACAACGGCAAGACCACCGTCACCGTCGACGGCAAGGTGCTGTCCGTGCAGGTGGGGCTGAACCTGACCGTCGTGGGCAGCAAGGAAGCCGAGCGCTAGGCTCCTCCCGATGCCCGAGCTCCCCGAGGTCGAGACGATTGCCCGCGGGCTGGCGTCGACGATCCTGGGCGTCGACGTGAAGGCGGTCTGGGGCAGCGGCCTGGCCCTCCACCTGAAGCGGGCCGTCGACCTGGCGGGCATCCGCCGGGTGGCGGCCGGTCGCCGCATCGAAGGGGTGCGGCGAAAGGGGAAGTATCTGCTGCTCGATTTCGACGCGGGCGGGGGCGCCCGCGCGCGGCCCGGCGTGGTCGTGCACCTCGGCATGTCGGGGCGCCTGCGCGTCGAGCCGGGCGCCACGCCGCGCGCGCGGCACACCCACGTCGCGTTCGCGCTCGGTGACGGGCGCGAGCTGCGCTTCGTCGATCCGCGGCGCTTCGGCTGGGTGGCCCCCGGCGCCCCCCTCGACGAGCGGCCTGAGCTGGCGGCGCTCGGTCCCGATCCACTGACCGAGCTCGACGAGGCGGAGCTGACGCGGCGGCTCGTGGGGGTGCGCGCCCCCATCAAGGCGTTCCTGCTGGACCAGACGCGCATCGCTGGCCTGGGGAACATCTATGTCAGCGAGGCGCTTCACCGGGCGCGCATCCACCCGAGCGCGCTGGCGGGGACCCTGCCGAAACAGGCGCGGGCGTTGCTGGCCGGCATCCGGGCCGCGCTCGAGCTGGGGATCCGGAACCGCGGCACCACCTTGCGCGACTACGTCGACGCGACCGGCGAGCGGGGCGACAACGCCGCGGCGCTGCTCGTGTACGGCCGCGAAGGGGAGGCGTGCCCGAGCTGTGCGGCGCCAATTCGCCGCCAGGTCGACGCGGGCCGATCCACGTTCTTCTGCGGCAAATGTCAGGTCCGCCCGCGCGCCTCCGCCAGGCGGCAACGCAGGACGGGATGACGGGATGACGCGCGCCCTGGTAACTTGCGCCGTGATGGCGGCGATCGAGATGGCGGCGCCGGCAGGGGCTGCACCAACGACGCCGACCGACTTCGAGGCCCGCACGTTCAAGGACGCCGCCGGGCACGTGCTGCCTTATCGGCTCTACGTTCCTCGCGGCGTCGACCCGAAGAAGAAGATTCCGCTGGTGCTGTTTCTGCACGGCGCGGGCGGGCGCGGGA
The DNA here is from genome assembly GCA_036498765.1 of Polyangia bacterium. Lineage (GTDB taxonomy): Bacteria > Myxococcota_A > Polyangia > Fen-1088 > Fen-1088 > JADGRB01. The sequence goes on from DASYEX010000367.1 coordinate 12,274, forward strand.
CGGACAACCTCCATCAGCTGACCGATCAGGCGGCGCCGCTGGTGTTCGTACAGCCGGAGAATCAAGCGCGCTGGCCCGTCTTCATGGTGGCGCCGCAATGTCCGATGGATCAGCAGTGGGTGGGGATGCCGTGGGGGGCGCCCTCCGGAAAGGGAAAGCGCCCGGCCGAGCCGACCTGGCCGATGGCCGCCGCGCTTGCGCTCGTCGATCGCCTGGCGACCGAGTTTCCCAGCATCGACACCACGAACCTGTACGTGACCGGGATGTCGATGGGCGGCTACGGCACGTTCGACGCGGCCGTGCGGCGCCCCGGAAAATGGAAGGCGGCCGTTCCGATCTGCGGCGGCTACGACGAGACGCAGGTGACGCCGCTGGTCGGACTGCCGCTGTGGGCGTTTCATGCAGCCGACGATCCGGCCGTCCCCGTCGAGCGTACGCGCGACGTGATCGCCGCCATTCGCGCCGCGGGCGGCCATCCCCGCTACACCGAATATCCGGCGTCGCTGCATCACGGGCATTTCTCGTGGATTCCCGCCTATGGCGATCCCGCGCTGCTGCCCTGGATGTTCGGTCCGCACCCCGCGGACAAGCCCGCGATCCGCCCGCCTGCGGGGTCCCCGCGCAAATAAGCTCGGATCCGGGCGCGCCCGCAAAATCTGACCGACTTTTCGTCGGCCGCGTGCACTTCCCGGCATGAGATCAAAAATGCGCGGATTGCTTGTGGCAAGTCGACTCGCGGCCCTCGCGACGGTGTCGACGGCGGTGATGGTCAGCGGCTGCTGGGGTCGCGGTCTACCCCCCATCGACCCTGAGCCAGGGAGCGGCAGCGGCGGGATCGTCGGCACCGGCGGCGCCTCGAATCCGGGCACCGGCGGCACCGTCACGATGGGACCTCCCACGCCGTCGGGAAAGCTCGACGTGCTGTTCATGGTCGACAACTCGGCGTCGATGGCTCCCTTGCAGACGAAGATGGCGGCGCAGCTGTCGACGTTCATGAATGGCCTCAAGAACGCGACGACGGGAACGCTGCCTGATCTTCACGTGGCCGTCGTGTCGTCATCGTTCGGGGCGGGCGAATGGGGCAACGTCAACCAGTGTTACGCGGGGTCGCATCCTGGCGATGACCAGGGAAAGTTTCAGCAGGGCCCGGGCGGGGCGGGCAGCGGCAGCTGCGCCATGCTTCACACGGGTGAGAAGTTCCTGAAGACGCGCGACGATGCGGGGACGAACGCGCCCAACTTCGAAGGCGATCTCGTCACCGCGTTTCAATGCATGGCCCTCATCGGCGACAACGGCTGCGGATTCGAGAGCCAGTTCGAGTCGATCTTTTTCGCACTCCACAAGGGGAGCCTGCCGCTGGGGTCGGGCGTCGACGAAGATCCGGACAACGGTGGCTTCCTGCGGGCCGACGCGCAACTCGCCGTGGTCATGTTGACGAACGAGGATGACTGCTCGGTGGCATCGAATTCGCTCCTGCTCGATCCCAGCATCAATTCGGTGAACGATCCTTCGGGGCTCGGCGCCTTGCATTCCTATCGCTGCAATGAATTCGGTCACCTGTGCAATGGAGCGCCTCCTCCCCACGGCGGCCCGACGGCGCTTCCCGCCGAAGGGGTGACGTTGACCAACTGCGTGTCGGCCGAGGAGCTCGGTAAGACCGACCTCGGCGTCACGAATCCGACGGATGGAACGGCCGATGCAACGATGGGGCATCTGTTTCCGACGGTGGGACAGCTGACCGGCTTCCTCAGAACGTTGAAGGCCAATCCCAGCGACATCTTCGTGGCCGCCATCGCTGGCCCCACCGTCGATGCCAACGGCGCCTCGCTGTACAAAGTCGTTCCCGTCGCCAATCCGGCCGCGAACGGCGAGCTCGATCCGATGGTCGCGCACTCCTGCACGCAGGCGACGAGCGGTGGCTACTCCGAGTACGCGGATCCCGCGGTGCGCATCAAGCAGTGGGTCGACAACTTCGGCCCGAACGGCGTCTTCTATCCGATCTGCGCCGACAGCTTCCAGGGAACCATGGGCGGCATCGCGGCCGCGATGCGCGGACAGCTCGGCTTCTAGGAGGCGCCGCGTTCCAGCTCGTCCACCGCGACCGCCAGCGCCTCGAGCGGGCGGACGATGTTCTCCTCGCGCACCAGCTCATCGATCTCCCGCGCGCGATCGCGGCCGTCGAAGTCGGCCGCCGCGCGCCGGGAGATCTGCTGGACAGCGCGCTCGATGCCGCGGAACACGATCTCCTCGGGGTCGGGGGACCAGCGGGCGAGCGCCCCATGGATGGCGCCGAGATCGAGGCGGATGCGTGGCAGGTCGATGCGGAAGAACACGGCCGTCGCCCCCTCGATGATGCCGCGTGCGTAGGCGCGGAACCTCTCGACGGCATCATCGACGGCGGCGACCAGCTCCATGCTCCAGGGGGGGGCGGGGCCGTCGGCGGGGATGATGGCGGCGATCAGCGCCGCCCGGGTCGTCGCCGTCGCGCTCGCCGAGGCGTCGTCCAGCAGATCGGCCAGAAACGCCTCGTCGCTCGGATCGGCGCGATGCTCGCCGAACAGCCAGGCGCGCGGCTTCACGAACTCGCGGACCTCCGTGGCGGCCGTGCGAAAGCCTTCGTTCAACCGCGCCCGCAGCGCCACCCGCTCGGCCGCCAGCGTGGAGCGAAGACGTGCTTCGGCGGCGACGAGGCTTCGGCGCGCATCCGTGGTGGCGTGGTCATCGCCGCGACCATCGGGCGAAAGCGCGCGGGCCTCGACGAGAAAGCGTCGCAACGCCGCCAGCGCGGTGGCCCGCTTCAGCTCGCGCGCGCGGGAAAAGAACGCCGTCTCGAGCCGCGTCTCGAAGGCGACGACGCCGCTGGCCTGCGCCGCCGCGTCGTCGCCGCGCTGGCGCGCGGCCAGCGCCGCCTGGGCGGCCAGGGGCACGACGCCCTCGACCAGCGGGCCCAGCTCGGTCTCGACGTGGCGAATGATCTGCGTCAGCTCCTCGGCCGAGGCGCGATCCATCTTGTTGACGACGCCCAGCACCTTCTTGCCGGCGGTGTGCGCCAGCCGCAGCGCCTCTCGCTCGGTCGCCTTCGCGGCCTGTCCAGCGGCGAAAACCCACACCAGCGCGTCGGCCTCGACGAGGAAGTCGCGCGCCACCTTCTCGTGCTCCGCGCGCAACGAGTTGAGGCCCGGCGTGTCGACGATCTCCACGCGGCGCAAGCTCTCGAGCGGCGCCAGGATCTCGACCTGACGGATCGTCTTGGCCTCGGCGTCGCCGAGCTCGCGCAAGAACGGTCCGACCGACGCCGGGCCCAGCTCGCGTGTCGTCCCGTCGTGGTAGCTGACCCGTCCGCCGCCGCCGCCGAAGCGAAGGACGTTGATGGTGGCCGTCGTCGGCGTGACCCCCACGGGCGCGATCTCCGCGCCGCAGAGCGCATTCACCAGCGACGATTTTCCCGCGTTGAACTCGCCCATCACCGCCACCAGGAGAGGCCGATCGAAGGCCTCGACGGCGCGGGCCATCGGCACGACCAGGGGGAGGAGCGCGGGTTCGCGCTCGGCCAGCGCCTCGGTCCAGGCGAGCAGGCCGACGATGTTCCCGGCGGGGACCGGCGCGGGCGCATGTCCGCGAATCACGAACCGGCGCGCCGCCGCGTTGGGGGCCAGACGCGCCAGCGTCGTCACCTGCGCGGCGTCGAGCGTGCCCGCCACCAAGGCCCGCGCCTCGTCGTGGCCAGCGTCGCGCGCGTCGCCGTATGGCAACGTCTGTTCGATGATGCGCGGATCCTCCGTGCCGAGGGCGCGGGCCAGCCAGATCGAGAACGGCGGTGCGTTTCCCAGCGTCGCCTCGTGGCGCGCCGCTTCGATGGCGGCCGTGAATTCGTCGCGCGCGGCGCGCACGTCGCCCAGGCAGCGCCAGGCGTCGGGCCACGGGGGAACGATGGCCGCGGCCGCCTCCGCCTCGCGCAGCGCCGATGCGAGGTCCGCGGTCGCCAGTGAATGTCGCGCCCGCGCCGTTCGCACCACGGCGTCGTCGGGCGCGCGCGCCGCGGCTTCGTCGAGCAGGCGACCGCCCAGCACCCGGTCGTTGGTCGCGGTGGCCGCCTCGACGAGGAGCCGCGGGCTCCCTCCGGGCAAGCGCGCCGCCCGGGCGAGCCATTCGGTGCCCTCCGGCTCGCCGGCCGCCAGCAAGGCCCGACCGAACGCCGACGCGATCTCGACGTCGTCCGGAAGGGCGTCCACCGCCTTGCGCAGCTCGCGCACGGCCTTGCCGCGCTGGCCCGCCCGCGCGTAGAGCCGCCCCAGCGTCGCCTGCGCCCGCGGTCGTCGCGCCGGGGCCAGCGCGTGCGTCAGCGCCCGTCGCAGGGCATCGCGCGCCGGCTCGAACCGCTCCAGGCGGGCCAGCGTCTCCCCCAGACCCAGCCAGGCCTCGGCGTCGCCCGGATTCAGATCGACCGCGCGCCCGAAGGCCGTCGCTGCCGCGCCATCGTCGCCGCGGGCCGCCGCCAGCTCCCCCTGCGCCGCGTACACGGGCCCGAGCCGCGGGTGGCGCCGCGCCAGATCGGCGAGACGCGCCTCCGCTTCGTCCCGCTCGCCCCGTTCGCCGAAGGCGCGCGCCAGCGCGATCTCCTCGCGGGCGCGCAGCTCCGAGTCACCGTCCTCGTTCCCCACCAGCTCGTCGAGGGTTCCGGCGATGCGATCCAGAATGCCCATGGCCGCGGATCAGGTCTCCCAGACGGTCTGCCGGACGTCCGCGAGCTGTTCGTCGATCGCCTTCAGCTCGCGCACCGCCGCGTCGATGGCGGTCGCCTCCGTCGTCACGCCCGTCGCGTCGGTGTGCGCGCGCTTCTCGGCCAGCGCGCGATCGAGCACCTCGGCGATGCCGCGCGCCAGCGCCGCGCCCGCCTGGGCCACGAACTCGCTCAGCCGCGCGCCGAACGTGTCGATCGCCTCGTCCAGCTTGGGGCCCAGGAACGCCGCCACGCGATCGACCGCCTCGGGCGCGCGGCCCTTGGCCTCCGCCTTGATCTCGCGGCCGATCTTTCCGCGCAGCACCACCGCCAGCACCGGGGCCGCCAGCGCCAGCACGCCGCCCACCAGGCTGTTCACGAACAGGAACACGGTCGTCCCCAGCGCACCCAGCGCGAACACCGAGGCGTCGTACTTCAGCGTGTCGATCGCCAGATCGATCTTGGTCTCCGTCGGTCCCAGCTCGGCCGACACGGCGTCGGTCACATCGCGCACGTTCTCGCTCGCCACCTCGAGGATCTTCTCGGCCAGGCGCTCCAGCTCGGCGGCGATCATCTCCCCCTCGCCTTCCATCCACGCCTTCCAGGTGTCCTGGATGAAGAACGACAGATAGCGACGGATGTCGTGACCGTCGATCGTCTCCAGGTCGGCCGACAGGCGTTCGCGAAACTCCGCCGTGAACGCCGCCAGGTCCTGGCGGACCCGGGCCTTCAGCGCCGCCGTCTCGGCGCGGATGGTGCCGGCCGCGGCGTCGAGCCCCTTCTGCCCCGACGCCAGGCGCGTTCGCGCGCGGGCGATGCGCTCCTCGAGATCGGGCAACGGCAGCTCCAGCGAGCGTCGCCGCATCGCCAGGCTCTGCCGCACGAACGCCGACAGCCGCACCCCGTCGCCAAGCGCGTGATCGAGCAGCAGCCGGCGCCGATCGGTGCCGACCGTGGCGCCGATGTGCGCGAGCAGCGGTCCGAACCCCGAGGTCTCCCGCTTGCCCGCCAGCTCGCGTCGCGCCGAGATGGGGAAGATCGCCGGCTCGGGCACGATGCGCGACAGGTGCTCGCGCGCGAACCGGGTCGTCTCGGCCAGCTCGGCCTCGTCCAGCAGATCGGTCTTCGCGATCACGAAGATCAGCCGCTCGCGCGAGGAGCGCAGGATGCGCTCCTGGAGGAACTGCCGCTCCGACGCGGTCAGGATCTGCGTGCCGTCGAGCAGAAACAGGGCGGCGTCGGCGCGCGGGATGTAGCCGTAGGTGATCTCGGCCCGCTGTTCGTTGATGTCGTTGACGCCGGGCGTGTCGACGATGGTCAGCCGCCCCTCCAGCACGCTCGCCGGAACCTGCAGGTCGATGTGATGAATCGCCGACTCGTCCCCCTTGGGCGCGGCGGCGTTCGCGGCCAGCCCTTCCACGGTGGCGAAGTCGCCCAGCCGCGCCGGATCGAGGGGACGACGCTCGCCTGAATCGAGGACCAGCTCGGCCGTCAATGCCGGGCCGTGGCTGAGGTGCGCCAGCACGGCGGTGGTCGGCGTGATGCCGGTCGGCAGCACGGCCTGTCCGAGGAGCGCGTTCACGAACGTCGACTTGCCGTGGTTGAACTCGCCCAGCACCACCAGCGAGAAACGCTCCTCGTCCAGCTTGGGCACGCGCACCGTGCGGATGTCGCGGGCCACCGAAGCGAGGCCGGCGACGTCGGCCGCTTCGGCCAGTCGCCCCAGCACGGCGCGAATGGCCGCCTTGCGATCGTCGAGGGTGCGCGCCGTCGAATTCGTGGGCGTATCGCTCATTTCAGCACCGCCAGGATGCTGGCGACCTGCGCGTCGCAGTCTTCCTTCGACAGACCGGTGACCGCCTCGGCGTCGCGGCCGCCCTTGATGGCGCTCTTGAAGTAGGTGGTCTGCGCGAACAGCCGCAGCGCCGCCACGCGCTTGGGCAGATAGGGATGCGAACGCCCCAGCTCGTCGAGCCGCCCCGGCCCCCGCGACTGCTCCATCTGCAGCAGGTATTCCTCCAGGTTGATCTCGCTGTAGAGCTTCTTCGAGCCGAGCGCCAGCTTCACCAGGCACCCGATCGACGCGTCCAAGTCGCGGGTGCACAGCAGCCCGGCGCGATCGCAGGTGATCTCGGCGCGGCGGGCCCAGGACTTCAGCGCTAGCACCGCCGGCCGTGCCCCCCACTGCAACAGAGTCCCGCCGGCGTGGCTCAGGAAGTACAGCGTGGTCAGGTAGATCGCGTGATCGTTCTGGATGTGGCCGCACTCGTGGCCGATGACGTCGAGCAGCTCGGACTCGGTCAGGTGGTCGACGAGCGCCGCGTTCAGCACGATGTACGCCTCGTCGGTCGTCCCGAACGTGTGGGCGTTCAGCGCGCCGATGTTGGGGGACACGTACAGCGTGGGGATGGCGATGCGCAACGTCTCGGCGCAGCGGACCGCCAGCTTGTGCAGGTTGGGAAACTGCTTCTCCGTCACCTTGACCGCCGTGCCGAGCATCCGGCTTCGCTCGACGGTCTGCCAGAAACGCACGGTCGCCTCGATGGCCAAGGTCACCGGGCGAATCTTGCCCAGCGTCTGGCGAACCTTCAGATCCCCCGCGTACGCATAGGCCGCCCCTTCGCGCGCGCGCGTCTGGGCGGCGCCTTTTCGAGCGGCCACATAGTCGGCGAACGACAGATCGATTTTGGGCACGGGGCAATCATAGGATACCCGGCCGGCGGGGCCGCAGCGGTACGAGTCGATTTTCGGGCCCAGGTCGGTCATAAAATAGCCCCTTCGCCATGACCACCGCCGCCCCGTTTCCCGTCGTCGTCCCCGTCGAGCCCCCCGCCGTGGGTGACGAGCACCTGGATTTCATGCGCCAGGCGCTCGCTTCCGCCGAGGCGGCCACGGCGCGCGGCGAGGTTCCGGTGGGGGCCGTCGTCGTCGTGGGGGGGGCCGTCATCGCGATCGCGCACAACGAGCGCGAGACCGGGAACGACCCCACGGCCCACGCGGAGGTGCTGGCGTTGCGGCGCGCCGCCGCCGCGCTGGGGAGCTGGCGGCTCACCGACGCCGATCTTTACGTCACCATGGAACCGTGCCCCATGTGCGCGGGCGCGATCGTGAACGCGCGCGTGCGTCGGCTGTTCTACGGCTGCCACGATCCCAAGGCGGGCGCCGTGCGTTCGCTGTACCAGCTCCTCGACGATCGTCGCCTCAACCACCGGGTCGACGTGGTGTCCGGCGTGCTCGGCGCCGAGGCGGCCGGCTTGTTGCGCGGCTTCTTCGAGCGCCTGCGCCGCTGACGGCTCGGCTCGGTTCCAGGAAGCGGCGGAATCCGCGCCTCGGACGGACACTGACCGGCAGCGCCGCTCAGGGCGTCCTGGCCGGCGCGTCGAGGACGGCGCGCACGGCGCGGAGCAACGTGTCCGGATCGAGAGGCTTGGGGATCGTCTCCACCCCCATGTCCTTCAAGAACGAGGCGGGCAGCGCCTCGGCACCGTAGCCGCTGGCGAACAGAAACCGGGCGGCCGGCTGCTGCGCCCGGATCCGTTCGCAGGCCTCGCGCCCGCTCAGCCGCGGCATCACGGCGTCGAAGAGATAAAGATCGAACGGCTGGACCGCCGCCGCCTTCACCGCCTCGGCGCCGTCGGCCGCGGTGGTGACCCGGTACCCGGCGCCATGCAGGACGCGCTTCAGCAGGTGCAGCACGTGCGGCTGATCGTCCGCCACCAGGATGCTCTCGACGCCGCGGGGAACGGCGCCCACGATCTTCTTCGCCACCTGCGACGCGACCTGCTCGGCGGCGGGGAGATAGACCTTGAAGGCGGTCCCCATGCCGACCTCCGAGTAGGCGTGGATCATCCCCCCGTGCTGCTGGACGATGCTCCAGGCCACCGCCAGGCCCAGGCCCGTCCCTTCACCCGGTGATTTGGTGGTGAAGAACGGCTCGAACACCCGCTCGAGGACGTCGGGCGCCATCCCGACGCCGGTGTCGCTGACGGTGACGAGGACGTAGCGGCCGGGGCGGGCCCAGGGGTGGGCGCGGCGGTAGTCGCCGTTGACGACGATCTGTTCCGTCTCGATGGTGAGGCGCCCCCCCGCCGGCATGGCGTCGCGGGCGTTCAGGGCCAGGTTCATCAGCACCTGCTCCACCTGGAAGGGGTCGAGCTGTAGCCGCGGCAGGGCAGCCCCGGCGACGACGTCGGTCTGAATGTTGGCGGGCAGCAGGCGGCGCACCAGGCTCATGAAACCTTGCACGGTGGCGTTGATGTCGACGCTCTCGACGCGCAAGGGCTGCTTCTGTCCCAGCATCAACAGCTTCTGCGTCAGCTGGCTGGCGCTGTCCTCGGCGTCGCGAATCAGATCCAGATCGGCGCGCTGGTCCGCGGTCAGCGAGCCTTCGCTGAGCAACCTGACGCTGAGGCGAATCACCGTCATCAGGTTGTTGAAGTCGTGCGCCACGCCGCCGGCGAGCAGCCCCAGGCTCTCCAGTCGCTGGCGCTGGGCGAGCCGGGCGTGCAGCTCGACCCGCTCGCGATCCCGCTTGCGCAAGATCATGCGCGCCAGCGCCACCGAGGTCATGTTGGCGAGCTGGGTGAGCAGGCGGATGGCGTCCTCGCCGATCGGCACGACCCCTTCGTCGCCGAACGTCCCGCAGCCGAGAATGCCGAGCGCGTGGTCCACCACGCTCATGGGAATGTTGACCACGGTGCGATTGCCCAGGCGCCGGGTCACCTCGGGAAACTCCCCTGCCTGTGCGTCGGCGATGACGACCGGACCCTCGTCGCGCAGCAACGCGTCGACGAGGGCGTCGCCGGCCCGGGGGATCACCGGGGCCAGCTCGCGGATGGCCGCGGTCCTGGTGCCGGCCGCAGCGACCAGCTCGAGCTGCACCTCGTCCTCTCGCTCGCAGACGTAAAGCCAGGCGTTGGTCAGCCCGAAACGCTCGGACACCTCGTCGCGCACCAAGGCGACGAGCTGATCGTAAGTCTCCACCCGGCGAAGCTGACGAGAGAAGGAGTCGAGCGCCGGGGTGATGACGGCGAGCCCCAAGTCTTCATATGGCAAGCGGGGCGACTCTACAGCGTCCGCCCCCATTCCGGAATTTGTTGTTCGGGCTGGGGCGTAGACGCGGACGGTCCTTGGCGATTTCCGGAGATCTCGGCGCCGCCCCCCTCACAGATCGGCGGCGATCACCCGGATGCTCGCCACGAAGGTATCGATCGCCTTGCAGGTGCGGGCCTCGAGCCGGCGGGCCAGGAGCGGGCCGACGACCGCCAGAATCAACACCTGAACGAGCAACACGGCGAGCGTCGCATTGCGGGCGGCGGACCCCTGGGCCTCGTCGAAGGCCAGCGTGAAGATCACGCCCAGCACCAGGCACAGCGCCAGCGCCACGACGACCGGCACGATATGAACCAACCGCCCGAGGTAGGCGACCCCGCCCAGCTCGGCGGCCACCGAGATCCGCCCTTCCTGGAATGAAAGGCGGAGGCGCGACGCGCCGAGCAACGGGTTCTGCTGGGCGATCGTCGGTGACGCGGTCAACTCGGCGGACGAGGTCGTCTTGCCGACGAGACGGAACCCCGCCGCCACCAGCACCACCACGGCCGTCTCCAGCGCGCGGTCGACCTCCCCGGTGAGGACCGCGGACGCGTCGTACGCCGGAACGCCAGTCCTGGTTCGCTTCGCCTCGGTGGTTGCCATCGCGACGCCCCAATCCTCGTCGGCGCACGCGCGCCGAGTCAAGCGGTGGCCGTCCATGGGCTTCTGCTATCGTTCGCGGTCCGCATGTCGCTCCGCGCCCCCCTCGCCGTTCCGGTCGAAGTTCGCACGGAAGGCAAATCGACCGAGATCCGGCGCGTCTTCCGGCTGGCGCGCAGCGTGGGCGAGGACGGAATTCGCGTGGCCAGGCCCGTCCCTTTCGACATCGGTCGGCCGGTCGCCATCGCGTTCACCTTGCCCGACGCGCCTGCGCCCATCGTGCTGCGCGCCGAGCTGACGTTGAGCGACGACGACGGCGAGGGCGAGAGCGGCGGCTGCGAGCTGATGTTTCTGTCGGCGCCAGGCGAGGTTCGACAGAGCATTCACCGCTACGTCGCCGAGCGCCTCGGTCTCCCCCCGCTGGGGTGAGCTCGATCGCGCCACCGTCGGGGGCATCCCGTATCTGGTGTCGGCGGGTGAAAATTTGCGCGGCGCCTGAATCCATCCGAACTTCTCGGCATCCACGAGTCGGCTCGCCACGCGGGGCCCACCAAAAGACTGCCAACGGGAGAACTGAAAATGAAGCGCACGACATTGACGTTGCTGGTGGCGATGACCCTGCTGGGCACGGGCCTGGCCCAGGCGGATGAGGCCGCGAAGCCTGCCGCGGCCGCTCCGGCCGCGAAGCCGGCGGCCCCCGCCGCCATGAAGAAGGCTCCGGAAGAGGTGCCCGCCGCCGCGCCCGAGAAGGCGAAGATCGACTGGGCTTCGATGAAGGAGCCCGAGCGCAAGAAGTACATGAAGGAGGTGGTGCTGCCCGCCGCCAAGAAGATGTTCGGCGCGTTCGACGCGAAGAAGTACCCCAGGGCCAAGGTGACCTGTCACCTCTGCCACGGCGATGGCGCGACCACGGGGAAGTTCACCATGCCGAACCCGGAGCTTCCCAAGCTCCCCACGACCGGGGCAGGTTTCAAGGAGCTGGGCGAGAAGAAGCCGGACATGATGAAGTTCATGGGCACGGTGGTGAAACCCCAGATCGCCGCGCTGCTGGGCATGGCCGAGTTCACGCCCCAGAATCCCACGGGCTTCGGCTGCTACGGCTGCCACACCAAGCTTCCGTAACGGGGGGCTGTTCCCGGGCCGGCGCCCCCCGCGTGTTCGCGTGGGGGGCCTCTGGCCAAACAGGGGTCGAGGGGGGAGAATCCCGGGGCTTTGCCGCTGGTCCCGCGAGAAAAGATCGATGACGTTCGCGATCGCACGAACATCGTCGACGTCATCAAGCGCTACGTCGAGCTGAAGCGCGCCGGCACGGGGAGCTGGAAGGGGCTGTGCCCGTTTCACACCGAGAAGACGCCGTCGTTCCACGTCCACGAGACGCGGCAGTTCTTCCACTGCTTCGGATGCGGCGAAAAAGGGGACGTGTTCGGCTTCCTGGCCAAGGTCGAGCAGCGCACATTCTCCGAGGTGCTGCGCGATCTGGCCCAGCAGGCTGGCGTCGAGCTGCCCGAGCGCGAGATGTCGCCCGGCGAGCGGCGCGCGCGGGTCGAGGCCGAATCCGAGCGCGACCGCCTGCTGCGGGTGATGGATCTGGCGGCGGGGTTCTTCGAGCAGTGCCTGGCCGCGCCGCCGGGGGAGCAGGCCCGCGCCTACGTCGCCAGGCGGGGCATCGGCGCCGAGACGCAGAAGCGCTTCCGTCTCGGCTACGCACCGGCGGGCTGGAAGGCCCTGCAGGAATTTCTGGCGGCCAAGGGGGTGGCCAGCGCCGACGCCGAGCGGCTGGGGCTGGTGGGGGTCAACGAGCGGGGCCGGTACGACTTCTTTCGGGACCGCGTGATGCTGCCGGTGTTCGATCGCCAGAAGCGGGTCATCGGGTTCGGCAGCCGGCTGCTCGATCCCGAGGCGAAGGATCGCAAGTACGTGAACTCGCCCGACTCGCCGCTGTTTCACAAGAAGGAGTGTCTCTACGGCCTGCACGTGGCGCTGGAGGCGATCCGCAAGACCGGCACCGCCATCGTCGTCGAGGGGAACTTCGACGTGCTGGCGCTGCACGAGGCGGGCATCGAGGAGGCGGTGGCGCCCATGGGGACGGCGATGACCACCGAGCAGATCGGCATGCTGGCCAAGGTGGCGCGGCGGGTGGTGGTGATCTTCGACGGTGACGTGGCGGGCAAGCGCGCCGCCGAGAAGGCGGTGCCGCTGTTCGTGGACGCCGATCTGGACGGGCGGGTGGCGCGGTTGCCGGTGGGGCAGGACCCCGACGACTTCGTGCGCCAGAACGGCCCTGCGGCGTTTCGTCAGCTGACCGAGGCGGGGCGCCCCATGCTCGACCAGTTCATCCAGGACGCCGCGCAGGAGACGACGGTCCCGGGACGGATCGAGGCCCTCGAGACGGTGGCCGCGCTGCTGGTGCGGGTCAGGGATACGACGGCGCAGGAGCTGTATTCGCGGCAGCTCTCGGTGGTGCTGGGACTGACGCCTCAACAGGTCGGTCGCGCGCTGCGGGAGGCGCGCGAGCGCGCGCAGGCGATGCGCGAACGCGCGGTGGCGGCGCGGAGCTATGACGCGCCGGCGAGCGACGCGCCGGCGCCCGTGCCACCGCCCGCATCCGTTCCCGAGCGCGCGCTGCCGCGTGACGAGATGGAGCTGCTGGCCCTGCTCGTGACCTATCCGGAGCTGGCGGTGACGGCCGAGGCGGCGCGAGCCGGAGACCTTCTCGTCGATCCGGCGGCGCGCGAGCTGTACCGGACCGCGCGAACCACCCTGGCCGAGGTGGGCCGCCTCGACGTGCCGGCCTGGCTTGAAGCGGGCCCCCCTGACGTGCGACGATCCCTGTCGGCGGCGCTCATGGACGGGGGGGTATCCCAGGCTGACAATCCATCCGCGAAATTACGGGCGCTGTCGGCCCGGTTGGAGCTGCAACGTGTGGAAGCCGAGATCTCGATGACCCAGCGAATTCTGGAACAGGCGCGCAATCGAGGCGACGTCGACGGCATGAAGGCCGCGATGACGCGGTACCAGGAGCTGGGTCACACCAAACAGGGATTGAAGGTCGCTCTGCAAAGGCCTTGACGATGGTGCGCGACGACGACGACGATAAAGCATCGGTCGGGCCCGGCGAGGAGGACGAAGCCGAAGACGCCGCGGAAGACGCCGCGGAAGACGCCGCGGAAGACGTCAGCGAGGACGGCGCTGCCAAGCGGCGCTCGGAGAAAGCGCGGTCACGCAGCGGGGCGAGGCGCGGGAAGCGGCGCCAGGACGCGCTGGCGAAGCCCGAAGCTGGCGTGACCGCCCCCTCGGAGGCGAAGGACAACGAGCGGAAGAAGCGCGAGCTCATCTCGATGGGGAAAGCGAAGGGCTTCCTCACCTACGACGAGGTGAACGAGCACATGCCCGAGAGCATCCTGTCGTCCGAGCAGATGGACGAGTGGCTGTCGGCGTTCACCGCGGCGGGCATCGAGCTGGTCGAGGCGACGGCGAAAGCGGACGAGAAGAACCCGGCCGCCGTGCCCCTCGTCGAGGACGACGAAGAAGAGGCCGAGGACAAGAGCGTCGAGGCCTCGGGGCAAGACGAGGAACAAGACAGCGAGGATGTCGGCGCCGACGAAAAGGCGGCCCGCGATGCCGCCGATCGCGAAGAGGAAGAAGACGCGGAGAGTTACGCCAAGACGAACGATCCGGTGCGGCTCTACCTGCGTCGGATGGGCTCCGTCGCCCTGCTGAACCGCGAAGGCGAGGTCGTGGTCTCGAAGCGCATCGAGGACGGCGAGCGGCAGATCCTGCAGGTGGTCCTGAATTCGTCGGTGGCGATCGAGGACATCCTCGAGCTGGGCGGCAAGCTGCGCTCGGGGCAGATCCGGGTCAAGGAGGTGGTCAAGGACGCCGACGACGAGGATCCCGCGTTCGACGAGCAATTTCACATCAACCGCGTGTGCGGGGTCATCGAGAAGGTCCGCAAGCTGTTTCGCGATCGCCAGGCGGTCGAGGAGAAGCTGCAGAAGGCCACCGCCGAGGCGCCGAAGAAGCGGCTGCGCAACCAGAGCGAGGAGCTGAAGTGGCAGGTGCTGGAGGCGCTGGCCGAGCTGCGCCTCAACAAGCGGCTGGTCGATCGCATCGTCTTCAAGCTGAAGCAGTTCCTGGCCCGCATCGATCACGCGAACCTTGAGATCATCGACTGCGAGCAGCGATCCGGGCTGAGCAGCGAGGAGCTGAAGCGAACGCTGAAGGAGATGCAGGCGTCGCCAGCGCGCCAGAAGGCCATCGCCAAGAAGCTGGGCCTGCGGCCCGGCGAGATCGAGACGATGTCGGAGATCGTCGAGGTGGCGGAGGGGAAGATCGCCCGGGTCGTCGACGACGCCAAGCTGACCGAGGAGGTCCTGCGCGAGACCGTCACCGAGATCCACAATGGCGAGGTCAAGGCCGAGAAGGCCAAGGCCGAGCTCATCGAAGCAAATCTGCGGCTGGTGGTGTCGATCGCGAAGAAGTACACCAACCGCGGGCTGCAGTTCCTCGACCTGATCCAGGAGGGGAACATCGGCCTCATGAAGGCGGTCGACAAGTTCGAGTACAAGCGCGGGTACAAGTTCTCGACCTACGCGACCTGGTGGATCCGCCAGGCCATCACCCGCGCCATCGCCGATCAGGCGCGCACCATCCGCATTCCGGTGCACATGATCGAGACGATCAACAAGCTGATCCGCACCAGCCGCTACCTGGTCCAGGACCTGGGGCGCGAGCCGTCACCGGAAGAGCTGGCCGAGAAGATGGAGCTGCCGGTCGACAAGGTGCGGAAGATCCTCAAGATCGCCAAGGAGCCGATCTCGCTGGAGACGCCCATCGGCGAGGAAGAGGATTCGCACCTAGGTGACTTCATCGAGGACAAGAGCGTCATGTCGCCGGTCGACGCCGTGATCTCGATGAACCTGGCCGAGCAGACGCGCAAGGTGCTGGCCACGCTGACGCCCCGAGAAGAGAAGGTGCTGCGCATGCGCTTCGGCATCGGTGAAAAATCGGACCGGACGCTGGAAGAGGTGGGCATGGACTTCGAGGTGACCCGGGAACGTATCCGCCAGATCGAAGCCAAGGCGCTGCGCAAGCTGCGTCACCCGTCCCGTTCCCGCCGCCTGCGAATCTTCCTCGAGACGTGAGCGCCGCCTCGGCCAACCCGCCGGTTGCTGGCGGCAAGCGAGGTTGGGGGTTATTCATGGGCATGATCGAGACGTTCGTGGTGACGGTGGGTGAGCGGAAGCACATGGTCGCCCTGGAAGACGGCGGCGAAGGAACGGTGCGCATCACCGTCGACGGGCGGGAGCGGATCATGGACGCGCGGCGCGTGGGCGGCGGCTCGTGGTCGTTGATCGAAGGTGGATTGGCGCGGCTGATCGACGTGGACGGCGTGCTGCCCAAGCTGTCCGTCCAGGTCAGTCACCAGGACGGAGAGCCGCGTCAGGCGGTGGTCGAGGTGGTGCCCGCCGCCAGCGGGACGGCGACGACGGCCGACCCGGCGGCGACGACGGGACCGATCAGCGTGCGCGCGCCCATCCCCGGCAAGGTGGTGAAGGTTCTCGTGAAGGCGGGCGACGCCGTGAAGGCGGGTCAGACCTTGCTGGTGCTCGAGGCCATGAAGATGGAGAACGAGCTGCGCGCCCCGCGCGCCGCCGTCGTCGCCGCCCTTCACGCCGTCGAGGGAGCGGCCGTGGAGGCCGGCCAGGAACTGGTCTCGCTCGGCTAACCTGGCATGGTGCCCTCCCTGGAAATCGGACACGCGCGTCAGCCGCGGGCGAAGGTGCTCGGTGCGCTCCTGGGCGCCGCGCTGTGCATCTGCGCCGCCGGCGCGGCGCGAGCCGAGGCACCCCCGGCGCTCTTTCCGTTGCCGGTAGCCCCACCACCGCCACCCGAGCCAGGCGACGGCGCGGCGGTCGCGCCGCTCGCACCCCCGGCCGAGCCACCGAGCGGTGGCGGCGACGCGGAACCCGCGCCTCTCGCCCCGAACGCTCACCCCGATGAGGGAATGGATTCACGCAACGGTCGCCACCGCATCGCCATCAGCCCGCGCTTCGCTTACCGGCTGGGCGACGCCGGTCACGGCATCTCTCCCGCGGCCGGCTATGGCATCGCCGGCACCTTCGATTTCTCCTACGCGCGTCCCGACGAGTTGCTCGAGCTGACGATCGGTGTCGACTTCTCCTCCGATCGTTTCGCCACAGGCGAACAGGGAACGACGACGACGCAAAACGGGGCCGCCACCACGTACGCCTCGACGCGCGTCATCTCCGAGAACGACTTTCTGCTCACGCACACCGTCGGCTTCCGCCTCGGTCCGGTGCGCCCCTTCTTCGTCCTCGGACTGGGGCTGGGGGTGGGCTACTTCGACAGCGTGGCGCCCGCCTACTTGCCCGGCAAGGAGACCGACACGCACCTGCTGGGGCGCGGGTCGGTGGGCCTGGATGTGGCCGTCAGCGCCGATTGGGGGCTCACGGTACGCGCCGACTACACGGCCGTTCGCGACGCGGCGTCGTTCACGACCCAAGCCGGTCAAACCTTCACGCTGTTCGGCGATCTTCTCGACATCGACCTGGGCGCCGCGTACCGCTTCTGAGACGGCATGTCCTCGCTCTTCGATCGGCGGCTGGTGATCTTGTCGGGCAAGGGCGGCGTGGGCCGGACCACCGTCGCGGCGGCGCTGGCGCGGGCCGCCGTGGCGCGCGGAAAGCGCGTGCTGGTGGCGCAGACCGACGCGGTCGAGCGCCTGGGGAAGATGCTGGGGCGGCCGGGACCAATCGGCCCCGTCGTCACCGAGCTGGCGCCCGGGCTCGCCGCCGTCAACATGACCCCGCGCGAATCGCTGCACCAGTACGCGCTGATGGTGCTGCGCTACGAGACCGTCTATCGCGCGCTGTTCGACAACCGCGTGGTGCGCGGCTTCCTGTCGGCCATCCCGGGCCTCGACGCCTACGCCATGCTGGGGAAGGCCTGGTGGCACACCACCGAGGAGACGAAGGCGCGTCCCGGCGTCGCGGCCCGAAAATGGGCCTATGACATGGTGATCCTCGACGGGCCAGCCAGCGGCCACGCGACGTCGATGCTGAGAATTCCCCGCGCCATCCTGGGCGCCGTCCCCGCGGGGCCGCTGGCGCGCGACGCCCGCATGATGTCCGATCTGCTGGCCGATCCGGCGCGCACCGCGCTGGTGATCGTCACGCGGCCCGAGGAGCTCCCCGCCGCGGAGACCGCCGAGCTGGCGCGCACGGCGCGCGACGAGCTGAAGATCGCGCTCGGTCCCGTGATCGTCAACGCCATGCCGGCCAGCAGGCTGGCGACGGAGCCGGTCTCCTCGGTGCTCGATCGGCTGGGCGCCGTCGCGGGGGACGCGCCGCTGGCGCGCACCGTGGCGATGGCCACGGGGCTGCGCGCGCACCGTCGCACGGCCGACACCGTCCTGGCGGCCCTCGGGCGCGATCCGGGGCTGCCGCTGGTGACGCTCCCCTGGTTGTCGTCGACCGATCTCGGTCCCCCCCAGATCGAACGGCTGGCGGCGGCGCTGGCGGCGGCGCCGCCGCTCACGGATGAGCGATGACGACCAGGGCCTCGGGCCGGCGCAGCACCGCGGCCATCACCTCGTCGAGCGTCTCGGGATCGAGGGCCGCGAAGCTCTCGTCGAGCACGCGCGCGTCCAGCGTCTGCAGCAGCGACCGCGCGATGTAGAGCCGGCTCCGCTCGCCGTGCGAGAGCTGCCAGCCGGTCTCCCCCACCACCTGCAGCAGCCCACCCGGCATTCGTTCGAGGAGAGCGCCGAGGCCGAGCTCGCGGCAGACGGTCTCGGCCAGCACGATATCCTCGGCGCGGGGAGGCCAGCGCCGCCCCATCAGGAGGTTGAAGAGCAAATCGGCGCTGAACACGTGGTTCTCGTGAAACTGCGGTACGGCCCCCACGGCGCGGCGCCACCGGTCGAGGCCGAGCGCGCGTTGATCGCGCCCCCGCAGGAGCAGCCGTCCGGTGGTGGGCGCCTTCAGGCCGACCAGGATCGCGGCCAGCGTGGATTTTCCCGCGCCCGACGGGCCGGAGACGAGCAGACGATCACCCGCCTCGATCGTCAGCGCCTCGGCCGCGAGCTGGGCGTGTCGTCGCTGGGGATACTGATAGCCGACGCCGCGAACCGAGATGAGCGGCGGCCGGTCGCCCGAGGGAGCGATGTCCTCGGCGCCGTCCCGGGGTGCTGCTTCCGCGGGCGCGGCGACGAGCGGACGCACCCGCGACCAGGCCTCGCGGGCCGCGATCAGTTCTCCCAGCGCCGTGCCCAGCCGCCGCAGGCCGGCGTAGGCGAGCCAGATGCCCCCGATCGAGGTGGCCACGGCCGCCGTCGCGATCGCCGCTGTTCGCCACAGCGACGCGCCGACCGCGCCCAGGGCGAGCATCAGGAACAGACGGGGGAGACCGAGGTCGAGCCAGGTGGCCAGCCGATCGAGCCGCCCTGTGCGCGCCTCGTAGGCCGCCAGCGCGCGATCGTCGTCGATGGCCCGGCGCTCCGGTCGATCCTGGACCAGCAAGGTTCGATACCCGACCATGCGCTCCACCAGATCATGCGTGAGCGCGCGGCGCGTTTCGGACCAGGCGGCGTGGCGCCGAAGCTGGGCCCGCGCGCCCAGCACGAGCAACGCGACGGCCACCGTCAGCGTCCCCAGCAGCAGCGTCGGCGCGACCCCCAGCGCCAGCACCGCCGCCCCGGAGCCGAACTCGAACAGGCCCGCGAGCGCCTCGACGCCGCCCCCCAGCGCGAGCGCGTCCAGCGCCTCCGCGTCGAGCGCGCGCCCCAGCAGCTGCCCGACCCCGGCGTCGCGGATGTGCTCGGGATCGAGGCGAAGCGCGCCGCGCAGGAGCCAGACGCGCACCACCGCGCCGACGTCGAGCGCCAGGCGACGCACCGCCGTGGCGGCGAGCAGCTGCAGCCCGGCCCACAGCAGCAGCAGCGCCAGCAGCCCCGCCCCCGAGCCGGCGCCGGCGGCCAGGGCGCGTCGGCCCACCTGGCGCCAGATACCCAGAAACAGCACGAATTCCGCGCCGTAGGCGGCGACGATCGCCAGGGCACGCCGCGGGACCTGAACGCGCGCCAGATCGCTTCGCAGGGTGGAGGTGGTCGCCCGCAAGGTCCACGCCTCCGCGAGCACGCGGCTCGCGCAGCGGCCGGCCACGAGCAGCCGGGCCGCGCGAATCGTCGCGGAGCGACGGCGGTCGGGCAGCGCGTGATGCAAGCGCTCCTCGACCGCGCGCAGACCCAACGCCGGGTCGTCGTCGAGGGGCGACCACAGCACGTCCTCGAGCGCGTCGAGCGCCACCCGCGCCCGACCGTTCGGACCGATCAGCGTCGCCTGGCTCGTTCCGACGCGAAGGACGGCCAGCGTTCCCCGCCCGCCAGCGAGGGACAGCAGCGACGGGCCGACGCGCAAGCTCTCACGCCAGCGGGTCTGGCACCCGATGTCGTACGCCTCGGCCTCGATCTCCAGCGCCCGGGCCACCTCCGCGACGGGCGTCGACGGGATCGCACCCGCCCTCGGGATCAAGCGTGCCGCCAGGGCCAGCGCGCGCGTCGCTTCACCGGCTCGGTCGGCGGACCAGACGAAGGGCGCGAGCTCCGCGGGCATCATCGGCCCTCCTCGACCCGACCATCACGCACCGTCACCCGCCGCCAGAACGGCGCTGACCAGCGCTCGCTCTTCACCCGCGCTTCGGCGTCCAGCAGCCGCCGGTAGAGCGAGGCCGGGCGGGCCGCCAGAACGCCCGCGTCGTCGTCCTCGACGACCCGACCACCGTCGACCACCAGCACGCGGGGAAAATCGAGGGTGTGCTCGAGATCGTGGGTGACCACGAGCAGCGTGGCGTCTCGCCAGCGTGCGCGCGCCCGTTCGAGCAGCCGCCGCCGCACCTCGCGATCGAGCCCGCGAAACGGTTCATCCAGCAGCACCAGCCGCGGAGCGTCCGGTCTCGCCAGCGCGCGGGCGAAGCGAATGCGCTGCCCCTCGCCGCCCGACACCAGGCCGCCCCCCTCCCCGAGCGCCTGGGACGGCAACCGGGCGGCGAGCTCGGTCAGCTCGGCGTCGGCCAGCGCGGCGTCGAGCGCCTCTGCCGTCGGTGGCGAATCGGCGCCGAAGGCGATGTTGTCCGTCAGGGTGCGGTTCCAGAGCTGGATGACCGGATCGACCCAGACGGTCTCGGCGCGCAAGGTGGCGAGCGCCTCGCCGCGCGGCGCGACGCCGTCGACCAGCACGCGCCCGTGCGCCGGTTGATGGAAGCCCAGCAACAGCCCGATCAACGTCGACTTGCCGGCGCCCGACGGTCCGACGATCGCGACGTGCGCGCCTGGACGAAGGGAAAGCGACAGGTCCTTCAGCACGACGTGCCCCGCCACCTCGACCGCGACGTCCTCGAAGGAGATCGCGGCGGCGTTCGTCCCGTCGGCGCGCGCGCTCGCGCTCGGCGGCGCGCGCGCCGCTTCGTCCTCGGGCGCGCCCAGCGGTTCCAGCAGGCGCAAGGTGACGTTCCGATGTTCGGGGACCTGCCGCCACAACCCCACGATCGCCGTCGCCTGGGTGGGGATGCGCAGCGCCAGGAACAGCAACAGGAACACGGTGGCGGAGGCGTGCCCGTTCACTGCCCCCGAGCTCGCTGTCCGTAGGTAGCCGTTGACCAGCGCCGCGGCGCCCGCCACGGCCACCAGCACCGTCACCGCCTCGATGCGATCGGCCGTGCGCACCAGATCGCGACCGGCGCGCCGCCACTCGACGAGACGAGCTTCGTGCTCGCGCAGCAGCGCGGGCCCGGCGCCGTGGGTGCGCACGGCGGGCAGCCCCAGCAGCACGTCGAGATAGAACCGCAGCAGCGAGCCGGCGTGCGTGCGCAGCCGCAGGTCGCGTTCGGTGGCGGCGGGCACCGTGGCGAAGGGAACGGCGCAGGCGACGACGAACATCGCGACGGCGATGACGGCCCCCCTCGGATACAGCCAGGCGATGGCCGCCGTCGCCAGACCGAGCTCGATCAGCGTGCGCCCGAGCTGAACCGCCACCCCGGGCAGCAGGCGGACCCGGTGGAGCAGATGGGCCCGCTCCGCCATGTCGGAGACGGGGCGGCTGGCGAAGTAGCGATCTCCCAGGCGCGGCAACTTCCGGAAGAAGGCGCGGCGCAGCCCGACGTCCAGCGCGCGTCCGAGCGCCCGCGCCCGCGCCACGAGCGGCCACTCGAGCAACGCCGCGGTCGCCACGGTGGCGAGCAACGCCACAGCCGCGACGGCGAGCGGTCGGCCCCCCGCGCCGCCCGCCGACAGCAGGGGGCGCGACAACAGCACCTCGGCCAGCCCGGCGCCGGCAGCCAGCAGCAGCAGCGGAATCAACGGCAGCGCCCGTCGCCGTATCCGCGCCCCCCCCAGTGCCTGAAATGCGCGACCGAGCGGACGCCCCCCCGCGTCGTCACCCGCCAGGGCCGCCGCCAGCTCGGCGGGCAACGAACGTCGCGGCGGGGACTCCGCCGCCCGGCCGGCGATGTGCACCAGCACCGCGCCTCGCAGCGACACCTGCTCGGCGCCCCTCTCGTCTGGCGGCGCCGGTCCGACGCAGGCGTGACTGGCGCAGAGATCATTTGCTGCGTCGACGGGATCGGAGAGCAGGGCGCGCAACGCGCGGCCGGCGTCCGCCCCGCGCCGCAGAGTGCCGCTGTCCACCAGCAACTCGATCGCGCGTGCGGCGCCGTCGAGGCGCGCCAGGGGCCGCCACGAAGCAGCGGCGGCCGCGGCGTCGATCGCCGCTCGGGACTGTCGCGCGGCTGCCGCCCCAGCCAATGCGGTGAAGCGGGCGCCCAGCACCGTGGTGAACGCCGGATCGGCGGCGAACGCGCGAAACGCCTCCGCGTCGATCGCCTGCGTGTGCAGGTACAGATCGCGCAAGAAGACGTCGGCCCGTACCCAGCGTCGCCCCCGTGCCGGATCCATCACCTGCAGGTAGGGGCCGAAGCGGCGCCACAGCACGACGAAGTGGGTCAGCCCGCTCGGCATGCGCACCACCGCGATCGCGGGCAGCGTGTCGGCGGCGCGCGCCACCGCGTGCTCGGGGGGCAACATGATCTGGGACGCCTCCAGCCCCAGCAGCTGGGCCACCTCTTCCAGCGTATCGATCGACGTGCCGTCCACCGAGGTCTGACAGGCCTCGCGCAGACGGCCATAGCTGACCGGCACGCCGAAGCCGGCGAGCACGCACTTCAAGGCCGCCGGCCCACAGTCCATCGCCGACGTCTGGACGATCTCCGGCGCCCAGAACGACCGTCGCGTGAGGCGCGTGGGCGGCGACATGCGCCTGGCAATCTATCAAAATGTCCGCGGCGCCACGGGGACGAAGGATGACGTTAGACTGGAGCGATGGCGGAAGTCGACGATCCCGGCGCGCGTGCCGTCGCGCTGCACGAGCAGGCCATCGCGCAGCGCGAGGCGGGCCGGTACCGCGACGCCGAGCGCGCCTGTCGTGAAGCGGTGGAGATCTTCGAGGAGGTCGATGGCGCGGAGAGCCCCGATCTGGCGAACGCGCTCATCGAGCACGGGCGGCTGCTGGAGCTGCTCGATCGACACGGGGAAGCCGCGACCGTCCTCGATCGGGCCATCGAGATCCTGAAGCCGCTGGTCGCCGCACCCGCCCCCGATGATACCGACGACATGGCCCTCGCCGTCGCCGAGGAGCTGCTGCGGCTGCTCCTCGGTGGTGAGCTGGCGCGCGCCAGCGTGCTGCGCGCGCGTGGTCGGCTCGACGAGGCGGAGGGGGCCTATCGCCGCGTGCTCGAACGGGCCGAGGCCGCCTTCCCCGACGGCGATCATCTGGTGGCGGAAGCCTTGAACGGGCTGGGCATGGTGCACAAGTTCCAGGGGCGGTACGCGGACGCCGAGCCGCTCTACCGCCGCGCCCTCGCCTACGCCGAGGCGATCGGCGGCGAGGAAGAGCAGGCGACCTTGCTGCACAACCTGGGCGGTCTCTGCCACGCGCGCGGCGATTTCGCGGCGGGCGAGCCGCTGGCGCGCCGGGCGGTGGAGCTGCGCCAGGCCCGCCTCGGTCCCGATCATCCGGTGGTGGCGGCGGATCGCGAGGCGTGGGGCGCCCTGCTGGAGGGCCTCGGCCGTCTGCCCGAAGCCGAACGCGCCTATGCCGCGGCGCTGGCGACGTTCGAATCCCATCAGGGGCCGACCAGCCTCGAGGCTGCCTCGTCGCTGGCCGCGCTGGGCTCGGTCCAGCACGCGCAGGGTCGGCTCGACGACGCGCTCGCCTGTCATCGGCGGGCGCTGGCGATCCGGGAGGCGCTGTTGCCGGCGCAGCACTTCGACCTGGCGCTGACGATGAACAACCTGGCCATGCTGCTCGACGAGCGCGGCGAGACCGACGAGGCGCGAACCCTGCTCGAGCGCGCGCTCGCCATCTTCACGATCAGCCTCGGTCCCGCGCATCCGCACACGCGCTCCGTCGCCAAGAACATCGCCGCGCTGTCGAGACGAAACTAGTGCACCGCCGTCGAAATAGCGTCACGTTCGGCCGACGATCCGCGCCGGCC
>DASYEX010000368.1:0-2740 GCA_036498765.1 Polyangia bacterium
AGCGGCGGTTCAGGATGTTCGTGCGACAGCCTTCTTGCCGCGCGGTAGCCCGAGCTCACCGCCGGATCGGGCGCCACGACGTCGGGCCCTGTTTCGTGCGGGCTTGAAAGCTGCCGCTCGAACCACCGCCACCGCCCGCACGATTGCGCTCGTCGGACGCGCGGATACGGCCACGCCGCGGCCGCGGCGCTCGTCGGACGCGCGGATACGGCGACGCCGGGCGCCTATTCCTCAGCGCGTTCCGAACCGCGCAACTCGAAGAGAAGGCGATCACAG
The DNA here is from genome assembly GCA_036498765.1 of Polyangia bacterium. Classification (GTDB taxonomy): domain Bacteria; phylum Myxococcota_A; class Polyangia; order Fen-1088; family Fen-1088; genus JADGRB01. The sequence continues at coordinate 277 of DASYEX010000368.1, forward strand.
CGGACGGCGGGCAATCGCCACGAGAGGAGGGCTACTGCAAGAGCAGCTTGTCGGGGCTCTGTTCCTCGCCGGCGGCGGGGGCCCGCTCGGTGGGGGCGGTGCCGTCGAGGAAGACCTCGTCGAGCGTGCCCGATTCCTGGCCGGGGGCGGCGAGCAGGCCGGTCGCCTTGTCGATGCGCTGCACGACGACGCCGGGGGGCTGCGCGAAGTCCTTGGTGGGCTTGCCGGCGGTCGCCTTGACCATGAAGTCGGCCCAGATCGGCGCGGCGGTCTTGCCGCCCGCCTCGCCGCGGCCGAGCTTCTTCATGTCGTCGAAGCCGACCCACACCGCCGCCAGGAGGTCCGGCGTGAAGCCGACGAACCAGGCGTCCCGCTGGCCGTTGGAGGTCCCGGTCTTGCCGGCCGCCGGCCGATGCAGCTTGCCGGCTACCGCGCTGCGGGCGGTCCCCTCGTCGATCACGCTGCGCATGAGCGAGACCATCACGTACGCGACGTCGGGTGGAAGGCCGGGCTGAAGCTGCGGCGGCGGGACCTTCTCTGCGCCGATGGCGCTCACCAGCGACGCGCGGTCGAGCTTGGCGGCCTGCCCGCCGTCGGCGAAGGTGGCGTAGGCGTTGGCCAGCTCGAGCGGCGTCACGGTCAGCGACCCCAGCGCCAGCGACAGCCCGACGTCGGGCGCGATCGGCGAGGTGATGCCGACGCGCGCGGCGACGTTGCGCACCTGGTCGATCCCCACGTCCGACAGGACCTTGATGGCCACGGTGTTGATCGAGTCGGCCAGCGCGGTCCGGACGCGCACCGGGCCGCGGAACTCTTCCTTCTCGTAGTTCTGCGGCTTCCAGAGGTCGTAGACCTCGGGGGCGTCGTTGATCCTCGTGGCGGGGGTGATCTTCTTGGCCTCGATCGCCGTCGCGTAGACGATCGGCTTGAAGGCTGACCCCGGCTGGCGGTTCGCGCGCAGGCTGCGATCGAACCCGCCGGAGTGAAAGTCGTAGCCGCCCACCAGCGCCAGGATCTCGTGGGTCGCTGGATCCAGCACCACCATCGCCGCCTGCGGGCCCAGCTCCAGCGCCAGCGGGAACGGACGCCCCTCGGGGCGCGGGCGATCGACGGCGAAGCGCACGCGCACGAGGTCGCCGGGCTTGAAGCGCTCGGCGAAGGGCTTGGCTCCCTTGCTGTAGCGGGGCTCGAACGCGAAGTCGACGACGCCCTCCTTGGCCCCCTCCTTCGCCGACGCCAGCGCCTCGTCCGAAGGCCACGCGGGCCGCGGCGCCTTGGTCTTTGCGGCCTTGCTCTTCGCCTCTCCGCGCGCGGGGGGCGGGCGAAGCGCCTCGTGCCCGGCCTCGCGCACGCCGGCGTCGACGTAGAGGCGCCCGAGCTTGGCGCTCTTGGAGTCGGGCTCGACGCGGGTGACGATCCCCTCGACGATCTCGGAGTCGCCGAGACCGCCCGCGTGCGCCTTCACCAGCTCATAGCGCCGCACGTCGAGCGGCCGGCCGGTGAGGTGGCCCGATGGCCCGCGGAAACCCTGCCGCCCGTCGAGATCCTCGAGGCCGCGCTCGAGCGACGTGCGCGCCAGCTCCTGCAGGTGGCCGTCGAGCGTGGTGGTGACGGTGAGGCCGCTCTCCGTCGCCGCCCCCTCGCCCACCTTCTCGCCCAACACCGCCCCGACGACGTCGACCGCCTCGGCGGCGATCCCGCGCGCCGAGGCCGACTCGCGCGCCAGCCGGATCGGCTCGGCCGCCAAACGGTCCGCGGTCGCGCGATCGATGTACCCGCGCTCGGCCATCTGGCCGAGCACGTAGCGCTGCCGCGTCTTGGCGGCTTCCGGGTGGCGGCGCGGCGAGAGGCGCTCCGGGCTCTGCGGAAGCCCGGCCAAGAGCGCCGCCTCGGCCAGGTTGATGTCGCGCACCGACTTGCCGAAGAAGTAGCGTGCCGCCTCCTCGCACCCGTAGCGGCCATGCCCGTAATAGATCTGGTTGAGATAGAGGGCGAGGACCTCTTCCTTGGAGAGCTTCTCCGAGAGCTGGCGCGCCAGGATGATCTCCTGCACCTTGCGGCGCAGCGTCCGCTCGGGCGAGAGGACCAGGTTCTTGACCACCTGCTGGGTGATCGACGACCCGCCCTGCGCCCGCCGGCCCCGCAGCACGTCCTCGAGAAAGGCGCGGATCATCCCGCGATAATTGAGCCCGCCGTGCTGGAAGTAGTCGGCGTCCTCGGCCGAAACGACGGCGTTGACCAGCACCTTGGGGATCGCCTCGTAGGGGACGACGGTCCGCTTCTCGCTGCCGAGCTCGCCGATGGGCGCGCCGCTGCGGTCGAGGATGCGCGTCACTTGCTTGGGGCGGTAGGCGTCGAGGCGCGAGAGGTTGGGGAGCTTGGGGTCGCTGCCGTAGTAGCTGAAGAGGCCCACCACCACGGCGATCCCGGCGAAGAGGCCCAGCACGGCGAGCGTCCCCGCGAT
>DASYEX010000369.1:0-8190 GCA_036498765.1 Polyangia bacterium
CGCGGGGAGATCCTGGGCTTCGCCGGACTGGTGGGCGCGGGGCGGACCGAGCTCATGGAGTCGATCTTCGGCGTCACGCCCGCCCGCGCCGGAACGAGGACGCTCGAGGGCCGGCCCTTCGCGCCGCGCAGCCCCCGCGAGGCGATCGAGCGCGGGGTCTATCTGGCGCCCGAGGATCGCAAGCACCACGGGCTGGTGCTGCCGATGTCGATCACCGAGAACACCACGCTGCCGAACCTGGCCGCCTACACCCGCTGGGGGCGCCTCGACGGAGCGGCGGAGCAGAAGGCCGCCCAGGCCGAGGTGAAGCGGATGGCCACCCGCACGCCCAGCGTGCGCCAGAAGGTGGTCAACCTGTCGGGCGGCAACCAGCAGAAGGTCGTGCTCGGCAAGTGGCTGGCCATGAGCCCCAAGGTCCTCATCCTCGACGAGCCGACGCGCGGGATCGACGTCGGCGCGCGCGCTGAAATCTATCGACACGTCGCCGCGCTGGCGGCAGGAGGCATCGCCGTCTTGGTCGTGAGCTCGGACATGGAAGAAGTGATCGGTCTTTGCGACCGGGTGCTGGTCATGCGCGAGCGCCGCCCCATGGGCGTGCTCGAGCGCGACGGGATCTCGCAGGCGCGCATCGGGGCGCTCATGACGGGCGCGGAGAAGGAGGTGGCGGCGTGAAGCGCGAGCTCGGTATGGCCAGCGCCTTGGTGGTGATCTGCCTCCTGCTCTTCATTTCCAACGGCGACGTCCTGGGACAGTCGAACGCCGTCAACACGCTCCGGCAGATCTCGATGCTGGGGATCTACGCCATCGGCAGCGGCTTAGTGATCATCACCGGCGGCATCGATCTGTCGGTCGGCTCGGTCGTCGGTCTGACGGGCGTCATCATCGCCCGCGTCTCCTCGCAGGCGACGGGCGGCGGCGGCCACTCGCTGGCGCTCGGCGTGACCGTCGCGCTGGGGGCGGCGCTGCTGGTGGGCCTCCTGCAGGGACTGCTCATCACCCGCCTCAACCTGCAGCCGTTCATCGTGACGCTGGCCGGGATGCTGCTCATCCGCGGCGTCTCGCAGACGATCGTGCAGGGCGGGACGCTCAGCCTCGGCACCTCGCCCCTGCTCAAGCTGGCCAACCTGGGCCTCTTCATGCACGGCGGCGATCCCTTGCTCCCCTATCCGCTGATCATCTTCCTGGGCGTGATCGCGCTCGGCGGCTACATCCTGCACGCCACGGTCTTCGGGCGGTATCTCTACGCCATCGGCGGCAACCGGGACGCGGCCAAGTACTCGGGCATTCCGGTCCAGCGGATCGAGACGGCCACCTATGTGATGTCGGCGGGCCTGGCCGGCGTGGCGGGGATCTGCTACGCGGCCTACATCGGCCAGATGTCCCAGCAGGTCGGCATCGCCTACGAGCTCTACGCCATCGCCGCGGTCGTCCTGGGCGGCTGCTCGCTGCGCGGCGGCGAGGGGACGGTGCTGGGCATCGTGATCGGGTCGGCGATGATGAAGGTCATCGACAACGGCATCAACATGTTCCAGGTCCGCTACCAGGACACGGACGGCATCCCCCGCCTCTGGCGCCTGAACCCCAACTGGACCTTCATCATCGTCGGCGCGGTCATCCTGATCGCCGTCGTGCTCGATCAGATCGTGCACGTCGTCCAGGAGAAGCGCCGTATCCGCGCCACCGAAGCGGTCGCCCCGCCAGCGCCCGCAGCTCCGGCGCCACCCGCCTAGCGCCGGCCTCTACCGCCCGATCGCCTGGGAATTGCCTCGGCCGTCTGCTGCCAACATAATTGACATACATGAAAGCTATACAGGTGAGCTTCGACGAGAAACTTCTGGCGCGGTTGGACGAAGATCCAGAGGTGAAGAAGCTAGGCCGATCCGAGGTCATGAGGCGCGCGGTCGCGATCTATCTCCGTCGACGCCGGAGCGACGCCATCCGTGACGCCTACCGGCGCGCCTACGGGGATCGGAAGAAGCGGGATGACGACCTTTCGGGTTGGGCGAACGAGGGGACATGGCCCGCCGAATAGAGCGTGGCGAAGTCTGGTTCTACGAGTTTGCCAAGCCAGACAAGCGTCGTCCGGTGGTCATCATCAGCCGGCAGGAGGTCATCGATCTGATCGACACGGTGATGGTCGCGCCCGTTCGGTCGCGCATCATCGGCGCACCGTCGGAGGTCGTCGTCGGTGTGGCCGAGGGGTTGAAGCACGAATCCGCGGTCAGCCTCGACCACGTACAGACGGTCGAGAAGAGGCGGCTCCGCTCGTGTGTCGGTCGCCTGGCGGCGGTGAAGATGACCGCGCTCTGTCGCGCACTGGCCATCGCGACCGGCTGTGGCGGCTAAGCGGCTCCCGGCAACCCGAGCTGGCCGGTCGCGGCCGCGCGCGCTTCGAGCTCCAGCAGCAGTCGTTTGCGGCGGAGGCCGCCGCCGTAGCCGGTCATCGAACCGTCGGCGCCGATCACCCGGTGGCAGGGGACGATGATGGCGATCGGGTTCCGGTGGTTGGCGCCGCCGATGGCGCGCGAGGCCTCCGGCTTGCCGACGGCGCGCGCGATCTGGCCGTAGGTGGCGGTCGCGCCGAAGGGGATGCGGCAGAGGGCGGCCCAGACCTCCTTCTGGAACGCGGAACCAACGGGGGCGAGCGGCAGATCGAAGGCGGTGCGCGTTCCGGCGAAGTACTCCTCGAGCTGCAGAGCGGTTGCGCGGAGGCGGCGGTCGTCCCGGGCGGCCTCGGCGCGCACGTCTGCGGCGTGCGGATCGTCATCGAAGTAGAGGCCCACGAGGTCCTGGCCGGCGCCGACCAGGGTCAGGCGGCCGACCGGGCTCGCGAGGGTGCTGAAGTATCTGGCGTCGCTCATGGCTGGTTTGCTCCTGCGGAAAGAGTAGGGCGCTCGGTGTGGCCGGTCCAAAGGTGGGTCGCGCCGTACGCGCGCCAGGGGCGCCAGCGTTCGGCGAGCGCGCGGGCCTTCCGTCCGGAGATCCCGCCCAGCGCGCGGCGCAGGACGAGATCGTCCTCGGGGAAGGCGTCCGGCCAGCCGAGGCCGCGCATGGCCAGGCAGTGCGCGGTCCAGCGGCCCACGCCGGGCAGCGCGACCACCCGCTCGACCAGCTCGGCCGGCGTGGCGGCGTCGAGCGCCAACTCGCCGCTCGCCACCGCGCGGGCGAAGGCGCGCAGCGTGGCGAGACGGCTCTGCGGCATGCCCAGCCTCATCAAATCGCGCGGGCTCGCGCCGGCGATGGCCGCGGCGTCGGGGAACAGCCGCCCCAGGTTTGGATCCGGCGTCGCGATCGGCCGGCCCAGCCGTTCGACGAGCCGCGCGCCGAGGGTCCGTCCGGCGGCGACGCTCACCTGCTGACCGACGATGGCCCGCGCCGCCGCCTCGAAAGGATCGAAGGCGCCCGCCACCCGCAGGCCGGGCCGGGCGCGGACGTGGCGCGCCAAGCGCCGATCGCGCACCAGGTGGGCGGCGATCGCGGCCGGGCGCGCGTCCAGATCGAACAGCCGGCGGAGCCGGGCCACGACGCTGGGCAGGCCGCCCAGCAGCGACGTGGAGATCGTCGCGCGCAGCGCCGGGCGCTCCGGATCCGCGGCGATCGCCACCCAGCCGCGGTGTGCCCCCACGGCCACCGTTCGCAGGTACGCGCCATCCCGCACCAGCTCGACGCCGGCGATCGCGTGGGTGCCCAGGTAACCGAGCATGGCGCTCCAGTCGTAGGGAGGCCGGTACTGCAGCGTCACGGTAACCGTCTCGGACATCGTTTCGTTGCGGGGCCGCGCGTCGGGGCGGGCGCGTCGCATCGCGCCGGGCGCGCGGCCGTAGCGGCCTCTGACCGCCGCGTTGAAGCGCCGCACGCTGCGATAGCCGCTGGCGAAGGCGACCTCGGTCATCGGCAGCGCGCTGTCGACGATGAGCTGCCGGGCCAGCGCCAGACGGCGCGACTCGGCGAGCGCCAGCGGGCTCACCCCCAGCTCGGCCTGCATGGCGCGGCGGAGGTGGCGGTCGGAGACGCCCAGCGACGCAGCGAGCTCACCGATGGTTCGACCGTCGGCGAGCGCGCCCTCCTCGATGAGGCGGAGCGCGGCGGCGACCACCCGGGACAGCGCGTCCACCGGCGCGGCGCCGGGGGCCAGCTCGGGGCGGCAGCGAAAGCACGAGCGGAACCCCGCCTCCTCGGCCTCGGCCGCACGACGGAAAAACCGGCAGCGGTCGCGCCCGGGTGTCCGGGCCGGACAGAGGGGCCGGCAGTAGACGCCGGTGGTCGTAACGCCGACGAAGAAGAGGCCGTCGAAGCGCGCGTCGCGGGCCACGACGGCGCGGTAACAGGCCTCTGGGTCCAGCGGGGTCACGTCCTTACGATGCGCCCGCCGCCGCAAAAGCGCCGGCCGTTTTCGGACCTGGCGGCAAGTTTGTTGAGAGGCGGGACCTCGAGAGGCTCGCGCGCGCTCGCAGCTCAGGCGATCAGCTCGAGAGCCTCACTTGCAGTCGATGAAGGCCAGGTCGTCGACCCAGATGTCGAAGGTGTTCCCAGGGCCGATCTGCCAGTCGATCTCGACGAGCTTGCTGGGGGTCAGCGACAGCGGGCGCGGGCTCCCCCAGTCGGGCTGCTGGTGGGCCTCGCTGAACATGACCTTGTATTCCTTCCACTCGTTGGTGAGGACCATGTTCTTGCCGAAGTGGTTCCAGCAGGTCTTGCAGATCTCACCGATCGGGTGGGTGTTGATGTCGCCGATGTTGAAGCGGACGCTGGTCGTCGAGCCGGGAGCGACCTTGGCCTTGAAGCTGACGCCCGCGTAGGCGGACGCGTCGTAGACACCCTGGGGGTCGACCAGGTTGACGCCGAAGCCGGCGCCCCAGGCCAGCGTCGGATCGCCGGTCGACGTCTTGCCGAAGACGTGCATCGCCCCCTCCGAGCCGTCACCGGCGTCCGTCGTCGGCGCGAACGGCGCCGGCTCGATCGTCGAGCCGGCGGTGTCGACCTTGGGCCACCAGTAACCGTTGCGGCCGCCGTTCGAGGAGACCTGGTTGTTGCCGTCCTCGAAGTCGTCGATGAGGCCGTCGTCGGCGACCTTGCTGCCCGCGTGACACACCTTCACGTCCTCGCCGGTTCCCCCGATGACGCCGCCCGCGGCGACCCTCTTCTGCGAGACGCCGATGCAGCCCGCGAAGAGGCCGATCGCCAGAAATGAGAAGAAACGCAAAAGTGAGAAGTTGTGCGTGTCGGAAAGAATCACGCGGGCCACTATAAACGCGCTTCTGAGCGAGTTCTCATTTCTATTTGAGTCCGCCCGCGCGGATCGGTTAAAAGGTCGGCGAGCGTCCGGCCGTTGGTCTCCGTTCGGCGCTCGAACGGATCGCATCCCCCTTGTTCAAGCCGATCGCTCTTGCGCTGCTCTTGACGTCCGCCCCCGGCGCCGTCTGGGCTGCGGACGCTCCCCCGGCCGCTCCGCCCGCGCCGTCACCGGCGGCGCCCGCGGCCGCGCCCGCGGCTGCTCCTCTTGCGCCGTCGTCGCCCGCGGTCGACGCGCCGGTCGTGACGCCTGCCGCGCCGGTCGGCCCGGCGGCTCCCGCGACACCTGCTGCGCCGCCGCCGCCCGCGCCTGTCGCTCCGCGCGCGCCGGCCGCCGCATCCGACAACACGCTGACGAGCGACGTGCTCCACAACGCGGGCTACGTGCCGGGGTATCGGACCTTTCAGGGGTTCTCACAGGCGCCCAGCGCGCCGCGCGTCGGCTCGCTGCCGGGCAACGTCACGCCCTCCTACGGCGCGCCGATGCCGCCCTCGCAGTGGACGTTCAAGTTCAGTGGGTTCCTGAACGACTCGTTCCAGTCGAGCATCGGCAACCGGATGGTGACGGGCCCCGATCAGACCACCACCGTCTTCCACATCCCGCCCCAGACCGTCGACGAGTACGCGTCGTTCCTGGGGACCAACACGATGCCGGGGCAGTGGGTCCAGATCAACATCTCCTACGGGACGCCGACCGTCGCGGCCAACCTGACGCTCTCCACCTGGAACCCGACCGAGCCATCGACCTACTACGCCATCGGCAGCCAGAACTTCATTCAGAACGCTTACCTCTCGTACACGCCGCCGCCCATCGGCGACTGGCAGCTCAAGGGCCTGGCGGGCTACTTCTATACGAACTACGGCGCGCTGGCCCAGTACGGCCTCGGCATGTACACGAACGCGATCGTCGCGCTCGTGCGCGGCGTCGGCTACGACCTGGTCGCCAACTACAACCTGTCGCCGACGCTGACGCTGGTGCTGGACCAGGGCTTCCTGGGGAACCGGAACGGGCACATCCCGGACGCGACCATCCCCGACGCCGGCAACGGCAACGCCAACCCGCTCTACCCGGCCTCCTGGCTGGCGCACGTTCACGCCGGCCTCATCTCCACCGGACCCACGACGATCAAGGCCAACGCGCACTTCCTGGTCAACTGGGCGCAGGACGACATGGCGCAGTGCCAGAGCGCCTCGATCCTCCTGCCGGCGAACGACACCACCGACCAGTGCTTCGACAATCCGACCTATCGCCAGTTCAACTCGGCGAACGTCACCAACGGCCACATCTACGTCACCGGCCTCGACGCCGCCCTGATCAATCCGGTGTGGGGCTGGCTGGGCCTGGCCGGGTCGTACACGGTGGGCGCGAACGCCTCTTTGCTGCGCGGCCTCACCACCTTCGGCGGCGAAGGGCTCTCGCTAGTCGATCGCTGGTGGGGCTCCGGCACCTACGGCAGCGGCGCGCTCTACGCGGCCGGGCTGAACTGGTCGGCGAGCCTCAACCACCTGCGGAGCCACGGCGGACCGGTGCGCGGCGATGCGCCCGATCTGCAGCTCAACGTCGGCGCCGTCCTGGCCTACGGCACCACCTCGAACAGCACGACGCTCTCCGGCGCCCAGCCGCTCGGCTCGACGATCACCATGCCGGGACCCGTCGCCCTGCCGTCCTCGGTCGATCAATACAATCAGCGGCTGCGGTACAAGTTCGGGGTCGACGGGCTCTACAATCCGCTCTCCTGGCTGGCGTTTGGGCTGCGCGTCGATCGCGTGGTCCCGACGACCAAAGACTCCGAGCAGAACTTCTGGGTGCTCGCTCCCCGCCTCGTCTTCAAGACGAACTGGATGGCGCGCGAGGCCTTCACGCTGCTCTACGGCAAATGGTTCTACGGGGCGAACACGCACCCCGACGCAAGCTCCCTCGTGGCGCCCGACGGTCGCCTCGATGATCAATTAATCGCGCTCAACGTGAACGTCTGGTGGTGAGACGATGAGAAAACTACTCACAAAAGGACCCTCGAAGGGTCCTTTAGATCCCCCGCGAAAGAGCGCCGCCGGGCAGAGCCCGCTCACGCTCGCGCGATCAACGAAATGTCGAGCAGGAACGTCGGCGGCCGCGCTGGCCGTCGCCGTCATCCTCTGGGGCGCGGGCGCCGCAGTTCCGGCGCGCGCGGACGAGGTCAAACCCATTGAAGCGCCCGGCGAGCTGGCGGCCGATCCGTCGTTCGGCCTGGATCCGGCGACGCCGCAGGTCGCCGCACTGCCTGGGGGCGTGACCCCTTCGTTCGGCCAGCGCTCGCTCAGCGAAGAGGAGTGGCGCTTCGATTTCCACGGTCTCGTGACCGCCCCGCTGGTCATGGGGTTCAACTCCCGCTCGAACCAGGGGATGACCGCCGGACCCGGCCAGAGCAACCTGGTGCTGCACGCGCCCCCGGTCGTCCCCGACGATCTGGAGAGCTTCCAGCACACGGGCGTCACGCCCACGACCTACGCGCAGATGCTGTTCACCGAGTCGAACAGCATCGTCAGCGCCAACATGAGCATCGTCGCCAAGCAGGCCAACGTCTCCGAGGGTTTCCTCGAGCCCGCCGACCAGCTCGGCATCACCGACGTCTACCTGTCGTTCTTGCCGCCGCTGCCCGACAAGCGGATGCGGCTGCAGTTCTTGGCCGGCGCCTTCACCACCCGCTACGGCTCGCCGGGCGAGTACGACGAGGGGCGCTACGGGACGCCGCTCATCGCCCAGATCAACGGCGTCGGCGAGCTGGGGACGTTTCGCTACGCGGTGTCCCCCGACCTGGTCGTGATGGCGGAGGAGGGGTTGCACGGGCAGACCAACAAGGCCAACTCCGGCATCACCCCCGACGTCTGGAACAACTTCGCCGACCCGGGGACGGGCAG
>DASYEX010000370.1:0-15578 GCA_036498765.1 Polyangia bacterium
TTCGGCGGCATCAAGCGCTCCGGCCACGGCCGCGAGCTGTCACGCTACGGTCTGCTGGAGTTCGTCAACATCAAGACGGTCCGCGGCGCGGCGCTCTAGTCGCGGCGCGCATCCCGATTTGATCGCGTCGAGGGCGGACGGGCTTTGCCCGGCCGACCTCATCGCGGGGGCACGGGACCCTTTGAGGGTCCCGCCTACAACGGGGTCTGCTCTTCGAGGCGGTCGAGGTTGGCCAACGCCGGCACGCGCCAGCCGGTGATCAAGGTGACGACCACCGTGACGACGCCGCCGAAGACCACCGAAGGAACCGTCCCGAACAGCTTGGCCGCCACCCCCGACTCGAACGCGCCGATCTCGTTCGATGAGCCGATGAAGATCTGGTTGACCGCCGAGATCCGTCCCAGCATCTCCGAGGGGACCAGTACCTGCATGAGCGTGCCGCGAAAGTAGACGCTCAGCATGTCAGCCGCGCCGCCGGCAGCCAGCAGGGCGAGCGACAGCCAGACCCAGCGCGACAGCGCGAAGCCGACGGTGAAGACGCCGAACAGCGCGACCGCTGCCAGAAACAGGCGCCCGGCCCGTCGCGGGGGCGGGCGCAGCGCCAGGAGGCCCGACATCAGCACCGCGCCGACCGCCGGAGCCGCCCGCAGCGCGCCCAGCCCCTGCGGGCCGACGCGCAGGATCTCCTCGGCGAAGATCGGCAGGATGGCGACGGCGCCGCCGAACAGCACCGCCAGCAGGTCCAGCGTCATCGCGCCCAGGAAGAGCGGGCGGGTGAACAGAAACGCCAGCCCTGCGCGCACGCTCTGCCCCAGCGACTCGGCCTGCGCAACAGGCGGACGCGCGGGCGCCCGGATCCGCGACACGGTGAAGAGCGACACCGCCATCAAGGCCGCGGCGATTCCGTAGGACGACGTGGCGCCCACCCAGGCGTAGAGGACGCCGCCCAGCGCGGGGCCGGTCACCGCGGCGACCTGCCAGATGCCGGTGCGCCAGGCGACGGCGCTCGGGAAGAGCGGCCGCGGCACGAGGTCCGCGCCCAGAGCATTGCGCGCCGGCAGGAGAAAGCTGCGCGCGCCGCCGCACACCACGATGACCGCATAGATCGCCCAGCGGATCCAGCCCGCGGAGCGTCCGCGCGCCAAAAACAGCGTGCTGGCCACGGCCAGGGCGATGGCACAGGCGAACAGGATCAGGAGCGCCCAGAGCGCGATCCGCCGGCGGTCCCGGATGTCGGCGACGTGCCCGGCGGGCAACGCGAAGGCGATGAAGGGCGCTGCCTCGGCCAGCCCGACCATCCCCAGCGCCAGCGGATCGTGCGTGACCGCGTACATCTGCCAGGCGACGACCAGCCCCTGGATCTGCGCCCCCATCGCCATGGCCAAAATGCTGGCGACGAACCAGCGAAAATTAACGATCCGCAAGGGGGCATAGGGATCGTGCGGCGGCGCTGCGGCAGGCGCGTGAGACATCCGTCCCTAGAGTACGGTACAAAGAGTCTCCCCCACCTCGAGATCAGGACCGCGTGACGCTCGGAAAAGACTTTCGCCTCCCGACGGAGGTCAAACCCAAGACCTACGAAGCCGATCTGCGCGTCGACCTCGACGCCGGCGGGTTCGAGGGACGGCTGCAGATCGCGCTCGCGCTCGGGTCGCCGCGCCGAGAGATCGTGGTTCACGGCGTGGGCCTCGACGTGGCCAGCGCGGTCGCGGAGCTCGCGGACGGCCGACGCCTGCCGGCCACGGCGACCACGGACGCGGCCAGCGAGACCATCACCTTCACCTTTACCGAGATCCTCGCCCCGGGCCCGCTCAAGCTGGCCCTCGCCTACCAGGGCGCCTTCAGCCCCGGCCTGCGCGGCCTCTACCGGGCGGGGCCGCTGGCCGTCACGCAGTTCGAGGCCGCGGACGCGCGGCGGCTCTTCCCCTGCTTCGACGAGCCGGCCTTCAAGGCGGTCTGGAAGATCGCCGTCTCCGGCGTCCCCAACGACGCGGTCGCGCTGTCCAACGGCGTCGCCACCCGCGACGAGAGCGACGGCCGCGGCGGGCGCCGCATCACCTTCGCGCCCACCCCGCCGCTGTCGTCGTACCTCATCGCGCTCATCGTCGGGCCCATCGTTCCGAGCGCGGTGGCGCGGGTGCGCGACGTCCCGATCTGCACCTGGACAACGGTAGAGAAACGTCACCTGACCTCGTTCGCCCAGGAGACGGCCTCGGCCGTGCTGTCGCGGCTCGAGGACTACTTCGGCCTCCCCTACCCGTTCGGCAAGCTCGATCAGATCGGCGTCCCCGACTTCGAGGCCGGGGCGATGGAGAACGCCGGCGCCATCACCTTCCGCGAGGTGGCGTTGCTCGCCGATCCGGCGACCGCGCCGCTGGCGGTGCAGAAGCGCGTCGCCGAGGTGATCACCCACGAGCTGGCGCACCAGTGGTTCGGCAACCTGGTGACGATGGCCTGGTGGGACGACCTGTGGCTCAACGAGGCCTTCGCCACCTGGATGGCCTACAAGATCGTCGACGACTGGCGGCCGTCGTGGCGCATCTGGATGGACTTCGAGGCGGGCAAGGGGGCGGCGCTGGCGCTCGACGCGCTGATCTCGGCGCACCCCATCCGCGCCGAGATCAAGAACGCCGAAGAAGCGGGCGAGTCGTTCGACGCCATCACCTACGAGAAGGGCGGCGCCGTGCTGCGCATGCTGGAGGGGTTCCTGGGCGCCGAGCGGTTTCGCGACGGCATCCGCCTCTACATGCGCCGCCACCGCGAGGCCAACGCCACCGCCGACGATCTGTGGGGCGCGCTCGGCGAGGCGTCCGGGCAGCCGATCGTCAAGATGGCCAACGGGTGGATCCGGCAGACCGGCTACCCGCTCTTGAGCCTGTCGCTCGAGCGCGGCGCCGGCGGCCAGAGCTTCGTGACCCTGGCGCAGCGCCGCTTCTTCGCCGAGCCGGGCGCCGCCGCGCGCGGGTCGGCGACGCGCTGGCTGGTCCCGATCGTGCTGCGCTTCCGCGACGCGGCCGGGATCAAGGAGCAGCCGGTCTTGCTCAGCGAGCCGGCGGTGCGGGTTCCGCTGGCGTCCGAGGGACCGGTCGCCTGGTGCATCGGCAACGCGGAGTCCCGCGGCTTCTACCGCGTCGCCTACGGCCCCGAGGCGCGCGCCGCGCTGCTGCCCGCGGTGGGCGAGCTGCGAGCGGCCGAGCGGGTGGCGCTGGTCTCTGACTCCTGGGCGCTGGTGCGGGCGGGCGAGGCCACGATCGAAGACTTCCTGGAGCTCGTGGCCAGCCTCCGCGCCGAGACCGATCACGTCGTGCTCGACGAGCTGGTCGGGAAGCTCTCGATCATCGAGCACCGCTTCCTGGCCGAGGCTGACAGAGACCGCTTCGGCGCCTTCGTGTCCGAGCTGTTCGGCGCTCAGGCGGCGGCGCTCGGCTGGGGCGCCGCGCCCGGCGCACGCGAGGACGACGAGACGCGCCTCCGCCGCGCGGTTCTCTTGCGGGCGCTGGTCCTGCTGGCGCGCGCGCCGTCTTCCGTCGCCGAGGCCGAGGCCCGGCTGCCCCCCGCACCGCTCGATCCGAACCTGCTCGACACGGTGGTCGCAGCAGCCGCCCGCGGCGCCGACGAGGCGCGCTTCGAGGAGCTGCGTAAGCGCGCGCGCGAGGACGCCGACCCGGCGACCAAGCGGCGCTACCTGCACGCGCTGGCGCGGGTGGAGTCCCCCGGGCTGGCCGCGCGGGCCGTCGAGCTGGCGCTGGCGCCCGACGTCCCCATGCAGGACTTCTCGTCGTACGTCGGCGTGCTGCTCGGCAACCGCGCCACGCGCGAGGCCGCCTTCCGATTAATCCGTGACCGCTGGGCCGAGACGCGCGCGAAAGCCGACTCGCCGATGATCCTACGGCGGCTGGTCGAATCGTTGGCCGCGCTGCCCGAGCGGCGGCACTTCGACGAGGTGCAAGCTTTTCTCAAGGCACATCCGATCGACGGCGCGAAGCAGGCCACGGCACAGACGCTGGAGCGCATGCAGATGGACGCCGACCTCCGCGAGCGCCTCAGCGGCCCGGTGGGCGCCTGGCTGCGCGGACGCGGCGGGCGCGAGCCCGAGGGCGGGATCGCCCGGCCTGGCGGCATCCTGGTCGCGGCGCTGACCGCGGCGGTCGTGTTCTACGCCGGGCAGCAGCTGATTCTGCGGCACGTCCCGGAGCCGCCTGCGGCGCCGGTGGTCCTGGCGACCTCGCCCCTGCCCATGCCGCCGGCCGCCGACGGCGCGGCGCGACCGGACGGCGCAGCAGCCGTCGCCGGCGACGCCGCCGGGCTCGACGCGCGCGGCGGCGCCCTGCCGGGCCACGACGGCGCGGCGGTCGCCGGCAACGCGGACGCGCTCGGAACCGCCGACGTGGCGACCGCACGGACCGAGCGCAGACCGGCCCCCGCCGACGGGGACAGGTCCGCGACCGCAGCGGCGACCGACAAAACCGAGAAGCAGTCCGACAAGGATTTGGCCCGCGAGGCCTGGCGGCACAACAAGCCCGACCTCAGCGTCGACGGACCGCGCGCCTCGTTGCTGATCCCGATCAAAGGCTCGAGCGAGGGCTCGAGCTTCCAGGTGACGAACAACCCGCACGCGGTGACCGTGAAGCTCCCCCAGGCCGCCTCGATGATCACGATGCGGCTCTACAAGATCGGGCGCGAGGGCTTCCGCCTGGTCCGGATCAACCAGGACGAGAAGGACGCGAAGCCCGAGGACGGGAGCGAGCTCAAAGTCAGCCTCAGCGATCTCGGCCCCCCACAGGTCGAGATCAAGGACGACTTCGTCCGCATCACCGTGCGGCGACCGAGCGCCCCGCTCCCCAGCGCGGCGGCCGGAGCGGCGAAGGCGGAGGCCGCGGCGCGCGACGACGGCGGCGAGTGAAGGGACGGGCGCGCGGGCGCCTTGCTCTGAACCTCAGACGGGGTCCGAACCTCCCACGGTGGGCTGCGGCAGCGCAGCCGCCTTCACCCGACCCGCTTTTCAGGTCGCGCTGTGCACGCGCAGCCAGGTGTCGACCTCGGCGAGCTTCGCCTTCACCTCGGCCTTGGCGTAGCCCTCGCGCGCCTCCTCGGCCAGCGCGCGCGCCCGCTGCCGATCGCGCCCCGACTCCCAGAGCGCGCGTGCCAGCGCGAACCGCGTCTCGGCGCGCCGGGAGGGATCGGTCTCCTGCGCCTCGCGGATCTTGAAGGCCCGCTCGAGGGGGGCGATGGCATTCACGGGATCCGCGTCCGAAAGGTAACTGACGCCGATCCCGGTCAGCGCGTAGCCGAGGTTGCGGTGCTCGAGCCCAAGCTCCCGCTCCCAGATGACGCGCGCCTTCTCGAACGAAGCGCGCGCGTCGCGCGAACGCCCGAGCGCGTTCAGGATCTCACCGCGGTTGCTGAGCTGGGTCGCGAACTCGGGGTGCCCGGCGCCCAGGAACTTTTGCAGGATCTCGATCGACCGGTCGACATGTTCGAGGGCCTCCTGGTTGCGCCCCAGCACCTCCAGCTCGACCGCCAGGTTCCCCTCCGAGAGCGCGACGTCGGGATGATCGCGCCCGAGCGCCCGCTCCTTGAGCGCCAGCCCCTCCGAGCTGGCGCGCAGCGCTTGCTCGCGCTCGCCCTGCAGCTCGTAGATGGCGCCCAGGTTGTTCAGCAACCAGGCCTGCTGCAGCTCGTGCCCCCCGAGGCGCTGGAGGATCGCCTGCGCGTACTTGGCCCACTGCAGGGCGTCGGTGTAGCGCGCCTGCAGGTAGCCGACGACCCAGACGAGAGAGGTGGCCGCCTCGGCGCGCACCTCGTCGTGGCGGGAGGCGTCGGCGGCCAGGTAGGCGTCGATGAGCAGCTTCTCCGCCGTCCGTGGGTCGTTCTCCTTGTGGTACATCGTCCCCATCTGCGCGAGCACCTCGGCGACCACCGGCTGATAGTCGAGCGCGCGCGCGTCGTCGATGAGTCGCGGCGCGTCCTTGAGGGCCTCGCGGTAGCGGCCGGCATCGAACAGCGCCTTCGCGCCGGCCAGCCGGTGGCGCAGCTCCTCGACGCGCGCGCGCGTCGCCGAGTCCTCGGGCGGCCGCACGACCGACCGCAGGAGCGGCACGTCGGCGCAGCGATCGAGCGAGCCCAGATTGTTGGCCGCGCTGACGGCGTTCTCGACGACCTCTCCGTTGGCCTCCTTGAACACGTCGCTGAGCGCGCGCAGGCCGCCCAGGCGCTCCTGCAGGCAGGTCATCCGCAGGTCGAGCACGTCGGCGGACTGCTCGCCCCGCTCCGATCCCTCGCACGTCTCGCGGTACATCCTCGCCCACCGCTGGGCGTAGCCGCTCAGGACCCGGTTCACGGTGGCGAACACGTCGCTGGCGTAGCTCTTCCCCGTGCGGAGAAAGGCGCCGTGGATTTCGGCCTGCCGGGTCGACTCGCCCTGACCAGGCGCCCGCAGGTCCCACACCCCGGCCAGCCACGTCGGCCCGGCGCTGCAGGTGGACTTGTGATTGGACAGGCCCTGGTGAACGCCGATCACGAGCCCGATCGTCGGCACCAGCACCGCGGCCGCGGCGGTGACGAACCGCCGCCGAGCGGCGTTGGGGTTCCGGCCCAGCGCCTCGATCAGGTCCAGCATCGAGGGGTAGCGATCGGCGGCCTGCGGACGCAAGCCGCGCAGGAGCACCTTGCGCACCCACAGCGGCACCTTCGAGTTGGCGGGCGCCTCCTTGACCTGCCCCTGCACGACCGCCGTCGTGAGCGCGAACATCGTGTTGCCCGAGAACGGACGCTCGCCATAGAGCGCCTCGTAGAGCGCCACGCAGAAGCTGAACTGGTCGGTGCGGGCGTCGGTGGCCGTGCCCAGGAACTGCTCGGGCGCCATGTACGCGGGCGTGCCCATCATGGCGCCCGTGCGGGTCAGCTGCACCTCGAACGCCCCCTGCGTCTGCTGCTGGTCGGTCCCCATCGCAGGCGTGGTGGGACCGGTGGGCGGCCCGTTGAGCAGCACGGTCTCCATCGGATCGGCGAGGGTGTCGGCGCTGCCGTCGCCGAGGACGACCGGGGGCCGGCGGACCGGCGGCGGCTCGGCGTCCGGCCTCTCGTTCACCTGCCGGGCCAGGCCGAAGTCCATGACCCGCACCTCGCCGTCGCGGCCCACCATGACGTTGTCGGGCTTGAAATCCCGGTGGACCAGTCCCTTCTCGTGCGCGGCCACCAGACCCCGCCCCGCCGCCCGGAACACGCGCAACACCTCTGGCCAGCTGCGCGGCTGGGCGGCCAGCCAGTAGGTCGCCGTGTTCCCGTCGACGAACTCCATGGCGATGAAGACCTGGTCGCGGAAGGTGCCGACGTCGTACACCACCACCACGTTGGGGTGCGACAGGCGCGCGATGGCCTGCGCCTCGCGCAGCGTCCGCTGGCGGCCTTCCGTCAGGGAGACGCCGTTGCCCGGTTTGACCCGCAGGAGCTTGAGCGCCACCTTGCGATCCAGCTCCGGGTCGTAGGCGGCGTAGACCTCGCCCATGCCGCCCCGGCCGACCAGCCCGAGCACGACGTAGCGGCCGATCGTCGCGCCGCGAACGAGCGACGAAAGAACCTGCTCAGGGGGCGGCGTATTGGGCGGCGATCCCGGGGGCATCGTGGTCCTGCGGGCCCCTTACATCGACTGGTCCGGGCCCCGGTTTGAGCCAAGATTTGAGGGAAAGCCCGGACAGTGCGAGGCTACGGCTCGCCAAGGGACCCGCTTGATGTTAGTGAAAGGTATCCGTCCGTGACGCCGCTGCACCTCGATCTCCCCCTCACGGTCTCGCCCGCCATCGTCTCGCCGACCCGCCGGCTCCTGGAGGCGAAGCTGGCGCCGGTGCTGGACGACGAGGACGCGGTGTTCCGCGTCGCGATGACGGCCCACGAGCTCCTCGAGAACGCCGCAAAATACGCCTCCGACGGGAAAGCGCGGCTGGAGGTGGACGTCTCCCCGCGCGGCGAGGACGCCGTGGTCCGGGTGGTCGTCACCAACAACTCGACCCGCGAGCACATCGATCACCTCGGGACGTGCTACGCCGAGATGAACGCCGAGCGCGACGCCATGGCCCACTACTTCAGCCTCATGCGCCGGAACGCCCGGGTGGGCTCGGTCTCTCGCCTGGGCCTGGCCCGGGTGCGCGCCGAGGGGGAGATGGACATCGAGGTCGACGTCGCCGGCGACACCGTCAAAGTCGTGGCGTCTGGCATCGTCGTCCGCCCCTGACGCGCCCGATCGGCGCCCAAGTCCGGATCGACCACGAGCAGCAACTACATCCACCCACGTTTGCTTCCAAATCAGGCGAAGTCGCAATTGGTCGCTGCCGGTGGGATGACGTCGGTAAAAATGCGCGTTAGCCGCTTGTCAAATAACCACAGCAGCAGATAATAGAGTCTCCTCTCCCCCCACCCCCCACGTGGAGGTCGTATCAGATGCGGTCCAGGTTGTTTCTTTGCGCCGCGCTTGCGGGTAGCTGTCTCCTCGGTTCGTGGTCCCCGGTCGCTCACGCGGCTGACCCAAAGACCAAGAAGGCAAAGACGAGCGACAGCAGCGACAGCGCCATCAACAAGCAGATGCAGTGGGAAGACTCGGTGATGGGTCCCGACGACAAGCGAGCCGAGCTCGACAAGATCGCGCGCGCGCAGGCCATCAACAAGGCCGCCGCCGAGAAGGCCGCCAAGGAGAAGGAGAAGGCCGACGCCCAGGCGGCGCGTGAGAAGGAAAAGGCCGACGCGGCCCCCAAGACCAGCAAGAGGGGCGGCGAGGTCGCGCTGCCCACGTTGCCCGACGAGGATTCGGGCAATGTGAGCAAGTCCAAGAACGGCAAGAACGGCAAGACCAGCGAGATCTCGCCCAAGCTCGAGACCGCGGCGGCCGCCACGCCCCCGCCGCCGGTGAAGCACGGCGACGACAAGTTCATCGACGGGCTGCTCAAGGACGACGGCGGCAAGAAGAAGCACAAGGCCTCGGCCGCCGACGACAAGGCGCTCGACGATCTGCTCGCCGTCGAGAAGCCGAAGGCCGCCCCCTCCGGCAAGGGAAAGAAGAAGGGCGATGACGTCGACAGCCTGCTGTCGTCGGCCGACAAGGCGCCGCCGATGCCCGAGACCCACGTCAAGCACGAGACGCCGGAGTGGGCCAAGCCCGAAATCTCGTCGACGCCGGTCGAGGCGCCGATGCCGCTGCGCCAGGCGCCGAAGAGGAACGACGGCATCATCCACGTGACCCAGGGCGCCGCGCCCGTGGCGTCGTCGACCCCCGCCAGCCGTCGGACGCCGGCCGCTGCTCCACCGCCGCCGGCGCGACCCGCTCCGGTCGCCACCCGCAGCACGAACAGCCGCCGCCAGCCTGCGGCCGACTCGAACAGCTGGAACGATCCGTTCGCCGTCAAGGGGCCGAAGAAGACGGTGGCCGCGCGCGCGTCCCGCGGCGGCGACAGCGGCGCCGACGATCTCGACAACATGGTGCCGGTGAACCGGCGCCACCCGCCGTCGCCCGCGCGGAGCGACGACGACGACGCCTCCTCGTTCCGCAACGCCAAGGCGCCGGCGGGGACCCGCCGGGCGGCCCCGGCCGCCAAGCCGAAATGGAAGGACCCGTTCACGCAGAGCGAGGCCCCCGCCCCGGCGCCCGCCCGCGCGAAGGTCGCCGCGCGCACGGCGGCGCCCGCGGCGGCGCGCACGACGATCGCGACGCGCGAGCCCCAGAAGGGCGAGTCGTCGAAGTGGGAGCTCGCGGCCCACCACAGCTCGGCGGCCGCCGAGAGCCCGACCCAGGGTCGCAGCAGCGGTCGGTGGGGCGTTCTGAAGAAGCGCACGCGTTAGTTTTACCGGGGGGCTTGCTGGCTGCCGCTCGCGGCCCCCGGGCCCGCCGCGCTGCGCTCGCCTGCTTCGCCGTGCTGAGCCTGCTTCGCTGCGCTCGCCTGCTTCGCCGTGCTGAGCCTGGTTCCGCCGTGGCCGTTCGCACGGGCCCCGATACGCAGGCGAACGCCTTTCTAGCCCAGCCATTTTCGGATACATTCGGGCGTCCCCTTACTGGAGATGCCCTTGTCGAAGCGTCCGTTGAGCCCCGTGTTCGATCGGGTTGCCCGGCTTCCCGTGGTCCTGCTGCTGCTCCTGGTCTCGAGCGCCGTCCGCGCCGAGGATGACGCCAAGGCGCACTATCAGAAGGCCACGGCGCACTTCGCGGTCGGCGAGTACCACGACGCCGCGATCGAATACGAGGAGGCCTTCAAGCTCAAACAGGACCCGGCCATCCTGTTCAACGCCGCGCAAGCGTTCCGCCTCGCGGGCGAGAACCAGAAGGCGCTGCTGCTCTACAACAACATCGTCAAGCTCTATCCGGGGACCCAGTACGCCAAGGACTCGAAGGAGCGCAGCCAGAAGCTGGTGGAGAGCGGCACCAGCCCGCCGGCAGCGACTTCGGCGCCCGAGCCGCCGCCGGTCGCGCCGTCGCCCGTCACCCCAGTCGCGCCGCCGCCTACCGCCGCCGCACCCGTCGTGGTGACCCCAGCGGCGCCGCCCGCGGGCGCTCCGGCCGCCGTCATCTCGGCGCCGCCGTCAGCCGCCGAGGATCACCCGATCTATACGCGCTGGTGGTTCTGGACCGCCGCCGGGGTCGTGGTCGTCGGCGCCCTCGTGGCGGGCATCGCGCTCTCCTCGGGTGGGAGCGCCGGCCCCTGGAACAACCTGCCGAAGCAGACGGGGGTCCGCTGATGTCCTTGTCTACAAAACACCGACGCGCGGCCGGCGCGCTGGCGATCACCTTCATCGCGGGGCTCGGTTGCAGCAAGTCGTCGCCCACGCCGCCCACCGACTTTGGCGTCAACATCACCGTCGACGCCAGCGCGCTCTCGACGACCGACCGATCGATGGTCAAGGTGGGCTCGCTGTTGGTGAGCGGCGCCGAGTCGCTCTCCAAGCAGTTCGACGTGAGCAGCGCGATCTCCAGCGGGCGGCTCACGTTCCAGTTCGTCCCCATGGCCACGGCCGGCTCGTTGAGCTTCGAGTTCGACGCGATCGACGCCACCGGCGTGATGTGGGGCTCGGGGAAGGTGGGGCCGGTCACCTTGAATCCGACGGGCGCCGTCGCCGTGACCATCACGCTGGTCGCCAAGCCGGGAACCTCGAAGGCGGCCGGCGCCAAGTGCACGAGCGGGACGGAGTGCGCGAGCAGCTTCTGCACCGACGGGGTCTGCTGCCTGGAAGCGTGCAAGGACACCTGCGCCAGCTGCGCGCTCACCACCACCATCGGTATCTGCACCGGTTACCCAAACGGAATCGACCCCGAGAACGAGTGCGCGGGGTCGTCCATGACGACCGGGACGGCGGGCGCCGGCGGCAAGGCGGGCTCTTCCGGCGCCGGCGGCGCGGGTGGCGCCAAGACGGACGCCGGCACGCCGCTGGACGCGTCCTCCGATGCCGAACAGATCAATCCGCCCGACGGCGGGATCGTCGCCATGCCGGCCGTCTGCGGCGGCAAGTGCAACGGGATGAAGGCCTGCGCCTCGTTCGCCAAAGCGGGGGATTCGTGTGGCACGCCGTTCTGCAACTCACGCAAGGATGTGGCCAGCCCCGTCTGCGACGGCAAGGGGACCTGCGCCATCGGGCTCGCGGACTGCACGGACGGCTATGCTTGCAACCTGACGTCGAAGCCCGGCGCCTGCCGAACGACCTGCAGCGCAAACGTCGAGTGCTTGAGCGGCTACTACTGCAACGGGACCACCAGCGCCTGCGCGCCGACCAAGGTGGATGGAATCACCTGTCAGACCGACGCCGAGTGCAACAACGGTCACTGCGCGAGCAGCGTCTGCTGCAACACCGCCTGCGAGTCCCCCAACAGCTGCAACAACTCGGGCTCCGCCGGTAAGTGCCAGTGCCCCGGCGTCACCTGCGCCGCGGGCGTCGCCTGTCAGATCTTCTACGCCGACTCCGACGTCGACGGGTACGGGGACAGGAACGGGACGCTCAACGCGGGGACCGCCAAGGCCGGCTGCGCCGGGTCGCCGCCCGCCGGGTTCGTGGCCGACGACACCGACTGCGACGACAAGGACGCCAACGTTCACCCCGGCCAGACCGGCTACTTCGGCACGGTCAGCAAGGGGACCGGGACGTTCGACTACGACTGCGACGGAACGCTGGAGAAGGCGACCGCGGAATACCCGAACGCCAGCTGCACGTTCTGCCCTGGCTGCAGCGCCTGCGCGCCGGGCGCCTCGACCTGCTCGTCCTCGGGCGCCCAGGCTTCGCTGGCCTGCCCGCTGGAGGGCGGGATCTGCTTGACCACGCTGGAGACGGAGGAGCCGATCCTGATGAGCGTCGTGCCGGCCGCCGTCGGAGTGACGGGCCCGCCGATCATCCTCAGGACCGCCTGCTGCGGTTGCAACGACCACGCCGGCTTCACCGCCGCCGTCGCTTGCGGCCAGTCGGGCACCTACGTCACCTGCGGAACGTGCGGGGCGACCGGGGTCGGCCCAGGCGCGTCGGGCGGTACCGGCACGACGAGCGGGAACAAGCAGCAGACCTGCCACTGATCGCTGCGCGCGGGGTTCAGTCACCGAGGCGCGCGAAGATCGCGCCGGTCCCCGGAGGGAGCGAAACCGTTCCCCCGACGGCGACCACGTCGAGTCCGCTGCCAAGCGCGAGCGCCCAGGCCGCCCGGGTCCGCGGCAGGGCGAGGACCACCGGCCGCTCGCCGTAGTTGGCGGCGGTGAACGTCGCCGCCCCACCCGGATCGCCGCGCTCGATCGTCAGCCAGCGCCCCGCCTCGTCGAAGGCGACGCGGGTCAGATCCTTGCGGCCATTGTGCAGTGGCGCGAGCCGCCGGCGGAGCGCGATCAGCGCGCGGTAGAAGGCCAGCATCTCGGCGTGCGGCGCGCGGTCGAGCGAATCCCAGCGGAGCTTGGCGCCGAGGAAGGTCTCCTCGGCCTGCGGATCGGCCCAGGTCCCCACGTCGGCCCCCTCCTCGAGCAGGTGCTCGTACTCCTGGTGGCGCCCCTGCCGGACCGCCTCCGCCAGCGCCGGATCGCCGTGGCTGGTGAAGTAGTCGAACGGCGCCTCCTCGCCGTACTCCTCGCCCTGAAACAGCAGCGGCAACGCCGGCGTCGAGAACAGGACCAGCGCGGCCAGCTTCTGTCGCTCGGGCCCGACCAGCTGGCCGAGGCGCTTGCCCAGGCAGGCGTTGGCGACCTGATCGTGGTTCTGGTTGAAGGCGACGAAGCGCTCGCCGGCGTCGCGGGCCGACGGCGCGCCGTGGCGGCGCCGCCGGAACGCGGAGCGGCGTCCGTCGTAGACGAACCCCTCGGAGATCGCCTTGCCGAGATCGCTCACCTGGCCGAAGTCGACGAAGTAGCCCCGCCGGTTGCCGGTGAGGAGCGCGTGCTGCGCGTGGTGAAAGTCGTCGCTCCACTGCGCATCCAGGCCCAGGCCGCCCACCTCGGGCGATCGGATGACGCGCGGATCGTTGAGGTCGCTCTCGGCCACCAGCCACGCGCGGCGTCCCAGCCGGGCCGCCTCCGCGCCGAACGCTTCGGCCAGCTCCGCCAGGACGTGCTGGGCGCCGAAGTCGAAGATGCCGTGGATGGCGTCGAGGCGAAGGCCGTCGACGTGGAACTCTGTCAGCCAGGTGAGCGCGTTGTCGACGAAGAAGCGGCGCACCTCGTCGCTGTCGGCGCCGTCGAAGTTGAGCGCGGAGCCCCAGGGGGTGCGGTAGCGATCGGTGAAGTACGGCCCGAAGTCGTGAAGGTAGTTCCCCTCCGGACCGAGGTGGTTGTAGACGACGTCGAGAAACAGCGCCATCCCGTGGGCGTGGCAGGCGTCGCAGAGCCGCCGCAGCCCCTCGGGGCCGCCGTAGGCCTCGTGCGGCGCGAACAGCGACGCGCCGTCGTACCCCCAGTTGCGCGCGCCCGGAAAG
Source organism: Polyangia bacterium (assembly GCA_036498765.1). Lineage (GTDB taxonomy): Bacteria > Myxococcota_A > Polyangia > Fen-1088 > Fen-1088 > JADGRB01. The sequence goes on from DASYEX010000370.1 coordinate 13,916, forward strand.
GCCGCGACCGGCATCAGCTCGATGGCGGTGACGCCCAGCCCGCGCAGGTAGGGCAGCTTGCCGGCCACGCCCGCGAAGGTCCCCTCCGGCGTGAAGAGGCCGACGTGCAGCTCGTAAAAGATGAGATCACCGAGCGGCAGCCCGCGCCAGCTGCCGTCGTTCCAGCGAAACGCGCCCGGCGCCACGATGCGCGAGGGCCCGTGCACCCCGGCCGGCTGGTGGCGTGACACCGGATCGGGACGCGGGCCCACGCCCGGCAGGAGGTAGACGTAGTCGCTGTCGGCCGGCGCGACGCCGGCCTCGGCGCGCGCCGTGAAGACGCCGTCCGCCGAACGCGCCATCGGCAGCTCGGCGCGCGCGGCGCCGTCCGGCCCGAGCAGCCGCACCGTCAGTGCCTCGGCGCGCGGGGCCCAGGCGGAAAACGTGACCGTGCCGTCGGGGCCGACCTGGGCGCCGCGGGCCAGTTGCCAGCTCATCCAGCCAAGATAATGCCAGTTGCGCCGTCGCCGAGGGGTCGCCGTCAGTTGTCGCGCGGGCGGCCACTGGACGGCGCCGCGCCGCTCGGCGAAGCTCGATGAATATGGGACGTCGCCTGCCCGGGTTCCCGCGCCACGTCCCCCGCCAATCGCACGCCCGCCTCATCACCGCGGGCGCCGCGGGGGTCGTCGTTGCCCTGCTCGTGCCGGGGCGGCTCGGGCTGACGTCGCGGCTCCTCGCGGGGTGGGACGCGGCGGCCCTGGTGCTGGCGACGTTCGCCTGGACGATCATCCTGGCGAGCAGCGTCGAGGCGACGCGGCGGCACGCCGCCACCCAGGATCCCGGGGCCCGCGCCGTCGGCGTGCTGGTGATCCTGACCAGCGCCGTCTCGTTGCTCGCCACGGCGGTCATCCTCCGCCAGGCGCGCAGCTGCCCGCCGGCCATGCGCGAGCTGTTCGTCGCGCTCTGCATCCTGGCCGTCGCCAGCGCCTGGGTGCTCACCCACACCGCCTACGCGCTCCGCTACGCGCACCTTTATTATCGCGACGACGCGGAGGGCATCGGCGGCCTCTCGCTGCCGGGCGACGCCGCGCCCGCCTACCTCGACTTCGCCTACTTCGCCTTCACGATCGGCATGTGCTTTCAGGTCTCGGACATCGCCGTCTCGAGCCCCCAGATCCGCCGGGCCGTCCTCGGGCACAGCGTGCTGTCGTTCCTCTACAACACGGCGATCTTGGCCACGGCGATCAACCTGGCCGTGGGCGTATTTGGCTAGCCACGATTCGTCGATCGCGTACGGCGGAAGTTCAGCGCAGCTCGACGATGCTGACGCCGTCGCCGCCCTGCCGGGCTGTCCCCGGCGCCCAGCGGGACACGTAGGGAGACTCGTCGAGGTAGGCGCGGACCCGCTTGCGCAGCGCGCCCGTACCGTGGCCGTGCACGACGACGACGTGACTCTCTCCGGCGAGAGCGGCGCGATCGAACGCGGCCTCGACGGCGGCCAGCGCCTCGTCGCCGGTCTGACCGCGCAGATCGACCGTCGGTGAGCTCCCCTGCGAGACGAGCGCCAGCGCCTCTTCGGAGGCGGCCGGCGCGCGCACCGCCGCGGCGGCCGCGGCGCGGGTGGCCTGCCGGTTCGGGCCGGCGACGGGGGTGAGCTCGTCGGCGGCCACCTCCAGGGTCATCT
>DASYEX010000371.1:0-11911 GCA_036498765.1 Polyangia bacterium
GACGGGGCAGTCCGCGCCGTAGGTCGAGTGCGAGATCCAGTGATCGCGCATCTCACCCTCGCGCGACAGCGAGACGCCGACGCCGACGTAGCCTGAGTGCTGGCAGGAGATGGGCATGACGTCGAAGCACTGGTGCAGCGACCCCGCCTGCGTCTGCGCCTCGACCCGCAGCGCCTTCTCGATCTCCCAGGGCGTGGCGGTCTTGGGGATCGCCGACCTCATGTCCGCCTCGCCGATCGTGGCCCCGACCGGGACCGCGCAGAAGATGCTCCCCAGCGCCGCCAGCTCGATCGGCAGGAAGGCCCGCCGCGCGAAGCGGCGGACGAAGCCGGCTGCCAGCGGCGGGACGCCACCTCGGTCAGCGACCGCGCGCACCACGAACGTCGCCGGGCCGAAGGCCACCTCCGCGCGCATCCCCGTCTCGAGCGGCAGATCGACCGACTTGCCGCCGCCCTCGCGCACCAGCGACTCGACCGCGAGCGGCGCGCGTCCGCCGTCCACGCGCCCCGTGAACCCAGGGACGATGGCCAGGCGGTACTCGTGCTTCGTGCGGCGGACCAGCGGAAGCGCCAGCGCCGAGAACGCGTCGTCGTCGATGGCGGCCCCGATCTGATAGGCGCGCGAGCGCCGAGCGGCGCGCGCGGCGCAGAGCCCGGCCGAGCCGAGCCCGACCACTATCCACAGCGCCGAGTACCACGGTAGAAAAACGACCCGGTGGGCGGCGAGCATGCCGGACGCCACGAGCGCCCCCGTGGCCGCACACATCGCGGTCACGAGACCGAACGCCGCGAGGGCGCCCCGCCACTCGCTCCGTCTCGACAGCCGCCTGACCGATACCACCTCGCCGTTGATGAGATACGCGATCTCGATCGACTGGGACTGCTTCACGGCTGACCTCGCGGCTCGTAGCATAGCAGCCCCTACGGCGGCGGGGCACCGCCAATGGACAAAAGAGCGGCGCGTGCAAAACATCTTTCGCACCCCGGGCCCGCACTGCTCCGCCGCTTACCGGGCCGTCGGGTTACGCGCTTGTCACGGCTCCCCGACGGAAAAATCACGCCCCGCGCGTTTTCAACCCTCCCGGGACGCGCTGGGGCCGTGCGTAATCGGCTTCGCGCCACACTTTTGTTTCTTGGATACTAACTAGTAATTTCAGCTAGTTAGACACAAGTCGAAAGTGGCATATGACGTGCTAAGAATCGGGCCGACCTTCTGGGAGGAGGGTTTCTAATGGCTCAGGCCGTAACGCAAACGACACCCATCAAGTCCATCGATCCGCAGGCCGACGTTCTGCCTACCCCGGGTCCGAACCGAGAGAAGGCGCTGCAGATTCTCTCCAAGTCGATCTACAAGGAGCTGCGCGAGAACGGCTACGAGCCGAAGCAGATCGTGGCCCTCGCGAGCGAGATCATCAGCCTGGTCACGACCGACCTCGATCTCGACTAATTTTCTAGCTTTTCCAGGCCTGTTCGAGCATTCTTCGCGCGCCCTGACCGGGCGCGCTTTTTTTTGTCCTGAGCGCGGTCCCCAGCGTCGGGGAGAGCTTTCGACATGGGCATCAAGACGATCTCGGAGCTGGACATCGCGGGCCGCCGCCTGTTCATCCGTGTCGACTTCAATGTGCCGCTCACGCCCGAGGGGAAGGTGTCGGACGACACCCGTATCCGGGAGAGCCTGCCGACCATCCGTCTGGCCATCGAGAAAGGGGCGCGGGTCGTCCTGGCCTCGCACCTCGGGCGCCCCAAGGGCAAACCCGACAAGAAGTACTCGCTCGAGCCGGTCGCGGCCCGGCTGGCGGAGCTGCTCGACGCCGACGTCGCCCTGACCGACGAGCCGGTGGGCGACGGCGCCCGCAAGGTGGTCAACGATCTCAAGGCCGGCGCGGTCGCGCTGCTCGAGAACCTGCGCTTCTCCCCCGCCGAGGAGGCCAACGAGGAGGCGTTCTCGCGCGCGCTGGCCAGCTACGCGGACGTTTACGTCAACGACGCCTTCGGCACCGCGCACCGCGCGCACGCCTCGACGGCCGGCATCACCAAGTTCGTGGCCGCCAAGGGGATGGGCCTCCTGATGGAGCGCGAGGTGAAGTTCCTCGGCCAGCTCCTCGGCGACGTGGAGCGGCCGTTCGTGGCCATCATCGGCGGCGCCAAGGTCTCGGACAAGATCGGCGTGCTCGACAACCTCGCCGCCCGCGTCGACCAGATCATGATCGGCGGCGCGATGGCCAACACCTTCCTCAAAGCCAAGGGCGGCCAGCTCGGCCGCTCGCTCGTGGAGGAGGACAAGCTGGCGCTGGCGCGCGCCTTCCTCAGGAAGGCCGAGGAGACGAACGTCGACGTGCTGTTGCCGCGCGACGTGGTAGCGGCCGCCGGCATCAAGGCCGACTCGGGGCGCGTGGTGCAGGCGATGCTGGTGCCCGAGGATCTGGCGGCGCTGGACATCGGCCCGGAGACGGCGCGCGGCTTCGCCGACGCCATCGCGCGCGCCAAGACCATCTTCTGGAACGGCCCCATGGGCGTGTTCGAGTCCGATCCCTTCGCGGGCGGCACGCTGGCCGTGGCCAAGGCGGTGGCCGGTGCGGCTGGCGCCCTGTCGGTCGTCGGCGGCGGTGACTCGGTGGCGGCGGTCCACAAGAGCGGCCTCGGCGACAAGATCACCCACATCTCGACCGGCGGCGGCGCGTCGCTCGAGTTTCTCGAGGGGAAGAAGCTCCCCGGTCTCGCCGCGCTCGAGAGCTAGACGAGGATCGCGATGGCACGCGCACGGCGCCCATTCTTCTGTGGCAACTGGAAGCTGAACGGCTCGATCGCCGAGTCGCTGGCGCTCGCCAGCGAGGTGCGTAACGGAGTCGCGACATTTCGAGAGGTGGACGTGGCCGTGGCGCCCAGCTTCACGGCGCTCTACGCGGTGGCCAAGCGGCTCGAGGACGGCCCCGTCACGGTGGCGGCCCAGGACTGCTTCTGGGACGAGAAGGGCGCCTTCACGGGCGAGGTGGCGCCGGGGCAGCTGGTCGACGTCGGCTGCAAGCACGTCATCGTCGGGCACTCGGAGCGGCGGCAACTGTTCGGCGAGCTCGACGCCGCGGTGAACCTCAAGGCGCGCGCCGCGCTGCGGGCCGGCCTGCTGCCGATCGTCTGCATCGGTGAGACACTGGCCGAGCGCGACGCCGGCGAGGCCCTGGGCCGGATCCAGGCGCAGCTCGACGCCGCGATCGCCGACATGAGCGACGACGAGCTCTCACGCATCGTCATCGCCTACGAGCCCGTCTGGGCCATCGGCACCGGGCGCAACGCCACGCCGGCGCAGGCGCAAGAGGTGCATCATTTCATTCGCGCCCGCGTCGCCACGCGCGCCGCGGCGCTGGCGCCGAAGTTGCGTATTCTCTACGGCGGCAGCGTCAAGCCCGACAACGTCCGCGCCTTGATGGGCGAGGCGGACGTCGACGGGGGCCTGGTGGGCGGGGCGTCGCTGTCGGCCGAATCGTTCGTTCGCATCGTGAAAGAGGGCTCCGCCGCATGATCACGTTTCTCACAGTCATTCACGTCGTCGTTTGTTTGTTCCTGGTGCTCGTCGTCCTCCTGCAGGCCGGTAAGGGCGGCGGCATGGGGATCGCCTTCGGCGGTGGCGGCGGCAGCCAAACGGTGTTCGGTTCGTCGGGCGCGGGGAACTTCCTGACCCGGCTCACTTCGATCACCGCGCTCATCTTCTTGCTCACCTCGCTGGGGCTGGCGCACTTCTCCAGCCAGCAGGACTCGAGGCGGTTGGAGAAGCTGGCCGAGCGCAAGTCCGAGCAGAAGAAGGCCGAGGACGCGCGCAACGAGAAGCTGAAGCTCGATCTCGACAAGGCCCGCGACACCATCCAGAAGACGGCCGGCGGCGCCGCGGCGGGAACGCCCGCGCCGGGAGCCTCGCAGACCAGCGAACCGGCCGCGCCCGCGGCGCCGGTCAAGGCCGAGGAGCCCAAGTCCGATAAAACGACCGACCAAACGAGCGGCAAGACCGAGGGCAAAACCGCCAAGGGCGCGAAGCCCGCCAAGCCGAGCGACAAGGCGTCCGACACCGAAGCGGCGCCCGCCACGCCGGTCCGCAGGCACAAGCGCGCCGCGGCCCCCGCCGAGGGGGAGAAGCCGGCCGAGGCGCCCGCGTCGCCTGCACCGGCGCCCGCGTCGCCTGCACCGGCGCCCGCGGCCCAGTAGACTATCGGGCGGGATGCCGCTTCCGTTCGTCAAGGCCGAAGGGACCGGGAACGACTTCGTCGTCGTCGACCTGCGGCCCGGTCGACCGGCCGCGGTCGGCGCGGACACGATTCAGGATCCCGCCGTGGTGCGGGAGATCTGCGACCGCCACTTCGGCGTGGGCGCGGACGGCGTGCTGGCCATCCTGCCGAGCGCGACGGGCGACGCGCGCATGCGGGTCCTCAACGCCGACGGCAGCGAGGCCGAGATGTGCGGCAACGGCCTGCGCTGCGTGGCCAAGGTCCTCTACGAGTCCGACCCCGCGCTGAGGCGGCCGACGCTGAACATCGAGACCGGCGCCGGCGTCCTCGCTTGCCTGCTGGAGGTCGAGGCGGGCGCCGTCCGGACCGTCACCGAAGAGATGGGCCGCCCTCGCCTCACCCGGACGGAGATCCCGCTCGCGCCGGGCGGCGGCACGCGCGCGCTGCGCGAGACCATCCGGGCGGGCGACCGCGATTTTCGCTTCACCGCCGTCTCCATGGGGAACCCCCACGCCGTCATCTTCGTCGACGGAGCCGACGAGCTGCGCACCCTGGCCACCACCTACGGGCCGCTTCTCGAGGTGGTCGACAGATTCCCCCGCCGCACCAACGTCGAGTTCGCGCGCGTGCGCGGCCAGGAGATCGACCTCGTCGTCTGGGAGCGCGGCAGCGGCCTCACCCTGGCCTGCGGCACCGGCGCCTGCGCCACGGCCGTCGCCGCCGCCCTCGAAGAGCGCCTGGCGCCCGGCCACGACACGCCCGTCCACCTTCCCGGCGGCACGCTGAGCATCACCGTCGCGCCCGACTACTCCGGCGTCCGCCTGCGCGGCCCTGCCCGCGTCGCCTTCGAAGGCGAGCTCGACGTCGCGCGCTTCCGTCGCTGACGGCGTTTTCGCGATCCCTCGCCCGACGGATATCGGCAAGCCGCGACCTTCGGTCGCGACGCCATGATTCATCCGCTGGCGGCACCCGCCGGGGTCTCGGCCTCCGATCTCTTTCCCTGACGTCTACCGGCGCTCGGGCGCGAACAGGGTGATCGCCTCTGGCTTGCCCCGGATGCCCATCGGCTCCAGCGCCCGGAACCCATGCCGCGCCGCCGCTCTGTCGCGTGTCGTTTGCGACGCGAGGATCGGGCTGCCCGCCGCCTTGGTGAGCCCCTCGATCCGCGCGGCGACGTTCACCGTGTCGCCGATGGCGGTGTAGTCGAGGCGATGCAGCGGCGAGCCGATGTCGCCCACGACGGCGACGCCGGTGTTGAGGCCGATTCCGATCTTGAGGGGCGTGGCACCCCGGGCGGCGCGGACGGCGTTCAGCGCGTCGAGCTCCGCGATCATCGCCAGCGCGCAGTCGACCGCGTGCGCGGCGTGGTCCGGGTCGGGGATCGGCGCGCCGAAGTAGGCCATGATCCCGTCGCCGATGAACTTGTCGAGCGTGCCGCCGTGCTGGAACACCTTCTCCACCATGCGACCGTAGTACTCGTTGAGCATCTCCACCACCGCGCCGGGCGCCAGCGCCGCCGACGTCGCGGTGAAGTCACGGATGTCGGAGAAGAGCACGGTCAGCTCCTGCGCGTCGGGCTTGGTCTCCCCCTCCGGCGCCGCCTGCAGCCGCGCCGCGACCGAGGGCGAGAAGTAGCGCCCCAGCCGCTCGCGCTTGCGCTGCTCCTCGGCCACGTGCTCGACGAGCGCCCGCACGCGGGCCACCAGATGCGCCGCGATCGCGGCCGCACAGCCGAGCACGACGATCGACGCGAGCCAGGCGCCCGGTCTGATCCCGGCCTCGCGCTGGAGCAGCACCTCACCGGCCGCCGACACGGCCGCCACCAGCGTTGTCTGTCGCCGGCTCAGCGACAGCGTCGAGAGCAGCACCAGCAGCACGAAGATCCCCAGCGCGAACCCCGCCACCCCGCCCGGCGACTGCGACACCGGAATCGACAGCCACTGCGCCAGGAACACCGCCGGCACGTCGAGCGCGGCCACGCCGAACCCGGCCCAGAGGGCGGCGCGATCCGAGGCGCGCACCGCGGAGGCCAGCAGCGCCGCCGCCGCCAGGTAGGCCCCGAAGACCGGCACCATCACCCGCCAGTCCGGTTGTCCCGCGCCGTAGGCCACCGCCAGGATCAACGCGAACGCGACGGCCACGCCGACGAGCCGCACGCGGGCCAGCATCCGCCCTGCCCGAATCCGCTGTCCCTCGAGCGCCAGCGCGAGCAGCGACGCTGCCTGCATCAGAACAACGAGCCCTGCGGTCCGCCGCGCGTGGGGGGCGGCAGACCCAGGTGGTCGTAGGCGCGCTTGGTGATCTGGCGGCCGCGCGGGGTACGAATGAGGAACCCCTCCTGGATCAGGTAGGGCTCGTAGACGAACTCCAGCGTGTCGCGGTCCTCGGCGAGGGAGGCGGCCAGCGAGTCGATGCCGACGGGGCCGCCGTCGAAGCGCTTCACGATCGTCGACAGGATCTTGCGGTCTCCGGCGTCGAGGCCGGCGGCATCCACTTCTAGACGTCCGAGGGCGTACTCGGCGACGTCGCGGTCCACGCGGCCGTCGCCGCGGACGTCCGCGAAGTCGCGGATCCGGCGCAGCAGGCGGTTGGCGATGCGGGGCGTTCCCCGCGCGCGGCGGCCAATCTCCTCGGCGCCAGCGTCGTCGATGGGAATGTCGAGCAGGCGCGCCGAGCGCTTCACGATCGTGGTCAGCTCTTCGGGCGTGTAGAAGGCGAAGGTCTCGACGATGCCGAAGCGCGAGAGCAGCGGCGAGCCGATCTGGCCGGTGCGGGTCGTGGCCCCCACCAGGGTGAAGCGCTTGAGCGGGAGGGTGATGGCCCCCGCGCCCGGCCCGGTCCCGGTGATGAACTCGATCCGAAAGTCCTCCATCGCCGGGTAGAGGCTCTCTTCCACGACGGCCTGCAGTCGATGGATCTCGTCGATGAAGAGGACGTCGCCGCGCTCGAGGGAGCTGAGGATGCCGGCCAGGTCGCTCTTGCGCTCGAGCGCCGGACCGGAGGTCACGTGGACCTCGGTCCCCATCTCGCGCGCCAAGAGAAAAGCCAGGGTGGTCTTTCCCAGCCCGGGCGGTCCGGACAAGAGAACGTGGTCGAGGGCGTCGCCGCGCTTGCGGGCCGCCTGGACGTAGACGGCCAGGTTGTCGGCGACCTTCTTTTGACCCACGAACTCGGCGAAGCTGCGCGGGCGCAGCGCCGCGTCGTCGTCCCCCTCCCGCCCGTGCGCCGTCGCGTCGGACACACGCGTCTCGCCCGCGGGCTCGTCCTCGTGCTTGGTGCGCGCCATCGTCGCTACTTTCGCTTGAGGGCGCCGAGCGCGTCACGCAGAAGGTCTGCGACGGGGCGCGCCGGATCGAGCGTCTCTATGACCGGTTCGATCTCCGCGGGTTTGTATTCCAGCTGAATGAGAGCGCCGTACACGTCACCCAGAGCGCCGCTCGGCCGCGCGCTGGGCGCCGGGGTCGGGGCGGCAGCGATCCCCTTGCCGGCCGGCAGGTCGAGGATCTTTTCGCGCAGCTCGAGAGCCAAGCGCTCGGCGGTCTTGCGACCCACCCCTTTGACCTGGGTGAGCCGACCGACGTCGCCGGTGGCGATGGCGCGCACCAGCTCGCCCGCCTCGATGCCGGCCAGAATCGCCAACCCGACCCGGGGACCGACGCCCTGCACGCTGATCAGCGTCTCGAACAGCGCGCGTTCGTTCGCCTCGACGAATCCGTACAGCCGCAGCGGCTCGTCCTTCACGAAGTGCGCATGGACCCAGAGCTGGATCTCGGCGTTGCCGCCGGACACCGACAGCGCGGCCGCGGTCGACGCGCTCACCAGCACCTGGTAACCGACGCCGGCCACGTCGATGACCGCCGCCTCGCCGTCGGCCTCCAGCAGCTTGCCGCGCAGAAACGCGATCATCGACCGCCCCGCAGCGCACGCCGCGCCACCGGCAAGCTGCGGGCGTGGCAGATGGCGATCGCCAGCGCGTCGGCGGCGTCCGGCTCGGGTGTGCGGCGCATCGACAGGAGCGCGCGCACGAGAAACCCGACCTGCTCCTTGGTCGCGCGTCCGTGCCCGACGACCGCCTTCTTGACCGTCGCCGGTGGGTAGCCCGTCACGGTGAGCCCGTACTCGGAGGCCACGAACAGCGCCACGCCCCGCGCCTCGCCGAGCGCCAGCGTCGATTGCACGTTGACGCCGTAGAACGCCTCCTCCATCGCCACGACGTCGGGGCGCACCTCGCCGATGAGCTCGCGCAGGCCGCGCCCGATCTCGCCGAGCCGCACCGAACGATCGTCACGCGCAGGCGCCGAGATGACGCCGCACTCGACGTAGCCGAGCGCCGCGCCGCCCGCCGCGCACTCGACGACGCCGTACCCGAGCCTCAGCGTTCCGGGGTCGATGCCGAGCACGCGAACCACCGCGCGGGGCGAAACCCGCGGGGCGGCCCGGCTCGGCACTTCATTCACACGCGGAAACCCTGGGAGGGTTCCCGCACCCTCCCGCGATGGACTTCGCCGTGCCAAGCCCGGCTCCGTCCGCGCGGCGCTCAGCCGACGCTCTCCAGCACGGACTCGTCGACGTCCATGTTCGAGTAGACGTTCTGCACGTCGTCGTTGTCTTCCAGCGCGGCGACCAGCTTGACCGCGCCCTCGGCCTCCTTGCCGACCAGCCGCTTGACGTCCTGGGGGACCATGGTGACCTCGGCCGAGTGCGGCTCCGGCAGCCCACCCTTCTTCAGCCCTTCGCGCACCGACTCGAAGCTCTTGGGCTCGGTCACCACGATCAGCGACTCGCCCTCGGTCTTGACGTCGTCGGCGCCCAGCTCGATCGCCAGCTCGGTCACCTTGTCCTCGTTCACGACGGCGGCCTCGTAGACGATCATCCCCTGCTTCTTGAACATGTACGCGACCGAGCCCGAGGCGCCCAGGTTGCCGCCGTGACGGGTGATGATGCTGCGGACCTCGCCCGCCGTGCGGTTGCGGTTGTCGGTCATGATCTCGACCAGCACCGCCGTGCCGCCCGGACCGAACACCTCGTAGTTGAACTCCTCGTAGGTGATCCCTTCCAGGTCGCCGGTCCCCTTCTTGATGGCCCGGTCGATGGTGTCGTTCGGCATGTTCTGGATGCGCGCCTTGTCGACCGCCGTGCGCAGCCGCGGGTTGCCGTTCACGTCACCGCCGCCGACGCGCGCCGAGACCGTCAGCTCTTTGATGAGCTTGGTCCACATCTTCGACTTCTTGGAGTCGGAGGCCTCTTTCTTGTGCTTGATCTTGCTCCAGCGATTGTGCCCGGACATGGCGCCTATCATAGTCACGCCCCGGCCTCGGACGGGCCACTTTTGACGTCAAAAAACGTCACGGAGGACCCCACCCCGGGGTGGGCGGCAGCGGGGTGTGGTTCCAGGCGTCGGAGCTGTCGCAGGCGGTCTGGACCAGGCGGTGGACCGCGCTGCCGTTCCAACTTCCGGCCGAGACCGAGACCCACCCGCCGTAGCTCGACACCACCGCGTCCCCTTGAACCAGTTGCACCGCTTCGCCCGAGTTCGAGAGGCCGTCCGAACCGAGACGGCTGTCGACCCGCACGAGCAGCGTCCCGGCCCGCGGCGCCGGATCGCTCCCCTCCTCCGGATCGTAGGTCGCTGTGACCACCAGCGCATACCCGCCGGCCGCCAGGGTCTCGGCCGGCAGGTCGTCCCCGCCTTTGCTGTCCTCGAGCCGCAAGCCGGCGAGCGACACCTCGGCGTCGCCCAGGTTGCGCAGCTCGACGTACTCCTGCTGGGGCTCGGGCCCCTTGGGGTTGGCCAGCACCTCGGTGATGGCGATCGGCGGGAGCGCTGCCGGCGTGGTGAAGGCGAACGGCGGCGAGACCGCGGTGTTGCCGGCCAGATCGGTCGCGTTGACCGTCACCATCGCCGGTGTCGTGGCCGGCAGGCCGCCGAGCGGGATGCCGACCTCGAACCTGGTCATGCCCGCGCCGGCTGGCGTGTCGACCTCGACGCCGCCCGCCTGGATGACGATCGTGCCGCTCGACGGCTCGTCGGTGGTGAAGCTGACGTCCAGGCACGGGCCCGCGGCGGAGACCGTCACGTTTGCCAGCACCGGCGGCGTCACGTCGGGTGCGTCGGCGTCCTGAAAGACGCCGATCGCGCCGGCGGCGACCTCGGCGCCCGTCGCGTCGCTGGCGCCGGCGGCGATCGAGACGGTGCAACCCGCGCTGGCCGGCAGACTGCCCCCGAGCTGAACCCGGTAACACGCCCCCTGGTCGCCGGCGGCGCAGGGGACGTCCGCGGGCGGCGAGGCCGGGACCGGCACCGGTTGCCCGTCGCAGACCACCAGGCCGCCCGTCCCCCAGGCGATCGGTGCCGGGAACCGGACCGTCACGCCCGCCAGGTTGAGCGGCACCGCGCTCGCGCCGGCTGCTGGATCGACCAGCGTCGCCCCCGCCGGACCGGTGGGGACGGGCGGCGTGCTGCCCGGCGCCGGCACGTTCGTCAGATCGGTCTCGGGGCTGCAAGCCGTCGCCCAGACGAGGGCCGCGGAGAGGCTGGACGTGAGGAGGACGCGCATGGGCCGTTCTCGGACGTCGGCCGAGAAGGTTGCCCGCGTGGTAAAAGCCCCGCCGATGTCGTCAAGCGCCGATCTCGTCGATCTCATACTGGCGTCGGCTTCCCCGCGCCGGCGCGAGCTGCTCGAGCGCCTGGGCCTGGCGCTGGACGTCGCGCCCGCGGACGTCGACGAGACGCCCCAGCCCGGCGAGAAGCCCCTGGCCTACGCGCGCCGGGTCGCGGCCGCCAAGTGCGACGCGGTCGCCGACGGCGCCGCCGCCGCACGAGGATTGGCGGTCCTGGGCGCCGATACGACCGTCGTCGTCGAGGACACCATCCTCGGCAAGCCGGCCGACGACGCCGAGGCGCGCGCGATGCTGCTGCGCCTCGCCGGGCGACGGCACGAGGTGATCACTGCCTATACGGTCCGGTTCGGGGACCGGCGGCTCGAACGCGCGGTGACGACCCTGGTGGCGATGCGCGCGCTGCAACCGGCCGAGGTGGACGCCTACGTCGCCAGCGGCGAGGGGCGCGACAAGGCTGGCGCCTACGCCGTGCAGGGGATCGCCGCCGCCTTCATCAGCGAGCTGCGCGGCTCGCTCACCAACGTCATCGGCCTGCCGCTCGCCGAGGTGCTGGCCGACCTGCTGGCGCTGGGCGCCCTGCCCCGCTACCCGGTCGCCGGGTTCGGCGCCGGGTCGAAATGAATCGGCGATGACCCGCGCCGAACAGATCGCCGACGGCTTGGCGCAGGTGCGCGCGCGGATCGCCGCCGCCGAGGGAGCCGCCGGCCGCGCGCCCGGGTCGGTCAAGCTGCTCGCGGTCAGCAAGAAGATGCCCCCCGACGACGTGCGCGCCGCCCTCGCCGCCGGCCAGCGCGCCTTCGGCGAGAACTACGCGCAGGAGCTGCGCGACAAGCGCGCGGCGCTGGCCGGCGACCCGACCTTGCCGGCGCCGCCCGAGTGGCACTACATCGGACCGCTCCAGAGCAACAAGGTGAAGTACGTCGCCGGCCAGGTCGCGTTGGTCCACACCGTCGACTCCGCGCCGCTGCTGGAGGCGATCGCCGGGCGGGGCGCGCCGCAGGCCTGCCTCGTCCAGATCAACGTCGCCGGTGAGACACAGAAGCGTGGCGTGGCGCCCGCCGACCTGCCGGCGCTCCT
>DASYEX010000372.1:0-6313 GCA_036498765.1 Polyangia bacterium
TCCCATCGGTGGTGCTCCACTCGTATCCCATGATCAGCCAGTGTCCGCCGGTGATGTCGTAGATGGCTCCGTGGACCTGCTCCGCGACGTGGTGGAGCGTCCCGGCCGCGTCGTGTAGGTCCAACCAGTCGAGCTCGCCGCCCAGGATCATCTCCAGCCGGGCCGCGCCGTCGCCGATGAAGTGCGCCCCGGCGATCTCTCCCGACCCGATCATCCGGGCGCCGGTCCCGTCGCTGGCGGCGACCCAGAGCTGCGCCGGCCCGCTGGGCGGCTGCTCGAGCCAAAACATGAAGTCTCCGTCGGGCGAGAAGTCCGCGGCCAGCGCGTCGTTGCCGACGAGTTGCTGACAGCCGCTGGGCCCGCCGGCCGCGCCGGGCGTCCAGAGATCCAGCGGGCCACCGCTGCCATAGTATTCCCACGACCCCTGGGGGACGGCGAACAGCAGCTTCGACTGGTCGGGCGACCAGGTGCCGATGAGGTAGGCGCCGGGGATCGAGGGGCAGCTGGCGACCGTCTCGTCGGTGTCGTCCCAGACGAGCATCTCGCTCGCCGCCCCTCCGCCCCGGTCGAGCTGCCAGGTGAGCAGGCTCCTGTCCGGGACGCGGAGATCGCCCGGCGCGAAGGTGACCGGCGTCGACGGTGGCAGCGGAATTCCCGCGGCGAGCTCGAACAGCGCCAGCTCGCTGGCGGGCCCCGCGGCCAGCGGGCCGGCGAAGATCGTCGCCCCGCCGTCGCTCATCTCGCGCGGGTAGATGTAGTGGCCGTCGAACGGCTGGATGAGGGTCGGCGGTCCCACCACGCTCATCGACTGGAGTGAGCCGACCGGGATCGCGCCAGTCGCCCAGGCGACGCTGGCGGGAACCCCCGGGACGGCGGTCGTCACGTCGAAGGTGCCGAGAGCGATGGTGTCGAGCTCTTCCTCATCGGGCGCCGCGCCCGACGAGGCGAGCACCGTCACGCCCGTGGCTGGGCCCGGGGCCGTCGCCGGACCCGCGTACATCCAGGCCACGACGCCCAGCACGCCGACCGACAGTGAAACCGGCGCCAGCTGGTCGAAGGGACCGGTCTCGAGGACGAGGCCGCCGCTCGCGTCGAGGACGAACGCGGCCAGCATGCGGTCCCCGCCCGGACAATTGGCGTAGCTCACCACCCGAGGGATGTCGATCTCCGCGTTGGTGGTGGAGTCGACGATCTGCAGGGTGAAGCTGCCGGACGAATCCCCCGGCGTGTACTCGTTGTTGCAGGCGAACGGTTGCAGGACCGCGGGCCCGGGCGTCGACGACGGCGGCGTGCTGCTCCCGTAGGACTTCACGGCCCCGGTCGCAAGGTCGACCGTCCACCAGACCGCCGGGGTGCCGGTCGTGTAGTCGACGATCCCAGGGCTGCTTTGGCCGTAGAGGAGAACGGTCGAATCACGGAGCGGCTCGATCTCCGTCGAGCCGTACCCGCGCGCCACCGGCTGGCCTCCGCCGCACGCGGCCGCGCCGAGCGCGATCCCCACCAGAGCCGACGCCAGGCCGGCGCGCGACGGCTTCCGTCGCGTGAAGCCGGTCAAGCCCGTCAAACCAAGGAGATCTCGCAGCATCGCCCGTCTGGGCGGCGATCATAGCGCGTCGCCACGCGCGCGAAGGCCTTCCGATCGCTCTCGCCCCGGCCTCCGTCAGTTGTGGGTGCCGCCGTCTTTCGGGCAGCTGAAGGCGGTGGACGGCGTGCATCCCTGCGGATCGACGAACCCCGCGGAGCCGCCGACGCAACGGGTGAACGTCCCCCCTTCCTGGTACTGGACGTGGCTGACCGCCACGAGCTCGCCGGCGGCGTCATAGACGTAGACGTATTCCTCGCTGCCGTTGGTGTCGATCAGCTCCCGGAAGTCGCCGCAGGTCGAGATGAGCACCGTGGTCGCCGGGCGCGCACAGAGATAGGTGTTGTGCGTGGTGGCGTCCCAGGTCGACGCGCAGTGGAGGGAGAAGCCGCCTCCGTCGCGCGTCTCCGAGCAAGCGGCGGTCAGCGACTCGGCGCAGGGGTTCGCCAGGTCGACCGGGTGGCGCGCGTCGCGCGGGCCGTCAAGGGCCCCGTCGTGCGTCGTCGCCATGTCCATCTGCGCGCCGCGATCGACGGCCATGTCCTTCTTGCTGCCGTCCGCGTCCTGCTTGCCGTCCGCGTCGTGCTTGCCGTCGCCGGCGTCCTTGCAGTTCGTCGTGCACTTGCCGGAGCTGCTTCCACACGCGGGAAGACCGGCGAGCAACATCGCCACCCCCCACAGACCAACCAACCCTCGAAAGGCGAATGTCATTTTTCCGCGAATATGCACCAAACGTGGTTCGGATCACCAGCGCTGATCGCGCCAGAATCTGCCGGCGATCTCGTCGGCGTAGAGCTCGCCGGCCGGCGTCAAGCGGACGGCCGCCGCGTCGACGACCAGCCAACCTGCCGCCACCGCGGAGGAAACCGCCGTTTCGCGCCCCTCGAGGGGGTCCAAGCCGTGGCGGGCCCGGTGAGCGGCGCGGTCGAGCCCGTCGGTGGTCCGCAGGCCGAGCCACACGGCCTCGTTCTCGAGGTCGGCGGCCGAGCGGCGCTCGACGTGGCGGACCGCCGGGCTGCCGCCCCCGGCCCTGGCGGCGGCCAGGTAGACGTCGGTCGCGCGCGGGTTCGAGAACCGCCACCCGCCACCGCCGGCGAGCGGCCGGAACGACGCCGAGGACGCCCCCACGCCCAGGTAGGGCGCCAGCGACCAGTAGAGCCGATTGTGGCGGGCGCGGTGCCCCTCCCGCGCGTAGCTGGAGATCTCGTAGGGTGAAATCCCCGCCGCCGCGAACGCCGCCCGCGCGTGCTCGAACATCGCGGCGACCGCCTCGTCGTCCGGACGCGGCAGCCGCCCGGCACGATCGCGAGAGCCGAAGACCGTCCCCCGCTCGATGGTCAGCGCGTAGGCCGAGACGTGGTCCGGGCCGAGCGCGATCGCCGCGTCGACCGCGCGGCGCCAGTCGTCCTGGGACTGGCCAGGGACGCCGAAGATGAGATCGATCGACAGGTCGTCGAAGCCGGCGGCTCGGGCGGCGGCGACGGCGGCCGGTCCCGAGGCGGCGTCGTGGTTGCGCCCCAGCGCGCCGAGCAGGCGGTCCTCGAAGGCCTGGAGCCCGATCGACAGGCGGTTCACGCCCGCGGCGCGGAGAGCGCCGAGGTGCGCGACGTCCGTCTCGCCGGGGTTGACCTCGACGGTGATCTCCAGCTCCGCCGCCGGGCGACCACCGAAGGTCGTGCGGGCCGTCTCGAGCACGCGCCCGAGCGCGTCCGGCCGCCAGAGCCCGGGCGTACCACCGCCGAAGTAGATCGACACCAGCGGGCCGGCGCCCTCGTACCAGGCGGCGCGCGCCGCGATCTCGGCCACCACCGCATCGGCGTAGGCGTCATGCGGGATCTCGGCGCGCGTGTCTACCGCGAAGTCACAGTAGGGACAGCGGAGCGAGCAGAACGGGAAGTGGACGTAGACGCCGAGCGGATCGCCGGCGCGCAGGGCGCCCGCCGAGACGTCGGCGTCCGGGCGGCTCAGGCCTTGGGGGCCGGCATCTTTTTTATGTATTCCGTGCATTGCCGGATCCGGCGGCGCACGAGCTCACGCCCGAGGCCGGCCAGCGTCTCGAACAGCGGCGGGGTCGCCTTCTTCCCCGTCGCCGCGAGCCGCAGCAGCATGAACAGCTCCTTGGTCGACCAGCCGCTCTTCTCGGCGAAGGCCCGCGCCAGCGCGTCGAGCCCGGTCGTCGAGAAGTCGCGGGCCACGTCCAGCTCCTCGCCAAACGCGGTCAGCAGATCGGTCACGTCCTTAGGCGTCCGGTTCTTGACCGCCAGCTCCTTGGCCACCGGCGCGTAGTCGACGTCGCCCGAGAAGAAGAAGTCGGTCATCGGTACGAACTCGTCGAGCCGCTGGATCCGCTCGCGCACGAGCGGCACCAGCGCGGCCAGCTTCTCGTCGGAGAGCCTCCAGGCGCGCAGCCGGCGGACGATCTCCCCGTCGGAGAGCGCGCGCAGATAGCCGGCGTTCATCGCCGAGAGCTTGACCAGGTCGAACACCGGGCCGCCCAGGCTCACGCGGTCGAAGGTGAACGCCTCGACCATCTCGTCGAGCGTGAACTTCTCGCGGTCGCCCGAGATCGACCACCCCATCGTCCCCAGATAGTTGAGCAGCGCCTCGGGCAGGAACCCGGCGTCCTGGTAGTAGTCGAGCGAGACGGGGTTCTTGCGCTTGGAGATCTTCGACTTGTCGGCGTTGCGCAGCAGCGGCATGTGCACCCACTCGGGCGCTTGCCAGCCGAACGACTGGTAGAGCACGACGTGCTTGGGCGTCGAGGACAACCATTCCTCGGCGCGGATCACGTGCGTGATGTGCATCAGGTGATCGTCGACCACGTTGGCGAGGTGATAGGTCGGGAAGCCGTCGGTCTTGAGTAAGATCTGGTCGTCGATCTGGGTGTTCTCGAACTTCACCTCGCCCCGCAGCCGATCGATGAACGCCGTCTCTCCCGTGAGCGGCATCTTCATCCGCACGACGAAGGGCTCGCCGGCCGCGGCGCGCTGGGTCCCCTCCTCCTCGGGACGCCCCCGGCAGAGCCGGTCGTAACCGACGAACAGCTCCTGGCGGCGCTGCTCGTGGCGCACCGCTTCGAGCCGCTCGGCCGTGCAGAAGCAGCGGTAGGCGCCGCCCGAGGCCAGCAGCTTGCCGACCTCCGTCTGGTAGATCTCCGCGCGCTCCGACTGCCGGTAGGGGCCGAAGGGGCCGCCGATGTCCGGCCCCTCGTCCCAGCCGAGCCCCACCCAGCCGAGCGCCCGCAGGATGGCGGCCTCCGACGCCGGGGTCGACCTCGCGCGGTCCGTGTCCTCGATCCGCAGCACGAACTTGCCGCCATTCTTCTTGGCGAACGCGTAGTTGAAGAGCGCGATGTAGGCGGTGCCGACGTGCGGGTCGCCCGTCGGCGAGGGCGCGATGCGGACTCGGACGGGGGGCGACATGCGCAGGGTTCATAACACGAACCGCCCAGCGCCAGCGCCAGCCGGGGCCCGGCTGCGCCAACACCTCTTCCGATCGCGGCCAACCCCGTTGGCGCCGACGCATGCCTCTCCGCATGGGTACAGGACCGACCGCTGGTTCGCTGCCTGCTACTCCGTCGAGCCCTAGCCTTGTCCGATCTTCGAATTCACCGGCCGGCGACGCGCGGTCGGTCATGAACCCGCGCGGGCAGAAGAGGACCTGCTATCTCCCGGCGTGGATGTCGCGAGAGCTGGCTTCCGAGGCCACCCGATTGGGTCGCTCCGTCTCTTGGATCCTCCAACGGGCCTGGAAGATCGCCCGCGCCGAGCTCCTGCGAGGCCCGGCCCGTCGCCTCAACCCGGGCACGAACCAAACCGACGGCGGCGTTCTCGCTGCGGCCCGTCACAAATGACGTCGTGACGGCCGTTTGCGCCGCCACGAAACAAAGTGGAAACGAGAGCCCACGGGCGCAACCAAAGGCTTTCCAGCGGCCCGTCATTGGGCATTTGGAAAAATGTCACCAGAGAAGGCAATCGCACTATTGCTTCTTCGTATTCTGGCGTGCAATTGTCCCGACGCTTGAATTCTGGGTTCAGGGAAGCGGACGGAGTGGAATCGGCGAGCGGCGGCGCGGCTCGACCGTGATGTCCATCACGGCATACGATCGTTGGCCGCGACGCCTCCTGCGAGCTGGCGGTGGCGGAGCAAGATGAGCGGCGGACACAACACGTTGGCGGCCGCCACCCCGGGCGAGCGTGCGACGCCGCCCTCCCCGCCCACCTCCTCGGCGAAATCATTTTCGTCGCAAAGGTTCCGGAACAGTCGGATGCCCTCCACATCGCGTCGTGGGTCACGACGGGATGCCGACGGGTTGGTGGTCAGAGGCGCCTGGTAGCGCCGGAAGGGAACGAGAAATGTCGGTACGCGCGGTAGTAGGAATTCGAGGTCTGATCTCGGTCGGCTTGACGCTGGCTCTTGTCGGGGGCTGCGGCAGCTCGGCCCCCGGTGGCTCGGCCGGAAGCGGCGGCGGGGCGACAGCCGGCGCCACGGGCAAGGCAGGGGCTCCCGGCACAGGAGGCACCGCGGGCGATGGAGGCCACGGATTCGCGGGCGCGGGCGTCGGGGGCGCGGCCGGCGGAACGGGCGTTGCGGGCGGCGGGGGAGCGACCGCTCAGGCAGGCAGCAACGGGAACGCGGGCGCGAGCGGCAACGCGGGCGCGAGCGGCAACGCGGGCGCGAGCGGCAACGCGGGCGCGAGCGGCAACGCGGGCGCGAGCGGCAACGCGGGCG
>DASYEX010000373.1:0-16494 GCA_036498765.1 Polyangia bacterium
CGGCCTTGCGCGCCTCGTCCTGCTTCTCGAGGTCGGCGATGATCTCGCGCGCCGCCTCGTCATCGACCATGCCGACGTCGATCGAGGGGCTCTCGTCCGCCGGCAGGTTGCGCGCCAGATCGGCGTTGCGGGGCGCGTAGAGGTAAAGGCCGACGCCCACCAGCAGCAGCAGCTCCGCATGCAGGAGCACCGCGACGGCGATCCAGAACTTGATCCGTCGGCCGCCCGAGCGGTGCAGGCCGACGCGCCTCGCGCTGGAAGGTCGAACCCGTGGGCTGGAAACCGGCATCTTGGCAGCTCACCCCAGCGTTACAAATGTAGCGCCGCGGCAGGGAGAGGTCTCCCCCTATTCGCGTGGGGGAAGGCCGTATCTCCGTTCGTGCCTAGCGGACGACCGGATTGTCGAACGTCACACGCAACGACATCCGCAGCGAGCGGGTAGAGCCGGGATTGGGGAGCGGCGGGAACGGCGCGGCTCGCCGCACTTTGCGCAGCGCCGCGGCATCGAACTCCTGGAACCCCGCCCCCTTGAGGACCCGCGGCCCGTCGACGAGTCGTCCGTCGGTCCCCACCACGAACTCGACGATCGTCTCCCCTTGTTCGAGGCGCAGCGCCAGCGCCTTGGGAAAATCGTCGACGGCGTTGACCCGCCGGAGAATCTCCTGGAAGTACCTCTGGTAGCGGCGATCGCTGGTTCGCTCGTCGACGTTGACGTCGAGCGTCCGCGGCGCCACGGCGCCGAGCTCGGCGGGGGCCGCCCCGGCGGTGGGGCGGGAGACTGCGCCCGGCGTCTGCGACGGGCCATTTCCATCCGCGAAGGCGAGCTTTCGCGGGGCGGTGGGCCGAGAAAAATCGGTCAATCCCGGATGCAGCTCGGCCGAGGCGGCCCGCTGGGCGCGATTGTCGGCCGCGCGGCCGGGCTGCTCCACGTCGAAGCGGCGCGCGCCGGACTCCGCGTCGAGCGGGCCGACGCCTTGGGCCGCGACCGGCCGCGGCGCGACGGGCACCGCGAGCGCGGGGGCCTGGGATGCCGCCGACGGTGCCGCGAGCGCGGTCGCACCAGCCGGATCGCCGCCCAGCGCGGGATCACCGGCGGCGGCCGGTGAGACGGGCGCGCGGGTCTGAGCCACGCTCCGCACCGAGTCGCCGGCGCCCACCGTCGGCTCGCGCCGGATCGCCTGAGGTGAAGCGCGACGGCGAGAGATCCGCAACCGCGCGGGCTGCGCCTCGGCCGCGCCGTCGCTGAGCCGGGCGTGCAGCGTCGACCGATCGAGTCGGAAGGCGTGGTCGGGTGGCGCCCCCCCCTCCCGGCCGCTGTCGGGGGCGGGGGCCCGGCGCTCCCGGCCGTCCGCGTCGGCCGGCGCGCGCGTGGCGACGGCGGGATTGTCGCGCTCGCCGGGCGGCGCCTCCAGGCGTGCGTCCGGGGGCGGCAGATCCACCGGGAGCAGGTCGGAAAGCGGCGCGGTGGCGACCTCGATCGGCACGGAGATCGGCGGAAACTCGAGCACCGACCACTGCGGACCCGGCTCCGGCGTGGGCGTCGGTGGCGGCCCCGAGCGCCCATAGCAGAGCAGCCCGACCACCACGCTCGCATGGACCAGGCCCGAGGCGCCGAGCGCGACGGTCCAGCCGACCGACCGCCGGTTGGCTCGCCTACTCTGTCCAGCTCGGGGCATGGGTGGCGCCAACCGCTCTCAAGAAGGTAGCATGCGTGCCCGGTTGAACATGGATCTCGAACGGCGACTTTTGCGCGATATGGGCCGAGCCATCGGCGATCACCGCCTCATCGAGGAGGGAGATCGGATCCTGGTGGCCATGTCTGGAGGCAAGGACAGCTACGGGCTCTACGTGCTGCTTCGCGCGATGCAAGCCCGGGCGCCCATCGCCTTCGACCTGGTGGCGGTCCACCTCGACCAGGGACAGCCGGGCTACGACGGCGCGCCGCTCGAGCGTTGGCTCCAGGCGGAGGCTGTCTCCTACAAAATCCTACGCGAGAACACCTACGCGATCGTCACCGACAAGATCCCCGAGGGGAAGACCTACTGCTCGCTCTGCTCGCGGCTGCGACGCGGCATTCTCTACCGCGCCGCCGGCGAGCTCGGCTGCAACAAGATCGCGCTTGGCCACCACCGCGAGGACGCGCTCGAGACCCTGCTTTTGAACCTCTTCTTCGGCGGCAAGCTCGCCTCGATGCCCCCGCGCCTCACGACCGACGACGGGCGCTTCGTCGTCATCCGGCCGCTGGCTTACGCGGCCGAGGCGGATCTGGCGGCGCTGGCGGAAGCGCGGGGCTTCCCGATCCTGCCTTGTCGCCTGTGCGGCTCGCAGGACCAAGCGCAGCGCAAGCAGATGAAGGCGCTGCTCGCCGAGCTCGAGCGCAAGCACCCGACGCTCCGGCAGACGATGCTGGCGGCGATCGGCAACGTGGTGCCTTCGCACCTCTACGGTCGCCCTTCGGAGACGACCTCGCCCGCGCCCAAGCTCGACGCAGAGCCGCCGCTGATCGCCGCCGCGTCGCTGCGGCGCTAGGCGATTCCGGGGCGGGCGCCGACCTTGCGCGAGCGGGCGCCCTTTTCGGGCGTCTTGGCGAGCGGGCGCGCGAGCGCGATCTCCAGGACCTCTTGCATCGTCCGCACCGGCCGCACCGCCAGCTTGGCGGTGACGTAGCCGGGGATCTCGGAGAGCTCGGGCGCGTTGGCGAAGGGGATGATGGCGGTGGTGATGCCGGCGCGCGCGGCGGCGAGCAGCTTTTCTTTGAGCCCGCCGATGGGGAGCACCTTCCCCCGCAAGGTCAGCTCGCCGGTCATCGCCACGTCGTGCCGCACGGCGATCCCCGAGATGAGCGAGACCATCGCGCAGGCCATCGTCACGCCGGCCGAGGGGCCGTCCTTGGGGACGCCGCCCGAGGGGACGTGGATGTGGATCTCGCGGCCGGCGTAGAACTCGGCGTTGAGGCCGAGCGCCAGCGCGTGCGCGCGCGCGAACGACAGCGCCGCCTGCGCCGACTCTTTCATCACGTCGCCGAGCTGGCCGGTCAGGATCAGCGAGCCCTTGCCCGCCATCGTCTGCGCCTCGATCAGCAGCACCTCGCCGCCGTACGGCGTCCAGGCCAGGCCGTTGACGGTGCCGACCTCCGCGGCGCGGTGACGCTCCTCGGGGAGGTAGCGGGGCGGACCGAGGAAGGCCGGCAGCTCCTCGACGCCGATGGTCGGCGCGCGCGGGGTGGCGACGCTCCCCTTGGTGGCACGCGCCGACTCCTCGACGACCCGGCGCGCGATCTTGCGCGCCAGGTGCGCGACCAGGCGCTCGAGCTCGCGCAGCCCCGACTCGCGCGTGTACTCGGTGACGATCCGGCGGGTCACGTCGCGGCCGATGACGATCTCGTTGGCGGTCAGCCCCGCCTCGGCGATCTGCTTGGGAATGATGTAGCGCTCGGCGATGGCCAGCTTCTCTTCTTCCGCGTAGCCCGAGAGGCGCAGCGTCTCCATCCGGTCGCGCAAGGGCGGCGGGATCGTCTCCGGCTGGTTGGCGGTGGCGATGAAGACGACCTTCGACAGATCGAACGCCACGCCCAGGTAGTGATCGCGAAAGTTGTGGTTCTGCTCGGGGTCGAGCACCTCGAGGAGCGCCGCCGAGGGGTCGCCGCGGTTGTCGGCGCCCAGCTTGTCGACCTCGTCGAGCAGCAATACGGGGTTGTTGGTGCCGGCCGACTTGAGGGCCTGGATGAGGCGGCCCGGCAACGCGCCCACGTAGGTGCGGCGGTGGCCGCGGATCTCCGCCTCGTCGCGCACGCCGCCGAACGAGATGCGCTGGAACTTCCGCCCCATGGCGCGCGCGATCGACCTCCCCAGCGAGGTCTTGCCGACGCCGGGCGGGCCGAGGAAGCAGAGGATCGGGCCGTGCGACCCGCCGCGCAGCTTGCGTACGGCCAGGTAGTCGAGGATGCGGTCCTTGACCTGCTCGAGGTCGTAGTGGTCCTCGTCGAGGATCCGGCGCGCCGCCTCGAGGTCCAGCATGTCCTCGCTGGAGACGCTCCAGGGGAGCTCGATGAGCCATTCGATGTACGTGCGCAGCACGCCCGCCTCGGCGCTCTCGGCGTGCATCTGATCGAGGCGCCTCACTTGCTTGTCGACCTCGACGCGCGCCTCCTCGGGGAGCTGGGCGCGCGCGACCTTGGCGCGCAGCTCGTCCATCTCCTCGCCGTGCACGTCCCCGTCGCCGAGCTCGTGCTTGATCTGGCGCAGCTGCTCGCGCAGGTAGTAGTCGCGCTGGGTCTTGGACATCTCCTCGCGCGCGCGGTTCTGGATCTGCGACTGCACCTCCAGGATCCCGATCTCTTTTTCCAGCGTCTGGTTGACGCGGGTGAGGCGCTGGACCGATTCGTCGAGCTCCAGCAGCTCCTGCGCCTCGGGGACCTTGAGGGTCAGGTGCGAGGCGACGAGGTCCGCCATCCGCCCCGGCTCGTCGACGCTCTGCACGACCATCGAGAGCTCCGGCTGGATCGCCTTGCCCAGGCCCGACAGCTTGTCGATGTTGCCGCGCACCGAGCGCAGCAGCGCCTCGATCCCCAGCGAGCGCGCCGGCGGCTTGTCGTCGGTGCGATCGAGCCGCACGCGATAGCACGGGTTCTCCGAGACGAACTTGCTGATGCGCGCCCGGCAGAGTCCCTGCACCAGCACCTTCAAGCCCCCCTCGGAGAGCTTGCGCATCCGCATGATCATCCCGATGGTCCCGGCCCGGTAGAAGCCCTGCGCCGTCGGTTCGTCGTCGCCGGGGTTGCGCTGCGCGACCAGGAAGCAGAGGCGCTCGTCGGCCTCCAGCGCCTTGGCGACCGCCTCCATCGACACCGGCCGCGTGACCCGCAGCGGGACGATCATGTACGGGAAGACGACCAGGTCCCGAATCGGCAGGAGCGGGAGCACGTCGGGGATCACCGGCTCCGCCTGCCGACTTCCCTCATGCGTGGTCACGCCGACACCATATCATGAACCTCTTCCGTCGGTGAGTTCCGCCAGCGCCGACGGGCGGCTCACACGACTACCTCTACCTCCGACCTCTACCTCCGACCTCTACCTCCGACCGGGCCCGGACGGCGCGACCACCTTGGGCGCCGGGGCGACCAGCGCGATCGACGACGCCGACAGCGCCCAGAGTCGTCCGAAACCGTCGCGGGTCAGATCGCGCATGTCCCCCGGCAGCACCAGCGACCCCGCGTCGAGATCGCCCCCCCGCGCGGCGATCCGCAACCCCTTGGCGGTCGCCGCCCAGGTCCATCCTGCGTCGTCGGTGGCGAGGCCGTGCACCGCCAGCTTGCCGCCGGGCGCGCCGTGCCAGCTCTTCCCGCCCCAGCGCGCCAGCCCCTCGGAGGTCGCCGCCCAGATCGCGCCGTCCGCGTCCCGGCCGACGGCCCAGCAGAGCTCGCTGGGCAGCCCCTCGGCCTCGCCCCAGCTCTCGAGCTGCCCTTGCTGGAAGCGCACCACGCCCGAGAGCGAGGCGAACCAGATCGCGCCGTCCGCGAACAGCACGCCGTTGAGATCGGCCGGCAGCGGCAACGCCTCGACGGGGGCTGCCTCCCCCGCGCGCCGCGGCCGGTGCTGCACGCTGACCCCCGTCTGCAGGTCGATCTCGACGGCGCCATAGCCGACGTCCTCGCCGGCGCCGCCCGAGGCGCGCACCCCGACCCACAGCGCGCCCGACGGCGAGATCGCGGCGAAGGCGGCCTTGGGCGTCATCCGGGGGGGCAGCTCCAGCGCGGCGCGCGCCGCCGGCGTCCAGTCGTTGCTCCCCACGGCGCGCCGGGTGACGACCAGCCCCTTGAAGCTCGGCCCGGCGGAGACGGCCCAGGTGTTCCCTTCGCGATCGGCGGCCACCGCCAGCACGCTGGCGTCGGCCGCCTCGCCGACGGCGGTCTTCGTGTAACGGTCGCCGTCGGTCTGCCAGGCCTGCGGGCCATCGGTCACCACCAGGCAATGGTCGTGCGCGCGGCAGGCCACGGTGAACCGGTCCGCGTCGCCCACCAGCTCGGAGCCGCCCAGAAAATGCGGCCTCGACGCCTCCGCGCGCGCCACGCCGAGCGCGACGCTGCCCACGTAGAGGTCGGCGCCCATCCCTACCGCGGCGGTCACCGCCTGCGGCACCACGACCCCGGCGGGCACCCCGGCCCAGTGGGCGACCTCCGTCCCCACCTCGGTGAAGCGCAGGCCGTCGGCCGGCACCGGCTCGCCCGCGTCGAGCGGGCGCAGCGTGAAGGCGCGCTCGTGACCAACCGGACCGGCCACCAGCAGCGCCTCGTTGCCCCGCTCGACCAGCGCCGCGGCGTGGATCCCGACGGGGGCGTGCAGCTCGACGGTGCCGGCCAGCGTGAGCGCGTAGAGCCGCGCGTCGCCGTTGACGTTGCCGACCGCCACCCGCGTCCCGGCCGCCGTCGTGGCCATCCCCACCAACTGCTCGCAGCCGACCGCGGCTCCGCCCGGCGCCGGGGCCGCCCTGCGATCGTCGGCCTTGTAGAGCCCCCTGTCGCGCGTGCCGACCCAGGCGGTCGTCCCGTCGGCGTCCAGCCCCAACCAGGTCACCGCCGCGCCGCCGAGCCCGTCGACGATCGCCCAGCGGTGTCCGTCGTAACGAAACAACCCGCCCGGCCCGCCGGCCCAGACCCCCTTGCTCTTGACCGGCCGGCGCGGCGCCAGTGCCACGACGTCTCCGGGCGAGCCCGCGGTCTGGTAGGCGAGCTCGCCCTCTCTTCCTTTATCTTTGCCGACGACCCAGCGGCCGATCTCCTCGCCGCTGGCCACCCAGGCGCTCCCCTCGTCGTCCACGGCCACCGCGGTCAGCGCGCGCGTCCCCTTCTCCTCGCCGTCAGCGACGACGTCGTAGTCCCCCGTCGTCACGTCCCAGCGGCGCAACCCGGGCGCGCCCGCCGCCCACAGGTACGGCGCCTTCGCCGCCAGCGCCGTGATCGGCCCCGTCTCCGCGCGCTCGACGATCGAGAAGTCACCGGCCACGGGTGGCGGCGGCCCGGCACCCACACCCGCGTGGCAGGCCGGAAGCGCGAGCGCCGCCAGACCCAGCGCCACACGCCCCGGAAGTCGCATGTCCGTCGGTACTATGCCGCCCAGAGCCCGTCAAGATCGCGCCGCGATCGATCGAACGGCATTTCGCGCGAACGGCGTTTCGCGCTACCGACGTTTCGCGCGCTAACATCGTCCGGTGCCGTCGGCCGCCGCCTGCCTCGCCCTCATCGCGGCCGCGATCCCCGCGGCGCCGGGGCGCACCATCACCGTGGTGGCCGAAGAGGACGTGGGCGCGCCGCTCGAGCGCGCCTTCCCGAGCCCGCTGTACGCGCGCGCCGCCACCGCCGACGCCGAGCAGCGCTGGGACGACGCGCGCGCCCTCTACCGCCAGGCCGCCGACGCCTGGTCGCTGGGCGCCCGCACCCGCCCCTCACGCCCGCTCGAGAACGCCATCGCCAAGGCCCAACACGAGGCGGTGCTCTCCCAGGCGCTCGCCACCCGCGCCCACGGCGGCGGTCTGGCGTTCGGCCGCCTCCCCGAGGACGCGCGCCGCGCCTTCCAGCGCCGGCAAGCCCTCCAAGACGGCATCCTCCTGCGCGCCAAGCTGATGGCCACCCGCGCCGCGCTGGGACGCATCCCCCCCGACCTCTACACCCGCGCGCGCACCCGCCTCGAGGAGACGCGCGACGCCGCCGCCCGCTCCGGCGCCGCGACCGACCCCGAGGTCGAGCTCTTGCTCTGCGTGACCGACGCCGTCGGCGGCGACGCCGAGTCCGCCCGCCGCGCCCGCGCCCACGTCACCACCGCCCAGCGCGACGATCCCGCCAACAAGGTCGCGCTGGCCGCCTGCGCCGCCGCCCTCGGCGAGAACGAGGCCGCCCTCGCCGCCCTCGAGAGCTACGTCCTCCGCCCGCTGACGCCCCGCCCCGAGAGCGTCCTGCGCGAGGTCTACCTCGCCAACGACTGGGACCACCTGCGCGGCGACCCCCGCTTCGAGAGCCTGTTTCGCTAGCCCGTTGACCTCGCCGCCCGGGACTGCTAGTTACTCCCGGGCCGGGAAACCGGTGTCGGGGATGTAGCTCAGCTGGGAGAGCGCCTCAATGGCATTGAGGAGGCCGACGGTTCGATCCCGTTCATCTCCACGACAGGAAAGTTGGCGAGACGCCTGAGATTCTAGGCGACGCCCGCGGCCCGGCGAAGGGCCGAGAGTCGGCCGGCTGGTCCTCTTCTGGTCTTCTGGTCTTCTGGTCTTCTGGTCTTCTGGTCCTCTAGGCCGCCGAGGGAAGGGGAGACACGGTGAGCAAGGACGTGAAGGACCGGCTCCGCGACATGCGGATCGGCACCGACTCCGAGATCGAGACCCTGATCCACTGCTGGGTTATCGAGCTCGTCGCGCAGCATTTGCTGTCGGCGGGACCTGAGCTGTTCTGGCGTCCGTTCTACAACACCCCGCTGGTCCCGATGCTCCGCGCGCGCGCTCATGAACAGGTGGTGTGGGTCTACGCGTGGCTCTGCGGCTCCGCCCTGTGCAAGAGCTGCCACCCTACCGGCAAGAAGCAGAGTAGTTGCACCAAGGTCCGGTGCGACAAGCCACTCACGGACGGCACAACCCTTCGCGGGCTGGACCACCTCAAGAACCACCGCGACGTCGTTGGCCACCCTCTCACGCACCAGCTCGATCGCGCTGCCGTGCGGAAGTTCGTGGCGGACAAGCGAGATCGCCGCGACCTTCGACCGGCGGTGCTCTGGGACGTTCATCGGTCCATCGTGGACGCGCAGATCGCGGCGGGCGACGTCGCTACCGTCCTCGATGTGAAATTCGGACCGAACGAAACGCAGGTGCTCGACAGCATCCTGCGTCTCTGCCTGAAGCCCGACGTCCCCCCTCCAATTCCCGACGCGGCGATGCCTGACTTCATGGCGAAGATCTGGGAGAAGGGCCGCGTCGAGTTCGAGAAGTACCCCGACGGTCAGCTTCCCCCAAAGACCGACGCCGAGCGCAAGGCGATCTGGGAAAAAATGAAGGGCGCTTGGGCGGCGAGCCGTTGACGGCGCTTGCCTTCGATTAGGAGACGCCCCCGGCTAGCACGGTCAGAGCGCGCCGCTGCTGCGCGCCCGCGACCGCTTCCCCCTTCGCGTAGCTGCGCGTCGTCGTGCTGACGTGCTCGTACCCCAGGCTGGCGGCGACCACGGTCCCGGTGATCCCGGCGTCCATGGCGAAATGCCATCGGCCGGGGCAGTTCACCGTACGTCGACACCTCGAACGCCCTGATCCCGAAGTCGCGGTTGTTTCGCGGTACCGACGTGCGGAAGCGCCGGAAAACCGACCCGGCAGGGTCGGACCCGTTCTTGCAGCCCACCTCGGCGATGAAACCGACATCTGTTCGCGACCTGCTCCTGCGACTGGGCCTGTGTGCCGGAGTGGCGAGCTGCAGCAGCACCCTCACAGGGAACCAGGGCACGGGTGGCGGGGGAGCCATCGGGAACACGCCGGCGACGGGCGGCACTGCGGGGACGGCCGGCGCTCCCGGGACGGGCGGCGAGCCCGGGACCGGCGGTGGCGGCCACGCTGGCAACCTCGCTGGCGACACTGGTTCGGGCGGCGCGGGAGGCGGCGGCGCGCCCGGGACCGGGGGTTTTCACGGCCTTGGTGGCTACGGTGGCTTCAGCAACGGCGCGCCCGGCACCAACTTCGGCTACGGCGGCCACGGCGGCGTTGCGGGCTTCGATGGGAGCAACCCCGCGGGCGGAGCCGGGGGCGTCGGAGGGGAGTCCCACCCAAACGTGGATGGCTCCGCCGACGGCTCTGACGGTGGAGCTGGGTGAATGCCGCGAGAAGCATCGCCGACGGCGCCGCGAACTCCCGCGCCTGACAACGCTCCTCGGTCGCTTCCCCCCGAGATCCTGGCGCGGCTGATCGCCGGCTGGACGATGCTGTGCGAGGACGAGCGCGACTCCGTCATTGCGGCAACGCTGGTCGCGAGCGATCTCGCCCGGCTCGGCGCCCCGCCCTCGATCCTCGCGGCGGCTGCGCGTGTCATCGAAGACGAGATCCGACATGTTGGTGTATGCACGATGGTGCTCGAGCGGCTGGGCGCCGAAGCGCCCGAGGTCCCCGCCGAAAAGAGGCGCCGTGGCATCGGCGACGATCCGTCTATCGAACGGCGGACGGCGCTGGCTCTGGTGGCCGGGTTCGGCGTCGGCGAATCGATGTCGGCGGGGTGCTTCGCCGCGGCCCGACGACCGTGCCAGGAACCTCTGATCCGCTGGGCCCTGACGGAGATTCTGCGCGACGAGGCCCGCCATGGCCCATTCGGAATCGAAGCGGGACGTTGGCTCACGAGAAACTGGTCGGACGCCGATCGTCAGGAGCTCTGGGCCGGTTGCGTGGCCGAGATGGAAGCGTTCGAGCGGCGCATGGGAGGCCCGGTGCCACCGGACGAAGCCTGGACACCAAATCCCGAGGAGCTAGCCGTCGGCCTGCTGAGCCGACACGAGGCCTGCGCCGCTGCAGTCCGCGCCGGTGAACGCTGGGTCATCCCGTCGCTCGGGCGCCTGGGCGTGCTTCCGCCGTCCTAACGTCCGGGCGATCCAGCGCGCCGGCTGCGCTCGAGCGGCGCGCTTTTGCGCGATCCCGGCCGGGGAATCGAAACCGATCCTTCGCGAACCTCTTGCGTTCGTATCGAGAAGAGCTCGTCGGCATTCATTTCAAATCGAAGCCAAGTCATGGCGCAAAGTATATGGCGTACGGCAGAGCTCTCGATGACGACGCCGGGCGCCACGTACATGGCGGTCACCATCGGCGAAAAACCTACAACCTCGCACAGACACCCCCGTTTTCGCTCGCTCCCGACGGAAAATGGCGTGTGACATCGATCGGCATGGGAGGCAACGGGAATAGCCTTTCATGATGTGCCCCCGTTTGTCCCCTAAGCATCCCCATAGCGCGCTCGGCTTTTTCACTTCGTGTGTGGTCGCCGCGGCGCTCGCGGCCTGCGCGCAATCCGGATCGATCAACCCTGGAGAAGGCGGGAGCGGGGATTCGTCCGGGGGATCGAACGGAAGCGGCTCGGGCGGCTCGAACGATACCGGCGGGTCGACCGGGTCCGGCGGCCTCACCGGCTCCGGCGGATCGACTGGGTCCGGCGGAGCGACCGGGTCCGGCGGAGCGACCGGGTCCGGCGGCCTCACCGGCTCCGGCGGATCGACGAGCTCGGGTGGCACGATCGGCAGCGGCGGCCTGACCGGCTCCGGCGGGCTCACGGGCACGGGCGGCGCCAAGGGCGGCACGACCGGCTCGGGCGGCCTCACCGGCTCGGGCGGATCGACGGGCACCGGCGGCGCCAAGGGCGGCACCACGGGCACCGGCGGGGGTCAGGCGGGGACGATCGGCAGGGGCGGCGCGACCGGCTCCGGCGGCGGCGCGGCCGGCGCGCCCGGCACGGGCGGCAATACCGGCAGCGCGGGTGCCGGGTCGGTCGATTGCTCCGCCACGCTCCCCACCAGCGGCGGCACGCCGCACAGCGGGTCGACGCAAGGGATGGCGGGAACGCTGGCCTGGTCGATCTGGCAGAACGGAAGCGGCGGGACCATGACCACCTTCGGCAGCACGCCGGCGTTCAGCGCCAACTTTGGCCCCAGCTCGAACGACTTCCTGGCCCGGATCGGCCTGTCGTGGGGGAACGGGAAGGCGGTCAGCGCGCTGGGAACGGTCACGGCGGATTTCGTCGAGACGAAGACGGCCAGCTCCAATCCCCCCTACTCCTACGTCGGGATCTACGGGTGGTCGACGAACCCGTGCATCGAGTGGTACATCGTCGACGACTCGTGGGGCAAGATGCCGGTCAATCCGGGGAGCGGCACCAACAAGGGCACCGCGATGATCGACGGTGGCACCTACAACCTGCTCCTGCGTCCCACGACCGGAACCGGCGGCAACCGCTGCGGCAGCAGCGTGACCCAGTGGAACCAGTTCTACAGCATCCGGACGACGGCTCGCACCTGCGGGCAGATCACCATCACCGACCACTTCAGCGCCTGGGCCAATGCGGGCATGACGCTGGGGTCGGTGCTGGAAGCCAGCATCCTCGTCGAAACGGGCGGCGGGACCGGCACCATCAGCTTCCCGGTCGCGAACGTCACCGCCCAATAAGCCGACCGAGCGGACGCACCGTCGAGCTCCTCAGCCACCGGCGCAAATAGCCGGGCCGGCCGGCGCACCGACTGGTCGGCTGCCGTTCCGTATCCAAGATCCAAGGCAAGGAGCGGCGAGAGCCGTCCCCGGGAGGTGTCTCATGAGGAAACAGCTGTTCGGTTTGGGTCTGGTCGGTGCGCTGTCGCTCGGGCTTGGCTGGGCAACCACCGCGCGCGCGGACGAGGCGTCCGAGGCGACCCAGAACGCCGCCGACTCGACGCAGAACGCCGCCAAGAGCGCCGGCGACGACGTGAACCAGGCGGCCGACAGCGCCGAGCAGACCGCCAAGAAGAGCGGCGACAAGGCCGACAAGGCGGCCAAGAGTGGCGCGGACAAGACCAAGGGCGCGGCGGACAAGGCCGGCGACAAGGCCAAGGAGAGCACCGCGCCGTCGGAGTGACGCCCGGATCGCGACCGAGACTCGGGTCGCTCTGACGAGCGGCCCGTTTTTTTATCTCGCGTTCAGGCGCGGACGTGAGCTCCGCCGGGTCCGTTTCGACGGGACGGAGATCCGCTCCGTGGCGGTCGCGATCTCCCGCTGCGTCGGCCCGTCCTCGTTCCACACGACCGCCGACTGATTGGGGGCCAGGATGTCGTTGAGGCGGTGCAGCCGCTCCAGCGCGCGTCCCATCCTCTCGGTCTGGAGGCCGAGCTGCGGGTCGGCGCAGAGCAGCCGCCGCCGGACCAGCTCCAGCGTCTGCACCGGCGTGTTGGCCAGATCTCGCAGCGCGATCGAGACGCGCGCCAGCCGCTCGAGCGCCACCTTCTCCGCGCGCGCACGTTCGAGCTCCGCCCGCAGCCTGTTGCCGCGCTGCTTGAAGCCGAGCACCACCAGCGCGAACACGCCGTAAGCGATGATGCCGAACGGCTCGCCGGCCGAGATCCGGGGCCGGACGGCGTCGGACCAGGTGAGGTGATGAATCAGCGCCGACCCGACGAACAGCAGGATGCCGGCGATGCCGGTCGACCAGCCGGGGGGCGCGATGAGCGCCAGCGTCAGGGCCGAGAGCTTGTTCGGCTCATAGGGGACCCAGCTCTGATGATGCGCGGCGCGGGCGTCGTCGGCCAGCCAGGTCATCACCACGGTCGGCACCAGCACGATCAGGAAGAGGGCGTTCGACTGCCGGCGGGAGAACGCCGGCCCGCGCGCGTGCAGCCACAGATACACCGATCCGCTCAGCAAGATTCCGAGCGCCTGGACGGTCCGCAAGGCCGGGCCGGAGACGCGCCAGAACCCGGCGACGCCCATGACCGTCCCCACCACGCCGAGCAGCGCGGAGATGACGGCCGCCCGGTGCGCCTCCAGCGCGTCGTCCACGTCAGACCGCCTCCGCGCCATCCGAGCTCCCGATGATCGTGTCGAGCAGCAACTGACCGTCGAGCGGCTTGTCGAGGATCTGCGCGCGTCGCAGCCGTTCGGCGCGCGCCACCAGGGGGTGGGCACGCGCGTGCCCGGTCAGGAAGAGGAGGCGCCCGCCGAAGTTCCGGCTGACCAGCCAGTCGTAGGCGTCCATTCCGCTCGGCTGACCCGAGCCGAGGTTGATGTCGAGGACCGCCACGTCGGCGGCCAGGACCTCCGGCCCGAGGGCCTTGAGCTCGGCCAGCGAGCGGGCGCGCAGGCAGTGGCAGTCCCGCTCCTCCAGGAGCTCGGCGAGGATCTCGAGGAGGTCGGCGTCATCGTCGAGCAGGGCGGCGGTCACGGTGCGAGCCATGAAGGTTGCGGCCGGATCTGAGGGAAACAAGTCATCCAACGGCGCACCCGTGGCGCGCGTCGGGAAATTCCAGGAGGTCAGCCGGCGGGCGCGGCGGCCACCTGCGGTTCGAGCGTGATGACGATCGACTTCGAGGCCGGCTGGTTGCTGCCCGCGGCGACAGCCGCCACCGGCACGAGCACGTTCGTCTCCGGGTAGTAGGCGGCGGCGCACCCCCGCGGGATCTCGTAGGGCACCGCCTTGAAGCGCTCGGCGCGGCGCCGCTCGGCCCCGAAGTGGCTCACCAGATCGACGATCTGGTCGCGCTCGATGCCGCGCGCGCGCATGTCCTCGGCGTTGAGGAAGACCACCCGCCGGCCGCCGTGAATGCCGCGGTAGCGGTCGTTCTCGCCGTAGATCGTCGTGTTGAACTGGTCGTGGCTGCGCAACGTGGTGAGCAGCAACCGCCCGTCACCCAGCGCGTGCGTGGGGAGCGGGTGCACGGTGAAGCGCGCCTTTCCCGAGGAGGTCGGAAAGATCCCCTCGCGCGGACCGTTCGGCAGGTAGAAGCCGCCCGGCTCACGCACGCGCCGGTTGTACTGCGAGAAGCCCGGAACGACGTGCTCGATGTGCTCGCGGATTCGGTCGTAGTCGTCGACGAGCCCCTGCCAGTCGACGGTGGTGCGCGCGCCCAGCGTGGCCATCGCCATCCCGGCGACAATGGCCGGCTCGCCGCGCAGGTGTAGGGACCCGGGCGGCAGCACGCCGCGCGACTGGTGGACGACGCCGGTCGTGTCTTCGACGGTGACGAACTGCTCGCCCGACTTCTGCACGTCGCGCTCGGTGCGCCCCAGGCACGGCAGGATGAGCGCGGTCTGGCCGGCGATGAGGTGGCCGCGATTGAGCTTGGTCGAGATCTGCACCGTGAGCCGGCAGCGGGCCAGTGCCTCGGCGACGTAGTGCGTGTCCGACATCGCGCTCAGGAAGTTCCCCCCCAGCCCCACGAAGACCTTGACCCGCCCGTCGTGCATCGCGGCGGCCGTCTTCACCGCGTCGAAGCCGTGCCGCTCCGGCGGCGAGAACCGGAACTCGCGCCCCAGCGCCGCGAGAAACGCCGGGCTCATCTTCTCCCAGATCCCGACGGTGCGGTCCCCTTGCACGTTGCTGTGCCCGCGCACGGGACAGAGGCCGGCGCCGCGCCGCCCGATCTGCCCGCGCAAGAGCGCGAAGTCGACGATGCTCTGCACGTTGGCCACGCCGTTTTCGTGCTGGGTGATGCCCATCGCCCAGCTGCAGATCATCCGTTCGGACTCGAGCGCTATCTTGGCCCCCGCGGCGATCTGCTCGCGGGTGCAGCCACTCCCCTCGACGATCGCCTCCCACGAGGTGGCGTCGAGATCGCGCACCAGCGCCTCGAACCCCTCGGTCTGGTGGTCGATGAAGTCATGGGCCAGGCGTTTGCCGCCCGAGACCCGGTCGGCCTCCAGCATCTCCTTCATCAGGCCCTTGAACAGGGCGACGTCCCCGTTCACGCGCACCGGCAGAAACAGCGAGGCGATCTCGGTCCCAGGGCCGAGCAGCGACAGCGGCTCCTGGGGGTTCTTGAACCGGATCATCCCGGTCTCGGCGAGCGGGTTGACGCTCACGATCTTGCACCCGGCGCGCGCGGCCCTCTGCAGCTCGGTCAGCATGCGCGGATGGCAGGTCCCCGGGTTCTGGCCGATGACGAAGATGCTGTCGGCGTAGCTGAAGTCCTCGATCTTCACCGTCGACTTGCCGATGCCGATCGTCTCCGTCAGCCCGAGCCCGCTCGACTCGTGGCACATGTTCGAGCAGTCGGGGAGGTTGTTGGTGCCAAACTGCCGTGCGTAGAGGCCGTAGAGAAAGGCCGCCTCGTTGCTGGCCCGCCCCGAGGTGTAGAACGACGCCTCGTCGGGCGAGGCGAGCCCGTTCAGCGTCTCGCCGATGAGCTCGAACGCCGCCTGCCACGAGATCTCCTGGTAGCGGTCGGCGCCGGGGCGCCGGACCATCGGGTGCGTGAGGCGCCCTTGCTTGTCGAGCCAGAGGTCGCTCCGAGCCAAGAGGTCGGCGATCGGATGCTCTGCGAAGAACTCGGGCGTCACGCGCGCGCGCGTGGCCTCGGCGGCCACGGCCTTGGCGCCGTTCTCGCAGAACTCGGCCACCTTGCGGTCGTCGTCCGGATCGGGCCAGGCGCAGCTGGGGCAGTCGAAGCCGTCCTTCTGGTTGAGGGTGAGAGCGTCTTGAAGCTGCGCTTGACCCCCATCTCGCGGGCGCCGCGGTTCACGGTTTCCCAGATCGAAGCGACGCCCGCCGCGCCGCGGTCACGCTTGCCAGCCCGGGGCGCGCCCTCCTCCGGCGGCGGCTCGTCGCCGGCCACGCCCTTCGCGAGGTGGGCGTCCTTCACCGACAGTGGCGCGTCCGCTTGATTGGGCGCGCTGTTCTCGTCCTGCGGAGGATGGTTGGCCACGCGAACCGCCTTGCGCTCGAGCTTACCGTCAATCGGGCGCAGAAAGCCCGTTACCCCAGCCAGAAACATAACCACCTTCTGTAAAGAGGATCCCCAAACGGGGGAGGAGGT
>DASYEX010000374.1:0-9710 GCA_036498765.1 Polyangia bacterium
CAGGTTGGGTCCGTCTCGCCCCGCCGCGATGATGAGCCCCGTCCCGGCGCAAGGGACGAGGGCGGCGAGCCCCGGGAACGGCGTGGACGATTGGTAGAGGTGACAGGGAACGAGCACCAGCGCCAGCCCGACCAGCCCGGCGATGTGGCGGACGACCGCGCTTCGCAGGCGCGGGAACCCGTCCAGCGCGATGATCGTCCCCAGCAGCAGCTCCCAGGCCCGGCTCGGCATCAGAAAGTACGCCGAGACCGGAGAGCGGTACGCCCCCACGGCGCTGACCGCCAGCGACGCCGCGCCGAGCGTGACCAGCCAGGTCGCCGTGCGCCGGGGCGCGTACCGCCTCAGCAAGACCAGGAGGATCGGCAGCGCGATGTAGAACTGCTCCTCGACCCCCAGCGACCAGGTGTGCAAGAGCGGCTTCGAGGCCGGCGAATCGAAGTACCCCGACTGCTGCCAGAAATAGAAGTTCGAGGCCGAGAAGTTCGCGGCCAGCAGCGAGCGGCCGTATTCGACCAGCTCCTTGGGGAGCAGCCAGCGGTAGGCGAGCGGGGTCACCGCCAGCAGCACGCCCATCAGCGCCGGGAGAATGCGGCGGATGCGGCGCTCGTAGAACGACGAGAACGTGAAGGTCCCCGCGCGGGTCTGGGTGAGGATGATCGAGCCGATGAGGTACCCGGAGATGACGAAAAAAATGTCGACGCCCACGAAGCCGCCGTGGGCCGGCCGAACGTTGAGGTGAAAGATCACGACCGCCAGAACGGCCACCGCCCGCAGACCGTCGACGTCGGGCCGGTACTTGAGCGAGGTGTGCGCCACCGCGCTGCCCGACTTCGGCCGCGCCCGCGCGCCGGTCGGCGACGCAGGAAGGGCGTCCCCGGGCTCCGTCGCGATGGTCGGCGGCATGAAGCGCGATTCTACCTAACAGGCAGGTGAGCGTGAATCGGGGGCTACCCGCCGGACGGCTCGCGCGCTGACGACCCATCCACCGGATGGATCTCGAACGAGTAATTGATCGCGCGCGCCGAGTGGGTGAGGGCGCCGACGGAGATGACATCGACGCCGGTCTTGCTGACCTCGCGCACGCGGTCGAGGGTGATGCCGCCCGAGGCCTCGACGACCATCTGGGGGCGGCGGTCGCGGATGCGCTTGACGGCGTCGGTCATGTCGCGGGTCTGGAAGTTGTCGAGCAGGACGCCCTCGGCCCCCGCCTCGATCGCCTCGTCGAGCTGGACCATGGTGTCGACCTCGACCACCACGCGCAGGGTGTGCGGGGCGTTGGCGCGCGCGCGGCGCACGGCCTCGCGGACGGAGCCGGCGAGCGCGACGTGGTTGTCCTTGATCAAGATCCCGGACCCGAGGTCGGGGCGGTGGTTGACGCCGCCGCCGGTGCGCACCGCGTACTTCTCGAGCGCGCGCAGGCCCGGCGTCGTCTTGCGGGTGTCGGTCACGCGCAGCTTGGCCCCCTCGGTGGCCGCCACGTACGCCTGGGTGACGGTGGCGATGCCGGACAGGTGCTGCAGGAAGTTGAGCGCGGTCCGCTCGCCGGCCAGCAGCGCCGCCGCCGGCCCGCGCACCGAGGCGACGACGTCGCCGGGCTGAACCGGATCGCCGTCGGACACCTTCATGCGCAGGCGGGTCCGCCAGTCGAAGCGGGTGAAGACGGCCTCGACCACGCCCAGGCCGCAGACGACGGCCCGCTCCTTGGCGACGATCTCCGCCTCGGCCTCCTGGGTCTCGTCGATCACCGCGGCCGTGGTCGCGTCGCCGCGGCCGACGTCCTCCTCCAGCGCGAGATCCAGGATTCGCTGAACGGCGGGCATGTACCAGGGAGCGGAATAGACGCTCAAGCTGTTTGCTCCGTGGGGACGGGGTGGGGAGGTCCGGGCTGGCGCCAGTCCTGGACCGGCCAGCCGCGCCGCCTGGCGGTGCGCTTCAGGCGTGGGTCGGGGTTGACGACCACCTGGTTGCCGACCCGCTCGAGCATCGGCAGGTCGGTGTACGAGTCGGTGTAGAACCAGCTCTGTCCAAGGTCGATCTGGCGGCGCGCGCCCAGGTCCTCGGCCCAGTGGACCTTGCCCGGGCCCACGCAGGCCGGGCCGACCAGCTTGCCGGTGAAGAGGCCCCCCGTCACCTCGAACTGGGTCGACATCACCTCTTCGATCCCCAGCGCCTCGCCGATCGGACGGGTCACGTAGGTGGGCGACGACGAGAGGATGGCGAGCACGTGGCCGTCGGTGCGGTGGCGCTCGATCCGGCTGTGGGCGCCGGGGACGATCAGCGGCAGGACGTCGTCCTCGACCCAGCGCCGGCAGCGGTCGGCGAAGTCGCGCTCGACCCAGCCGGCCATCTGCGAGGCGACCCGTGCCGCGACCCACTGCAGGTCGATGAGCGAGAGGTGGTACTGCGCCATCCAGCCCAGCGCGCGCAGCGCCCGGAAGAACGAAATCTCCCCGCGCCGCCTCAGATCGCGCAGGAAGAGCCTGCCGGTATTGCAGGAGACCAGGGTCCGATCGACGTCGAAGAAGGCACAAGCACCTGACATGTCGCGCCCCGATTCTATCTCAGCGCAGAGCTGCAGACGCCCCAAAGTGGCGGGTTTATGCGGTTTTCGAGCGGGCCTTCGACTGCCCTTCGACTGCCCTTCGACTGCCCTTCGACGCGTCCCGATGCGGACAACGCCTGAGCTGCAACGCAGCATGACGTCATGCGGAACGGGCGGGTAATTGATCTTCAGGGGCAGGCTTGGTAGGAAGGGTGCCGCCTATGCGTCTCACCGGCGGCCAAGATCGTGGCCGGCGTCTCTTTGTTCCGCGTGGTTCTCGAACGCGTCCGACCGCCTCGAGGGTGCGCGAGGCCCTGTTCAACATCCTGGGGCCACCCCCGGGGGCGGTGCTGGACCTCTACGCCGGCAGCGGGGCCCTGGGCCTGGAGGCGCTCTCGCGCGGGGCGCCCTCGGCCGTCTTCGTCGAGCGCGACGGGGCGGCGCTTTCGGCGCTCCGCCGGAACCTGCGCGAGGCGGGGGCGGAGGACAAGGGGACCGTGATCGGTGCCGACGTCCGCAGCGCCCTCCGCAAGCTCGCCCATGGCGACCAGCGGTTCTCCTGGGTCTTCCTAGACCCGCCGTACATCAAGGAGACGGACGGCGTCCTCGCCGAGCTGTCCGGCGGGGACCTCCTGACCGCCTGTGCCGTCGTCATCGTCGAGCACGACCGGCGGCACCCGTCGCCGGCGTCGGTCGGCGGCCTGTTCCTGACCGACCGCCGGCAGTACGGCGACACCGAGCTCTCGTTTTACCGGTGCTCCGGGTCGTAGGGTCGTGAGTCTGGCGGTCTACCCGGGGACGTTCGACCCGATCACCAACGGGCACGTCGATATCCTGCGGCGGTCGCTCAAGATCTTCGACCGCGTGGTGGTGGCGCTGGCGGACAACGTCCGCAAGACGCCGCTGTTCTCGCTGGCCGAGCGGCGGACGTTGATCGCGGAGGCGCTGGGGAGCGACCCCCGGTTGGAGATCGACGCCTTCCAGGGCCTGCTGGCCGACTATTGCCGCAAGCGCGGCGCGACCGTGGTGATCCGCGGCCTGCGGGCGCTGGCCGACTTCGAGTACGAGTTTCAGTCCGCCCACATGAACCGGCGCCTGGCGCCGGACGTCGAGACGATGTTCCTGATGACCGGCGAGGAGAGCTTCTACGTCTCGTCCTCGCTGGTCAAAGAGGTCGCGTTGATGGGGGGCGACGTCTCGCGTATGGTTCCGGCCGGCGTGGCCGCCGCGCTCGCCACAAAACGCCAACAAGGAGTCCGCCCGTGAAGCTCGCCCGCAGGTTGTCCGTCGTCGAACCGTCCCCCACGCTCGCCGTCTCGGCCAAGGCGGCCAAGCTCAAGGCCGAGGGGATCGACGTCGTCAGCTTCGGCGCCGGGGAGCCCGACTTCGACACGCCGGTGCACATCAAGGAGGCGGCCAAGAAGGCGCTGGATGCCGGCGCCACCAAGTACACGCTGGTCGAGGGGACGGTCCCGCTGCGCAAGGCGGTGGCCAAGTGGATCGGCAACGCCCACGGCTTCACCGTCGACCCGTCGGAGGTGATCGTCAGCTCGGGCGCCAAGCAATCAATCTTTAATGCGGTCTTTGCGCTCATCGACGAGGGCGACGAGGTGATCATCCCGACCCCGGCCTGGGTCAGCTACAACGACATCGTCAAGCTGGCGGGCGGGCGGCCGGTCAACGTATCCACGAAAGCAGACGAGAACTTCCAGGTCCGCGTCGAGGACGTGGCCAAGGCGATCACGCCGCGCACCAAGATGATCCTGGTCTGCTCGCCGTCGAACCCGACCGGCGCCATCTACGACGAGGCGACGCTGCGCGGGCTGGCTCAGCTGGCGGTGGAGAGGAACGTCTGGCTGATGACCGACGACATCTACCGGACATTGGTCTACTCAGACGGCAAGTTCTTCCAGCCGGCGACCGTCAGCCCGAAGGTCCGCGCGCATACATTGATCATCGATGGCGTCTCGAAGGCGTTCGCCATGACCGGCTGGCGCGTCGGGTTCACCGTGGCGCCCAAGCACGTCGTCGAGGCGATGGCCACCATCCAGGGGCAGTCGACCACGCACGCGGCGGCTGTGGCCCAGGCGGCGGCGCTGGCGGCCATCGAGGGGCCGACCGACGAGCTGGAGAAGATGCGCGTCGAGTTCGACAAGCGCCGCAAGGTGATGGTCGCGCGCCTGCGTGAGATCCCCGGCGTCACCTGCGTCGAGCCGAAGGGGGCGTTCTATGCGTTCCCGAACCTCTCGGCGTTCATCGGCAAGAAGACGCCCGAAGGGAAGAAGATCGAGAACGACGTCCAGCTCTGCGAGTGGCTGATCGAGGCCGCGCGCGTCGCCGTCGTCATGGGCTCGGCGTTCCACGCGCCGGGCTTCGTCCGCCTCTCGTACGCCACCTCGATGAAGAACGTCGAGGAGGGCGTGCGCCGGATGGCCGAGGCGCTCCCCAAACTGACCTGATGCGGTCGCCGCCGGTCTCGGGAGGGCTGGCGGCCGGCGACGATACGCCGCTCCTCGTGCGCCGCCCCGTCGGTGGCTGAAGCTTCAGCCGCCCGCGGGCTGTCGCCGGTAGCGGAGGCGCTGCCCGTCGTAGCCGTAGAGGGGGATGGGCTTCGAGCGGGCCCGTTGTGTCTCGATGATCTGATAGAAGCCGCCCGCGGGCTGGAGCGTCAGTCCGACTGAATTCAGCGCGTCGAGGACCAGGCGATAGGCCTCGGCGGGCGAAACCTGCGCGGGGGCGACGATGGTGACGTTGCGATTCCGCGCGGTGAGAGCGCCCGAGTAGACGAACGACTTGCAGGTCACCGACGACAGCCAGACGATGAGGTGGTCCACGTCCGTCTCGGGCTTGAGGGTCACCGGGACCGTGTGTTTGCCGTGCGGAAGCTTGTGGCAGTCGTTGAAGTCTGCTTCGCTGAAGGCCGGCCCGGGCGGCTCGGTCGCTGCCCGGTTGGTCGGAGTCGGCGGGGACGGGGGCGGCGGCTGGCGCGTCGTGGTCCAACGCTTGGACGGCAGCGTGGGGCCCCGCCACGGAGCGGCCCGCGCGACCCCGCCGACGAGGCAGCCGCCGCACGCGAGCGCCACCCAGGCGCGGGCCCGCCCGAGCCTCATTGAACCCGGAAAGGGAGCTCGATCTTGGTCAGCTGGCCGCCGTCCTGCGCGCCGTCGATGTCGGCGCGGAAGGTGAGGCGGCTCTCTCGCTTGGTCGCGTTCTCGAAGTAGAGGAAGCCCGAGATCTCGCCGCCGTCGGCCAGCACCCCCTCGGGGAGGCCCATGCGCCGGATCGAGCGCGTCGGCAGGTCGTGGCCCCACAGCTGGTAGCGCTCTGCGGAGGTGTCGCCTTCGCGGTCCAGCGGCTGCGACCAGGCCGCCAGCGTCGGGTAGACATCATGGAAGCGGGGACCGACGAAGAAGTTCGACGCCGCATAGACCGGCTCGATCGTCCCGTCGGATCCCTGCGCGTGGTCGAGCGAGACCGGTGGAATGGCGCGGTAGACACGTCCGTGCGCGCCCACCAGGACGAACTGCCGGTACTCGACCAGCACCGGCGAACCGCTGTGGTTGAGGATCCGCACCTTCACGGGGGTGAGCCGCTGCGGCAGGTCGGCAGGCGACGCGCTCCAGTCGTCGCCATCGGCGGAGACCCGTACCCCGTCCCTTTCGGCGGTGGCGGTCTCGGGGGCGCCGGCGATGACGTGGGCGGACGCCGCGGGGAGCAGCTTCCCCTCGGCACAGGAGACGCTGCCCAGCGCGAGCGCGATTGGCAGAGCGAGCGAGCGAGATCGCATGATCCTCTCTCGCGAGGAGCAAGAGCCGATCCAGCTCCCGGCGGTCGTCTCGCCGCAGTGGCACGCAGGAGTGCTACGAAAGATCTTACGGGCGGCGGACCGTCTGACCGTTCTTTTGACGCCGCCCGGCCACCCGCAGCTGGCTAAGCGTTGCGAGACCGGCGACGGCGGCTGACGACGAGACCGACGCCGGTGAACAGGACCAGCGTCGCCCCGGGCTGGGAGCTCTCGCCGACGGCGCAACTGCAGCCGCCTCCACCGCCTCCGCCCGAGCTTCCGCCGCTGCCCTTGCTCCCCCCGGAGGCGGTCGTTCCACCACTGCCGTTTT
The DNA here is from genome assembly GCA_036498765.1 of Polyangia bacterium. Classification (GTDB taxonomy): domain Bacteria; phylum Myxococcota_A; class Polyangia; order Fen-1088; family Fen-1088; genus JADGRB01. The sequence continues at coordinate 6,658 of DASYEX010000374.1, forward strand.
CTCCCCCCGAGGCGGCCGTTCCACCGCTGCCGTTGCTTCCCCCGGAGGCGGCCGTTCCGCCGCTCCCCCTGGCTCCGGCGGAACCGACCGCGCCGGCCGCGCCTGTCGTGCCGCCGGTGCCGTTGCTTCCCCCGGAGGCTGTCGTTCCGCCGCTCCCCTTGGTTCCGGCGGAGCCGGTCCCTCCGGCCGCGCCGCCGGTGCCGGTCGTGCCGCCGGTACCTGTCGTTCCGCCCGTACCGGTCGTTCCGCCGCTGCCGTTCGTACCCCCGGAACCGGCGAAGGGCGTCCAGCCGATGTCGCGCATGACGGCCGCCTCCATCCGGATGTCGTGGCTGATGATGAACGAGTCGTTCGGCTCCTCCATCAGGTTCGGGCGCGCGATGGGATCCCAGTGCGACACGGTCGAACCGTCGACGATCGGGTCGCTCGCGTACATGTACATGCGCCCCTGGGTGTCCGCCCCGACCAGCTCGGTGCCGACGGCGTCGAGCGTGACGGTCTTGCCCGCGAGCAGCGCGGCGTCCTGGACGGTCACGCCGACCGTGGGGATGGTGACCGTGAATTGCGAGACCGTCGTCGGGGCGGCCTCGATGCTCGAAGGCGGCGACACCGCGTTCTCATCCGAGATGAGCACCGCCAGCGCGCCCGTGGTTTCGGCCAGGCCCGCCAGGCCGATCGGCTCGCAGAGGCCTCCTTGAAAGAGGACGATCTTTCCCTGGAAGTTGGCCACGGTGTCGTTGCAGATGTCGGACGCGCTGCCCGTGACCACCGATCCCTGCACGGTGCCTGCGGAGAGAAACGGGCCGAACGTGGCTTCGCCAAGCGGGCCCAGAAAACCGCTGATGGACGCGGAGGGCGTGATACGCGGGAAACCCTTGGCCAGCACGACCGGGGCCGTCGCCTTGACGTTGTCCCCCTGCCAGACGAGGTGGCGCACGTTCTGGACGGAAGCGGCGCGCTGGGCGTCGGACATGGCCGACCAGAGCATGTTGGTCTGGTTGTCGTAGAGGTGGGCGGTGAAGACGTCGACCAGGCCGCTGCCCAGCAGCTCACCCGTCTGGTTGTCGACCGTCGACGAGAACCCGAGCCCGTGCCCGAACTCGTGCAGCAGCGTCGAGAGCAGGTCGATGTCGTTCGCGCTCGGCTTGCCGTCGAACCCGTAGTACCAGTCCTGCATCCCCCCGCTACACTGCGAGAGCGCGCCGTTGAACTGCGCCTGAATGTCCGGTTGACCCGGGTGGAGATCCTGGCCCGCCAGGCGGTCGGCCAGCGCCTCGGGGACCAGGAGGCCGGCCGCCGCGCCCGCCGTTCCGATCTCCCAGTTGGCCGGGCTGGCCTGACCGAGGGTGATCCCGGTCGAGTCGCACTCGAGCGCGGCGAAGGAGGCGTCGATGACGATGGTGACGTTGCTGTCGAGCATCATCCCCCAGAGGCTGGCCGCCTGATTGAAGGTGTTCAGGCGCTGCTTGCCCAGCGTCGTTCCGCTGTTTCCGCCCACCGGCGTGACGACCGTCGGATCGTTGAACCCTTGCCCCGCGGTGTCGGTGTTCTGGATCATGATGTTCGCCGAAGCGCGGGCGCGCGCCGGGCAGAGGACGGTGGCAGCCGCCAGCGCGAGCGTCGCCGCGCGCGCCGTCAGAGAGACCGCCCGGGTCATTGGCCGCTCCCGGCGGTGAGCGGTCGCGCGGTGCTGCGGCAGACCTGGCGCCAGGTCCCATCGGGCTGCTTCTCGAGCCGGTGGACGTGATCCGGGCGGCCGCGCATGTCGATGTAGCTCCCGCCGCCGGGGTTCGGCTGGGGGGCCGGCCACGCGGTGGGCGGCGTCGACGCGGCACGCGCCGCGCGCGCCCGGGCCTCGGCGCCGGCGGCCCGCATCCGCTCGGCGAAGGCGGCGCTGTCGTCGGACGCCGGTGCGGCGGTGGCGGAGCCGCTCCCTGGCACGCCCGGCGGCTGGCCGCACCCGAGCAAGAAGGCGGCGAGCGCGCCGCCCACGAACAATCCCCGCGCCCAGGCAAACGGGCGCCCTCGTTCGAGCGAAGTTAAGTGCATGCGCGAAAGTGTCTCACAATTTGTTCGGTCGGGTCAGCGCCCGATTAACGATCCGGGCGCCGGAAGATTCCCGGCCGGCCGGCCGCTGATTGCGCGCGCCCTCGCAAAGCGCGAAAGACCCATCTTTACCGCGCGTTGCTCAGTGCGCGGAGGCGCCGAGTGGGCGACTCCGTGGCCGAGCCGGCTCGCCACGGCGACGGCCGGGATCACGGCTCGTCGTTCGATTCGTTCGATTCGTTCGATTCGTTCGGGACGTGGTCATCGTCGGCCTCAGTGGCAAAGGATGTTGGTGCTGCACTTGCCCGAGACGCACTGGAAGCCGTTCGAGCAGCAGGTCGAGTTGTCGGCGGCGTGTACGCAACCCGCCGCAGGGTCGCAGCTGTCCTGGGTGCAGGGGTTGCTGTCGTTGCAGTTGAGGGCCGTTCCGCCGACGCACTTGCCGCCCGAGCAGGCGTCGCCCGTGGTGCAGGCGCTGCCGTCGTCGCAAGCGACCGTGTTGTTGGCGTGCAGGCAGCCGCTCTTCGCGTTGCACGAATCGTCGGTGCAGGGATTGCCGTCGTCGCAGCTCACCGGCGTGCCGCCGCAGATCCCGTTCGTGCAGGTGTCGTTCGCCGTGCAGGCGTTTCCGTCGTCGCACGATCCCGTGATCACCGTGTGCGTGCAGGCGCCCGTCGCGCTGACGCAGGCGTCCTTGGTGCACGGGTTTTCGTCGTCGCACGAGCCGCAGCTCACCGCGCCTCCGGCGCCGGTGGAGCCCGCGCCGCCGCCGCCGTTGCCGCCGGCCGCGCCGGTCACGCCCGCCGCGCCACCGCCCGTTCCCGTCGCGCCGGCTTTGCCGGTCGCGCCGGCCACGCCCCCTTGGCCGCCCCTGCTGCCGCTCGCGCCCCCGCCGGCCGTCCCCGCGGCGCCGCTCCCCATGCCGGCGCCGCCGCCGGCGGCGGTGATGCCCCCGACGCCCGTGACGTTCAGGCCGCCGGCGCCGCCGGCCGCGCCGCTCCCTTTGC
>DASYEX010000375.1:0-11104 GCA_036498765.1 Polyangia bacterium
TCCGCCAGCGTCAGCGCATCGCGCGCGCCGGCCCCCTCGTCGAGCATCTCGGCGGTCAGCGAGGCCAGCCCCGACAGCGCGGGCCCGTCCTCGCCCGCGCCGGTGCGGATCATGAGCGCCACCGACACGATCGGCGCCACCTCGCGCCGGACGGCCGCCACCTCGAGGCCCGAGGAGAGCGTGAAGCGAATCATCGGCGGCAGCGCCACGCTGGGCAGCGGCCCGACGGCCGGCGCCCCCTTCATCGAGTCGGGCGCCTCGATCACGCGCTCACCGCAAAACCGGCAACCCTGGAAGGGTTCCCGGACCCTCCCGCGACGGACTCCGCCGGGCCAAGCCCGGCTGCGTCCACGCGCTCCGGCAACGTGCGTAGCGCCAGGCGCTTGCCGGCCAGGGTGCGGGCGAAGGTGTCGCGCACCGAGGCGCAGGTCGCGGCGGTGTAGCGGGCGACGTCGCGCTCGACGCCGTCGGGATCGCCGAGCAGGTTCTGGTAGTGGTTGAGCAGGTCGGCCCGCGTCTGCAGATGGTCGAGGCTCTTGTAGAAGTCGGCCAGGTGCGTGTTCCGGGCGCGCGTCAGCTCCTCCTCGGTCGGCCCGTCAGCCGCCAGGCGCGAGAGCTCCGCGTCTACGGCCGCGGCGATCTCCTCGAGGGCGTGATCTGGCTTGGCGGTCGCGCCGACGTGAAACAGGCTCCCGAGCATTTGCGACCCCTGGTAGGCGAAGACGTCCTGGGCGATGCGACGCTCGAACACCAGCGCCCGGTAGAGGCGGCTCGACTTGCCGCCCCCGAGGACGTGCGCGGCCAGGTCCAGGTCGGCGTCTCCCGGCGAGAACAGCGCCGGCGTGTGCCAGGCGAGGCGCAGCCGTGGCAGCTGCACCCGATCGGTCATGGAGATGTCGATGTCGGCCGGCAAGCGCGGCGCGGGCGGCGGCGCCCGCCGCTCGGGCGGGTTGCGGCGGGGTTGCCAGCCGAAATAGCGGTCGATCATGGCGCGCGCCTGCGCCGGATCGAAGTCGCCGGCCACCACCAGGCTGGCGTTCGACGGGCGGTAGAAGCGATCGAAGAAGGCGCGCACGTCGTCGACGGTGGCCGCCTCGAGATCCTCGTGCGAGCCGATGGTCGGCCAGTGGTAGGGGTGGTCGGCGGGGTACATCGCCTCCGGAATGGCCAGCTCGGCGCGGCCGTAGGGGCGGTTCTCGTACGACTGGCGGCGCTCATTCTGGACCACCTTGAGCTGCTTATCGAGCTCCTCCTTGGTGATGACGTCAGGGAGCGTGGCCAGGCGATCGGCCTCCAGCCAGAGGAACGTCTCGAGCAGGTTGCGTGGCCCGATCTCGTAGTAGTTGGTGCGGTCGTTGCTGGTGGTGCCGTTGTTGTGGCCTCCCCAGCTCTCCATGATGGCGTCGAACGCCGGGTAGGGCGCGTGGCGCGACCCCATGAACATGAGGTGCTCGAACAGGTGGGCGAAGCCGGTCCGTCCCGGCGCCTCGTCCTTCGAGCCCACGTGGTACCAGAGGTCGACCGCCACGAGCGGGCTCGAACGGTCCGTGTGAAAGATCACCTGGAGCCCGTTGGGCAGCGTGTACGATTCGAACTCGATTTTGAGCATCGGCGCGGGGACGAAGCGCGCGCATAATGGCACGAATCGATGCGCGCCTCGTCTTTAAAGCGCGCCTTGGCTAGCCACTCTGTCCAGACCGTCGGCGCCGCGACCGTGCCGGCGTTGGTCGCCTTCTTGGTCGCCCTCCTGGTCGCCCTCTTGGGACCGCTGGGCGGCGCGGCGCGCGCCAACAACGGCATTCCTGGATCGCTGGGGGTCCTGTTGCCGCTCGACAAGCCCCAGGAGATCGGGCTGGCGACGAACTTCGGGCTCATTCTCTCGGACGACGGCGGCGTGACCTGGACCTGGACTTGCGAACAGGCGGCCAGCGCCTCGGCGAACGTCTACGTCATGGGCCCGCCGCCGGCCGACCGTTTCTACGCGCAGTCGCCCGTCACCGGGCTGGGGTTCTCCGACGACGAGGCCTGCGGCTGGCAGTCGGCGGGGGGGGCGCTCGGCGGTCTCAAGGTCTCCGACTTCTTTCCCGACGCGACCGATCCGGCGCACGTGCTGGCCGCGGCCGCGCCGCCCACCGACGCGGGGACCGGGGCGGTGTCGGTTTACGTCTCGGCCGATGGCGGCACGACGTTCGGCGCGACGCCGCTCTACACGGCGCCCGCCGGCGCGGCGATCGTCGGCATCGAGATCGCGCGGAGCAACCCGCAGATCATCTACCTCACCACCTACACCGTCGGGAGCGGCGGGTACGATCCGGTGCTGGTCCGCTCGATTGACGGGGGCGCGACCTGGACGCCCACCGATCTGCTGGCGCCGCTCGGCTCTGCGATCGTCCGCATCCTGGCGGTCGACCCCGCCGACGCCAACCTCGTCTACCTGCGCGCCACCGGCGCGTCCAGCGAGACGCTGGCCGTGACCCGTGACGGCGGGATCACCTTCGCCACGCCGCTCGCCATCGCCAACGGCGCGGTGAGCGCCTTCGCGCGCCTGGCCAGCGGAACGGTCCTGGTCGGCGGCCTCTTGAACCTGCCCGGCGGCGGCGGCGGGACGATGGGCGCGGGGTACCGGTCGACCGACGGCGCGATGACCTTCCAGCCGTGGACCCTGGCGCCGCAGCCGCACCTGGTCGGCCTCGGCGAGCGGGTGGTCGGGGGACAGTCGACCCTCTACCTCTCGGGCAAGAACTACAGCGATGGGTGGGCGCTGGCCGTCTCGACCGACGAGGGGGCCACCGTCACCCCAGTGATGCGCTACGACCAGGTCGCCGGGATCGAGCCGTGCGTGCAGCAGGTCTGCCTCGCCACCTGCAACTACGAGGAGATGCAGGCCATCTGGGACCTGAGCGTCTGCGGCGGTCCCGACGGAGGCGCGCCCGACGCGGGGCGCCCCGGCCCTCCTCAGAGCTCCGGGTGCCACTGCGGGGTCGGCGGCCGGGGGGGGAGCCTGGCCACCGGCCTCGGCGTTTGGGTCCTCCTGGCCGGGGCGGCGTTTTCCCGCGCCGGGCGGCGCCGGCGCCGCCCGCAGCGCGACCGGAGCTAACCTTGGATTCCGACGGTCGTTCGCCTCGACAGTCGGGGATCCACGGTGTAAGTTTCCGTCCTCTTTGTACACGGCGTTTCCGTACAAGGCTGGGCCCATAGCTCAGCGGTCAGAGCTGGCGGCTCATAACCGCCTGGTCCCTGGTTCGAATCCAGGTGGGCCCACTCTCGACGCGACGGGAACGTCGGTCGGATCCATCGTTCATACGGTCACTCGGCATAGGATCATACGGCTGTCCCATACGGAGGAAGGCATTGCGCGATCAGCTTAAGCGACTGGAAGAGCTGCAGGCACACGACGCGAAGATTCAAGAACTGGAGAGCGCGCTCAAGGCTATCCCGGCCAAACTGGCCGCCACGCAGAACGACCTCGCCCGCGTCGAGGGTCTCCTGAACAACGAGCGGCAGGCGCTCGGCGACACCGAGAAATACTACGGCGAGCAGAAGGGGCTCCTCACCGACGACGAGATCCAGGTGGCGGGCGCCAAGCACAAGCTCTCGCAGGCCAAGAATTCGAAGGAGTACATGGCCGCCCAGCGCGAGATCGAGCAGCGGCGCGAGGGCCTGACGACGCGCGAGGGCGAGATCGCCAAGCTGGTCGAGGCGGTGGACGCCAAGAAGAAGCTGCTCGCCGACAAGGCCGGCGACGTCGAGGCGCTCAAGGCGTCGATCGCCAAGGACGCCGACGACGCCAAGGCGCGCATGGCCGAGATCGAGGCGCAGATCGCCGCGCAGCGCGCCGAGCGCGACAAGCTGGCCGCCGCCGTCAAACCCGAGGTGCTCAAGCGGTACGGCAACATCCGGATGCGGCGCGGCCTGGCGGTCGTCAGCGTCCGCAACGGCACCTGCCAGGGGTGCAACATGAACATTCCGCCGCAGCTCTTCATCGTCATCCAGCGCGGCCAGACCATCGAGACCTGTCCGTCCTGCCATCGGATCATCTACTGGGAGGATCTGATGAAGGACGACAAGGCCGGCGAGGCCAGCTCCAGCCCCGCCTCGGGCTGAGCCCTGGTATAGTCCCTTCGCTTCTCGCTCGAGCCGGTGAGGTGGTCGCGGCGGGCCCTTCGGGCGCCCGTCGAGGAAAGTCCGGGCTCCGCAGGGCAGGGTGCTGGCTAACGGCCAGTCGGGGTGACTCGAAGGACAGTGCAACAGAAAATAGACCGCCGGTCCGCAAGGGCCGGTAAGGGTGAAACGGCGCGGTAAGAGCGCACCGCCCCCTCGGTGACGAGGGGGGCACGGCAAACCCCACCTGGAGCAAGACCGGTCCGAGATCGCGGGGCAACCCGCCGGCGTGGCCCGCGCTGATTCGATCTCGAGTTGGTCGCACGAGCCGTCCGGCAACGGGCGGCCCAGAGGAATGACCATCGCCGGCGGCAACGCCGGAACAGAACCCGGCTTACGGCCGGCTCGAGCGAGGAGCTTTTCTTGCTGGTTGGACCGTCCGTCGCTGACGCCACGTCCCAAGGTTAGGTTGTCGGCGTGCCGGGAGATGGATGGGAGGCGCTACAATGGGAACGGATTCGCGGGTGGCTCGTCGATCCTGTTGGAGGGATGAGCATGAACCGGAAGCTCTGGACCGAAGCGCGTGCGATCGCGATCCGCCATATGCGGGGCGATGGCGAGGACCTGGCGCAGGACCTGGTGCTCGCGACCCTGGAGAGGTCCGAGGTGCCGCGAGAGCCGGGCGCCTGGCTTGAGCGCGTGAGCCGGAACGCGGCGATCGATCGCTGGCGTACGATGCGGCGGCACGAGGAGTTGGCGGTGGAGATCGAGCCGCCGGCGCCGCCGGTCGATCCGGAGTCGGCGCTCCTGGGGCGCGAGCGCCGGGGCCTGGTGCGGCGCGCGCTGGCGGCGCTGCCGCGGCCGCAACGGCGCGCGGCCCTGGCGCGTTTCCACGCCGACCTCTCCTATGACGAGGTGGCGGCGCGGGTCGGGGCGCCGCCCGTCACCGCCCGCACGCGCGTCCACCGGGCGCTCACCACGCTGCGGGCGCGGTTGGGCGCGCTGCGGGCGATGTTCGTGCTGCCGGGCGTCCAGATGAGCGCGCTCGGCGTGGCGTTCGTCGCCGTGGCGTCGCTGGGCCTGTCGCCGGCGCGCGCGCTGACCGTCCACGAGATGACGCTGGCCGCGCCCTACGGCGGGCGGCACTTCGCGCGGACGCGCGTCATCGCCGGATCGCTCATCGAGGCCGCGCCCGCCAAGAAGCCGGCGCCGAGGATCGTGACCACGCCGGTGCCCGCACCGGACGAGCCGCCACCGACCCAACGGATGGTGTTCGGCGAGGATCTCGTCGAAGGCAACGTCCTCGGACCCGACGGGGAAAAGCTTACCCTCGTCGAGCCGGCGGCGCAGCCGTCGTTGATCGAGATCCGACGGCACTTCATCCCCGAGATGCTGAAGAGCTTGGACGACCTGTAGGGGTGGTCTCGCAGTTCCTATACTTCACGCTTGGAGGATCGAGGTAGGCTTGGTGGTGTGGCAGAGCCGTCGACAGCCAGGGACATCCTTGCGGTGGTGGCTGATCGACTGGATCCGGTCGATCGAGCCCAGATCCGTCAGATGTTGGACCTTTCTGCCGAAGAGCGATTGCGTCGGGTGCAGGAGTTCGTCGAGTCTGCCCTGGCGATCCGAGAGCTGAATGAAGAGCGCCCGCTTCGCTGACATTCTTCGAGCGTTGGCGACCGAACGGGTCGAGTTCATCGTGGTCGGAATGACGGCCGGCGTTTTGGCGGGCGCGCCCGTCACTACCCTCGACGTGGACATCGTGCACCGGCGGACCCCCGAGAACGTGACCCGGCTTTTGAAGGTCTTGGAGCATCTGGGGTCCACCTACCGGCATGATCCGAGAGAGCTACGTCCGACCTCAGGCAACTTGATGTCCCCTGGGCATCAGCTTCTGACGACCGACTGGGGTGATCTCGATTGCCTCGGAACCATCGACGATGGCCAGGACTATGAGAGCTTGTTGCCGTCGACGCGTGAGATCGCGCTGGCCGAAGGACTGACGATTCGAGTCCTCGATCTGCCGCGGCTCATCGAAGTCAAGCGACGAGCTGGGCGACCCAAAGATCTGGCGCAGCTTCCCGTGTTGGAGGCGACGCTCGAAGAGCGAAATCGACGTGGTGATCCGACCTGACCAGTCTTGATTTCAGGCGGCCGTCGTGGCGCGGCCGCGGCGGACGCCCAGGAGCGGGGCCAAGAGTGGCGCCAGGAACTGGCCGGTGTAGGAGCCGGCGGCGCGGGCCACCTCCTCGGGCGTGCCGGCGGCGACGATCTCGCCGCCGCGCGCGCCGCCTTCGGGGCCGAGGTCGATGACGTAGTCGGCGGTCTTGATGACGTCGAGGTTGTGCTCGATGACCAGGACGGTGTTGCCGGCGGCCACCAGGCGACCGAGGACGGAGAGCAGCTTGCGTACGTCCTCGAAGTGCAGGCCGGTGGTCGGCTCGTCGAGGATGTAGAAGGTGCGCCCGGTGTCGCGCTTGGCGAGCTCGCGCGACAGCTTGATCCGCTGCGCCTCGCCGCCCGACAGCGTGGTCGCCGACTGGCCGAGCGCGATGTAGCCCAACCCGACGTCCTGCAGCGTCTGCAGGATGCCGCGCAGCTGGCGGTGGTGCTCGAACAGGCCCAGCGCGTCGGAGACGGACGTCTCCAGGACGTCGGCGATGCTCCGTCCCTTCCATTGAACCCGCAGCGTGGCGTCGTTGTAGCGCCGGCCGCGGCAGACCTCGCAGGTGACGTAGACGTCGGGCAGGAAGTGCATCTCGACCTGGCGGACGCCGTCCCCCTCGCACGCCTCGCAGCGGCCGCCGCGGACGTTGAAGGAGAAGCGGCCGGGTTGGTAGCCGTAGGCGCGCGCCTCCGGCGTCTGCGCGAAGACCTCCCGGATGGCGTCGAACGCCTTGGTGTAGGTGGCCGGGTTCGAGCGCGGCGTGCGGCCGATGGGGTTTTGGTCGATGTCGATCACCTTGTCGAGCTGCTCGATCCCGGTGACGCCCGCGTGGTGGCCGACCTGGTCGTAGGCCCCGAGCAGCTTGCGCCGCAGCGCCGGCTGCAGGATGCCGCCGATGAGCGAGGACTTGCCGGCCCCGGAGACCCCGGTGACCGCCACCAGAACGCCCAGCGGGAAGGCCACGTCGACGTTCTTGAGGTTGTGCTCGCGCGCCCCCTTGACGGTGATGAAGCCCTTCGGCTTGCGGCGCTCGCGCGGGATCTCGATCCGCTCCGTCCCGGCCATGAACTTTCCCGTCAGCGACGCCGGGTCGGCCTTGAGGTCCTGGGGCGTCCCCTCGGCGACGACGCGTCCGCCCAGGCGTCCGGCGCCGGGGCCGAAATCGACGACGTGGTCGGCCGCCTCGATCGTCTCGGCGTCGTGCTCGACGACGATGACGCTGTTGCCGAGGTCGCGCAGCCGCCGCAGCGTGGCGATGAGCCGAAGGTTGTCCCGCTGGTGGAGGCCAATCGACGGTTCGTCGAGCACGTACATCACGCCCGAGAGCTCCGACCCGAGCTGCGAGGCGAGGCGGATGCGCTGGGCCTCGCCGCCCGACAGCGTGGCCGCCGCGCGATCGAGCGTCAGGTACTCGAGCCCCACGTCGAGCAGGAAGCCGAGTCGGGCGTTGACCTCTTTCAAGATCTCCGTGGCGATCTGGGCGCGCGCCCCCTTGAGCCCCAGGTTCCCGAAGTGCTGCGCGGCGCCGGCCACGGTCATGGCGGTGACGGCCACCAGGCTCTTTTCGGCCAGGACGACGGCGCGCGACTCGGGGCGCAGGCGCTGGCCGGCGCACGCGCGGCAGAGCTGGTCGCGGAAGTACTTGCCGTACCACTGGCGCGTCACCTCGGAGCTCGACTCCTGCATCCGCTTCTTGATCGTGTTGACCACGCCCGAGAAGCGCATCGCCCACGAGCCGGCGCCGTGCTTTCCGTTCCAGCTCACCTTCACCCGCTTGTCGCCGGCGCCGTACATGATGATCTCGCGCTGGCGCGGCGTCAGGTTCTTCCAGGGCTTGTCGAGCGGGATGGCGAACTCGCGCGAGACGGCGTTGGCCACGTTGGCGGTCCAGCCGCTGTCGCGCCCGGCCCGGTCGCCCCAGGGTTCGATGGCCCCCTCGGAGATGGACCGGTTCCCGTCGGGGACGATGAGGTCGGGATCGATCTCCAGGCTGGAGCCGAGCCCGTTGCAGTCGACGCACATGCCGAGCGGGCTGTTGAACGAGAACGACTGCGGCGACAGCTCGGGGAGCCCGACGCCGCAGTTGGGGCAGGCGCGGGCCTCGCTGTAGGCGCGCTCGCGCGCCTCCCCCTCGACGGCCACCAGCACCGAGCCGCCGCCGACCTTCACGGCGGTCTCGACGGAGTCGGTCAGCCGGGCGCGCTCACGCGCGTCGATGCTGACCCGGTCGATCACCACTTCGATCGTGTGCTTCTTCTTCTTGTCGAGCGCGGTGACGTCCTCGAGCCGCTGGATGAGCCCGTTGATGCGCACGCGCGCGAAGCCCGCCTTGCGCGCCTCCTCGAACACCTCGCGGAACTCCCCCTTGCGGTTGTCCGCCTTGCGCGCCATCAGCGTGGCGCGCGTCTTGGCCGGCAGCGTGAGCAGCTCGTCGACGATCTCCGCCGCCGAACGGGCCGAGACCTCGCCGCCGCACAGGTGGCAGCGCTGCTCGCCGGCGCGCGCGTAGAGCACGCGCAGGTAATCGTAGATCTCCGTGACCGTGCCGACCGTCGAGCGGGGGTTCGACGACGCCGACTTCTGCTCGATGGCGATGGTCGGGGAGAGGCCCCGCAGCTGCTCGTACTTCGGCTTCTCCATCTGGCCGAGGAACTGCCGCGCATAAGAGGACAGCGACTCGACGTAACGGCGTTGCCCCTCGGCGTAGAGCGTGTCGAACGCCAGCGACGATTTTCCCGACCCCGACACGCCGGTGAACACCACCAGCGCGCGCTTGGGGATCTTCAGCTCATCGATGGCCAGGTTGTGCTCGCGCGCCCCCTTCACCACGATGAAGTTCGGTTCGTCCCCGCTTCGGCGGGCGCCGAGTGGCGTCGGTGTCGCTGACTTTTCTTGGCGGCTCACGAGGAGCGGGAGTCTAGCAGCCTGCGCGCACCCTGGGGCCGATGGCGGCCTCGAACCTACACATCTGAAACCGAACGCCGTCCGTAGCTAAGCCGGAGGGCTCAAGCGTTCTTGGTGAACGCCCGTCCTTCAATAGCCGGAGGTGTTCATGCGTTTTCGTGGATTCGTCGCAGTCGTCGCTCTCTCGGTCATCCCGCTCGCGCTGGGATGCGCCCAATCGGAGATCGGTCCGGGAGCGGAGGGAACGGGAGGGTCCTCCGCCGCGGTCTCCGGGAGCGGTGGTTCGGCGACGGATCGCGGCGGTTCCCCATCCACGGGCGGCGATTCGGCCACCGGCGGCGCGCGCGCGACGGGCGGCGCGACCGGCCTGGGCGGCACGGTGACGACGGCGACGGGCGGGCACGCCACCGGCGGCTCGCCGGCAACCGGCGGCTCGACCGGCACCGGCGGCTCGCCGGCAACCGGCGGCTCGCCGGCGACCGGCGGCTCGACCGACACCGGCGGCTCGACCGACACCGGCGGCTCGACCGGCACCGGTGGCTCGTCGGTGACGGGCACGGGCGGCCGCATCTCGACCGGCGCGGCCGGCTCGCCCGTGACCGGGACCGGCGGGCACAGCTCGACCGGCGCTGGCGGCGCCTCGACGGGCGCCGCGGGCCACACCTCGACGGGGAGCGGCGGCTCCTCGGCCGGCGGCGCGGCCGGCAGCACGGCGACCGGAACGGGCGGCACCAGCTCGACCACGTCGGCCGCGGCCGGCACGATCGTTCCGCTCTACACCGATCCGGGCGATCCGTCGTGGAACGCCATCGTCGCGGCCGCCGAGGCGCACCCGACCGTTCCCGTCGTCGCCATCGTCAACCCGAACGACGGCCCAGGCGGCTCGAAGAGCAGCGGCTACACGACCGGCATCGCCGGGCTGCAAGCGGCGGGCATCAAGGTCATCGGCTACGTCGCCACCGGGTACGGCAGCCACAGCATCGCCTCGATGGAGGCGGAGATCGACACCTGGAAGTCGTTCTACCCGACGCTCCAGGGGATCTTCTTCGACGAGCAGTCGAACGCGACCGCCGACGTCGCCCACTACCAGACGCTGTCGCAGTACGCCAAGAGCGTGGGTCTCAGCTACACGGTCGGCAACCCCGGGACGGGCGTTCCGACGGCCTACGTCGGCGCGGTCGACACGATGCTGATCTACGAGAGCGACGGCGTGCCGGCGATGTCCGATCTGTCGGCCTACGCCGCGTACGCGCCGTCGAACTTCGGCGTCATCCCCTACGCCGTCTCGGCGATGAACAGCACGTTCGTCCAGCAGGCGCGGAAGTACGTCCAGTACATCTATCTGACCAACGACGACCTGCCCAACCCCTGGGACAGCCTGACGTCGTACTTCGCTCAGCTCCTCGCGGCGCTGGAGTAGGTCGCGACCGACAGCCGCTCCGGGCGGGCGCCGGGTCGGGAGACCTCGGCGCCCGTTTCAGTTTTCGGGGGCCCCGGCGCGGCGAAGGTTGACAGGGGTCACCCGGGCTTGCCAATTTGCGCCCTCCACCCTTGGGAGGGGCCCACATGAGACGACGTCACCTGTTCACCGTCACGCTGATCGCCGCAGGTCTTTCGCTGGCCACGCTCGCCGCGTCCGCCAAAACGAAGGAGAAGAAGGAGGCCAAGGAGGATCCAGTGGCGCGCGGGCGCTACCTGGTCTCCTTCGCGGGCTGCAACGACTGCCACACGCCCTGGGTCTTCAACAAGGAGCTGGGGATGCCGGTGCCGGACCACACCCGCTTCCTCTCCGGTCACCCGGTCGGCGCGCCGGAGCCTTCGGGCACCGTCAATCCCAAGACCGACCTCGCGTTCATCGGCGCAACGTTCACGTCGTTCAAGCTGCCGTTCGGGACGGTCTACGCGGCCAACCTGACGCCCGACAAGGAGACC
>DASYEX010000376.1:0-8416 GCA_036498765.1 Polyangia bacterium
ATCCAGGCCATCTTGCGGGCGACGCTCTCGGAGGCACGCGCCACACTCGATCCCCGCTCGGCGGTCGGGCGGCTGGTCTCGGAGAGCCCGCCGACGATCGCGGCGCTGGCGGCCGCCCCGTCACCGCCTGCGCCGCCGCCCGGACCGCTCTCGCTCCAGGCGGGGTACCAAGCCCTGTCGCTCTCCGAGGCGGGCATCGTGCTCCAGGGTGCGGCGCTGAACGCGACCTACAGCCAGTGGCGGCGCTTCGACCTCTCGCTGGGAACGGCGTTCCTGGCGTCCGCGCACCTGTCGAGTGGGGGCGTCGACGTCGTCGCCAGCCTGCTTCCGGTGTTGCTCGGTGTCCGCGCGCGCTGGGCCAAGCAGCGGGTGGAGCTGGCGGTCGGTCCCGTCGCGGAGGTCGGCGTCACGAGTGTGACGTCGATAAATTCTTCAGCCAGTCAACCGGTTCCGGTCCGGTCGGGCACCACCCACGACATTCTTCTGGCGCTGGGCGGCGACGCCGAGCTCCGCCTCAGGATCACGGGCCCGGCCTGGGGTTACCTGCGCGCCGGCGCGCTGGGCGTCCTCGACGGCCCGCGCTACGACATCGAGGGCGTGCCGATCCTGGACATGTCCGGGCTGGAGCTGTCGCTCAGCGCCGGGGTGGGGCTGCGATTTCCGTGAATTCGCAGCTAACCAGGCCTGGCTCCTCCGCCACAATAGAATACGTGCGGCCCGTGGCTGATCCGTCATCTCCGACCGCCGCCCCCGACGTCACGGCGCTGGTCGACCGCGCCCGGCGGCAGGATTCGACCGCCTTCCGCGAGCTGTTCCAGCGCCACGTCTGCGCCGTCCACCGCGTCTGCACCCGGATCTACGGCTCGAGCCCGGACGTCGAGGACATCGTGCAGACCGCGTTCGTCGAGGCGTTCCGCTCGCTCGGCGACTTCCGCGGCGACGCGCTCTTCTCCACCTGGCTGACGCGGATCGCGGTGCGGGTGGCGCTGCGCGCGGTGCGCAGGCGGCCCACCAATTCGGTCTCGCTGGACCTGGTTTTCGAGCGCCCCGGGGACGCGCCCGGACCCGAGCGTCTGGCCGCGGCCCGCGAGGGGCTCGGCGTCCTCGAGCGGCTGCTCGGCGAGCTGCGGCCCAAGCGGCGGGCGGCCTTCGTCCTCACCGTCCTCGAGGGCTACTCCATGGAAGAGGTGGCCGCGATGCTGGGCGCGTCGACGGCGGCCGTGAAGGTGCGCGTCCACGACGCCCGCCGCCAGTTCGAAAAACGGCTCAAGCACCAGCCGGACCTGCTGGCGGCGCTGGGCGTGGAAGGGGCGGAGTCGTGAGCGCCTGGGGCTGCCGCGAGGCCCGTGCCCGGCTGGTCGACGCGGCCGACGGGCGGCTCGACGCCGCCGCCAGCGTCCGCCTCCACGCGCACATCGAATCGTGCGCGGCCTGCCGCGAGCGCGCGGCGCTCTGGCGAGATCTGACGCCGGCGCTGCGCGCGCTCGAGCCGGAGCCGCCGGCGGCGATGGCGACGCGGCGGATGCAGATCGAGGTCGAGCGGCAGCTGGCGCGTGCGGTGACCTCGCCGCGCCGCCCCTGGCGCTGGATCTGGGCGCCCGCCGCGCTCGGCCTCTGCGGCGCCGCAGCGGCGGCGTTGCTCTGGGTTCACCGGCCGGCGGAGCCGCGCGGCGCCGCCGCCGGATTCGCCACGGTCGCGCGGCTGACCGGCACGGTGACCGTCGGCGCGCGCGCGCTCGGACCGTCGGCGACCGTTCCTGCCGGCTCGACGCTGGCGCTCGGCGACGGCGCCGAGGCGGATCTGGCCATGGACCGTGGGACGATGGTGCACCTGGCTGGACCCGCGCACGTCGCGCTGGTAGGAACGGCCGCCGACGTGACCCTTCGCCTCGACGACGGCGCGCTCACGGCCGCCGTCGCGCACCGCCTGGCCGGTGAGACCTTCGCGGTCGTCACGCCGGATGCGCGGGTGGAGGTCCGGGGGACGCGGTTCTCGGTGGTGAAAGGGCGCGAGGGCTCGAGCGTCCGCGTGGACGAGGGGCGGGTGTTCGTTCGCTTCGTCGATGGGCGAACGCGGTTCGTGTCGGCCGGCGAGAGCGCCACCTCGTTCGAGCCCGCCGAGCAGCCGCCCGCGCCCGCGCCCGAGACGCCGCCGGCGTTGGAGCCGCCGACGGTCCTCGACGCGGCGCCGGCACGCGCGCCGACCTGCGCCGGTGCCATGCGCGCCTGCCGCGAGACGACCGGCGCCGTTCGGGCCAGCATGCGCGAGGGCGAGCCGGGCCGCGCGCTGCGCCTTCTCTCCGAGCGCGGCCGGACGACCTCCGAGCTCGAGGCCCGTTGCGGCGGCGACGATCTCTCCGCCTGCCAGGACGAGCTGCGCTACCTCCGAGCCGAGGCGCTCAACCAGGCCGGGCGGCTCGACGACGCGATCGCCGCCTATCACGCGCTCGATCGGCGAAGCGCGCCGCCCGCGATGCGGCAGAACGCCCTCTACGCCGCCGCGCAGATCGAACGCCGCCGCGGCCACGACGGCGCCGCGCGCACGGACTACGAGCGCGCGCTGGAGGCCGCGCCGCGCGGGGCGCTGCGCGAGGAGACGCTCATCGGCGCGATGGAGACCGCGCAAGCATCGGGCGATCCCCGGCGCGCGGGCGCGCTTGCCCGCCGCTACCTCGGCGAGTTCCCGAACGGGATCGGCGCACCGACGGCGCGCCGCCTGGCGAGCTCGCCGCGTTGAGCCCCGCGCCGCGCTCCGCCGGGCGACGGGCGCTGGCGGGCGCGGCCCTCGCGCTGCTGCTCGGCTGCCGGAACGACGTCGAGCTGACCACGCCGCGTCCGCTTGTCTCGGCGGCTTGCGCGGCGAACGGCGCCGCCTGCACGGCCGACGCCGCCTGCTGCTCCCGAGGCTGCGCCGCCGGGATCTGCGCCGCGCCGGCCTGCCTGCCCGAAGGAGGCACCTGCTCGGTCGCCGCCGACTGTTGCTCGTTCCTCTGCGGCCCTGCGCCGGCCGGCGGCCCCGGCACGGTCTGTCTCGCGGCCCTCGGCTGCTCCTCCGACCAGCAGCCCTGCGCGCGCGCCGGGAGCTGCTGCGGTCTCGACTGCACGAAGGGCGCCTGTGGCGGCCCCTCCTGCGCCGCCGCGGGCAGCCCCTGCATGGTGGCGACCGACTGCTGCAACGGCAACTGCATGGGCGGAACGTGCGCGACGCCGGCCATGCCCGCTTGCCGACCCGCCGGTGAGCCCTGCGCGGCGGGGATGGACTGTTGCGGCGGCGTCTGCGCCGACACCACCGAGGGCGGCCCGATGGCCTGTGCGCTCCTGGCCGCGTGTCGCGTCGCCGGCGAGACCTGCACCTCGCCTGCCGACTGTTGCACCGGCCAGTGCAACGCCGGCCCCGGCGGCAGCGGGAGCTGCCAGGCGCTCCCCGGCTGCCACCCCGCGCTCGAGATCTGCAAGATGGACATGGACTGCTGCTCCGGCCGCTGCGAGCCGACGGCCGACGGGGTGTCGCGCTGCGCGTGGGCGCCCGGCTGCCGCCCCACGCAGGAGCGGTGCGCCTTGCCCACCGACTGCTGTTCCGGCACCTGCAAGGTTGGGCCGCCCGGCGTGGGCCGCTGCGCCGACATGCCCGCGCCGATGATGATGAGCCACTGCCTGTCCGTCGGCGAGGTGTGCAAGAAGCCGATGGACTGCTGCGCCGGCGAGAGCTGCAGCCCCGTCGCCTCCGGAGGCACGCGCTGCCTTCCTTCGGACAGGAGCTGCGTGAGCGACGGTTACCCCTGCACGCTGTCCGAGGAGTGCTGCGGCGACCACTGCCTGCCCGACGGCACCGGCGCGCTCTCGTGCCGCAGCGTTTGCGCGCCGGTCGGCGCCCCCTGCACCGCGACCGACGACTGCTGCGCCGGCGCCGCCTGCCTCGGCACGCCGGGCAGCCTGATCTGCGCGCCGCTCGGTCAATCCGCGCCTGGCACCCTCTGCACCGGCGCGGGGGACACCTGCGACGCCACCAACCCCGTCTGTTGCGGCGGAACCGCCTGCGAGCACGTCAGCGGGGCGGCGATCGCCTGCGCGCCCGTCAACCTCGGTGCCGGCTCCGACTAGGACAAGCTCGCGTCGCCTGCGTGCAGGAGCACGCGCACGAACGTCGCCGCGTGAATCAGGGGGTCGACGAACTGCAGCCCCAGGCCGGCCGGCTGGCCCGGCGCCGCGCCGATGCGGCGAGACCAGCAGACCTTCGCCTCGATCTCGACGGGCTCGATCCCGTCGAGGATCGAGGGCCGCACCATCACCCGCGCGCCGACCGGCAAGGCCCGCGGCGTCGCCACGAACATGCCGCCGATGCAGAGGTTCTGGGTCACCCCCAGGACGCAGTCCTCGTCGTCGCTCCACAAGTGGACGGGAACCCTGACGTCGACGCGTCCGAGCCGGCTGCGATTCGTCCCCTCGTCGATGAACGGCGTGTCGTCCGTCATCGCAACAGTCATCGAAGCCCTCCGAAGCTACGGAGGCAGCGAGGCCGATCCCAGTTAGGCGCGAAATATTTCCTAACCTTCGTGCCCGGACCGTCCACCGTAAACCTCGGAGGTCCAGGAATGCTTCGAAGCGACGTCATCCGGCTGTGCGTGATCATCAGCGTGGGGGCCACGGCCGCGGCCATCGGCTGCGGGGGGTCGGGCTCGGCAGCTCCGGGCATGGGCGGTCACGCCGGCACGATGATGCCGGGGACGGCAGGCGCGCCTGGCGGTCCCGGCGCGGGCGGCATGGGAATGGGAATGGGGATGGGCATGAAGGGACCCGGCTCGGGATCGACGGGCGCCGCCGGCGCGGGCACCACCTGCGGCAGCGTGCAGCAGACGGTGGTCGTCGACTGCGGCTATCCCTACACGAGCAGCAGCAACGTCCTCACCAGCGTCACGTTCAACGAGAGCGACATCCTGCGCGCCATCGAACCTTCGGGCTCGTCCTCGTCGGGCGTGGTGAAGCTGTTCTACAACGACGAGCACGCGCTGACGCTCGGCGTGCGCAGCGTCGTCGTGACGTCCGGCGCCGGAGCGACGACGACGAGCTACACCGTCTCTTCCCTCTCCAGCGATCCGGGCAGCGTGACCTCTCCCCAGACCGGCACCACCATGCTGGCGGGAGACGAGAGCGGGCTCGATCAGTCGCTGCGCCCGATGTGGCCGGTGCTTTACCTCACCGACGTGACGGCCGATCCGACCAGCCGAGCCGGCGACTGGCAGCAGGGCGGCCGGCCGACGGGACCGAACGCCGTGTACGGAACCTGGAAGGCCGCGGTGCGGACGGTCGACACCACCGTCTCGCCCAGCAAGGTCAGCATCACACCCGACGCCGATCCGGCCAAGAACGGCTGGACGCTCGGCGGCCCCGACAGCGCGCCGCAGGGCCTCGGCAACGAGGGTTACGGCGCCGAGGTGGCCTGGAGCGTCCCCTTCATCACCGGGCACTCGTACCGGGTTCAGGTCCTCATCCACGACGGTGATCAGAACCAGGCCGGCGGCGACTCGGGTGAGGCGTGCGTCCTCTTCTGCTCGGGCGGGGACAACTGCGAGTCGACCGGAACTTGCGAGACCGGCGGCACCGGCGGCACCGGCGGCGGACCGAGCTGCCCTTCGGGGACGCCCGCCTGCCAGAACGGCGGACCGGACGGTCCCGTCTGCGGGTCCGGCACCGTCTGTGTCAGCGGTTGCTGCCTGCCGACCATCTCGGTCGGCTGACGAGAGATCGCTAGCCCAAGCGGGCCTGGCGCGAGCGCAGGAGCACCCGCACGAAGATCGCCGACCTCACCAGCGGGCCGGCGAACTGCAACCCGACTCCGGCGGGCGCTGCCTCGTCGGTGCCGCCCCGACGCGACCAGGAGACCCGGGCCTCGATCTCATCGGGCTCACCCCCGACGGCGCCCGGCAACCGGGCCACGACGCGCGTGCCGACCGGCAGCGACCGCGACGTGGCGACGAACATTCCGCCGAGCGAGAGGTTCCGCAGAACGCCGAGCGTCCACCCCTCGTCGGGGCTCCAGAGCTGAACGGGCGCCTCGAGATCGGCGCGCCCCAACCGGCTCCGCCCATCTGTCTGTTCGCGGACGAACCGCCCGTCGTCCTTTATCGCAAGGCCCATGGATCCTCCCGCCGTACTGTTCCCGCAGGGGCGATTTCGGTTAGATCATTCAGGTCGTTCCGACGACGCGGGGCGGTCTGGCTCGCAACGCGGCGCGTACTGGGGTGTCGATGAACCGCAGCCCCAGACCGGCAGGACGATCGTCCAGATCTCGAAAATCCCGCACCCAGCGAACCTCGCCCAGGGCCTCCAGCGCCTCTCGGTCGCCAGGAAACGTAAGCCTCACGACCACGCGCGTACCGACGGGCAAGGCCCTGAACGTCGCCACGAACAGACCGCCCGACGAGAGGTTCTTGGTCGTGCCGGTCCCCCAGGCGCCGCGGCTCCGGAAGCTGACCGGCACCTCCAGCTCCGCGCGGCCTGTGCGCCGGACGGGCCCCCTCCTCGGCTCGTGCTCTCTGTCCGGAACGTCCATCGAGCGATTTCCGAACGTACGGGGGCGCTCCGGCATTCGGAGGTTAGGTGCCAATCGGGGGAGGGACGGCTGCTCCTGTGAGCGCGGACGGCGCTCAGTCGAGCGTCAGGCCATCCGGATCCGCACCGAGAACCCGCAAGGTCTTGCGCCCGAACGCCAGGGCCGCCGCGCGCAAGAGACCCCGGTCAGTGGTCATCCGGCCCACCACCTCGCCGTCGTCGGTGCAGATCGTCGCCACGTTGGCGCCGCCGGAGGTTGCCGCGCGGCCAAAGGCGAGATCGCGGATGGCCGCGTCCACCTCGTGCCGCCGCGCAAACGCCCGCGCCAGCCGCGGATTGCCGCGCGCGTGCAGGCGATTGAAGAGCCAGCGCATGAAGCGCCCCGCGGGGGCACGGCGGTACCCGTGCGGTCGGGTGAGAAGCACCAGCACGTCGGTGCAACCGGCCGCCAGCGCGTCGGCGATGGGAAACGAGTTGACCAGGCCGCCGTCGAGGCAGAGCCGCCCGTCGACCAGCGTCGGCTGCCGGTACAGGAAAGGGACGGCGGTCGAAGCCCGCAAGGCTTGCAGCAGCTTCTCTTCGTGGCCGAGCGCCTGCGCGTCGAACAACGTGCCGGTCCCGCTCTCGGCCTCCAGCGCGGCGATGAAGAGCTTCGAGCGCGAGGCGAGCACGGCGTCGAGGCGCAGCCGCTTGCCGCCCAGGATCGATTGCTCGAACAGCCGGTTCAGATCGAGAATGTTCCAGAACCGCCAGGGATTCACGATCTCGCGACGGTTCATGTCCTCGTAGTAGACGCGGATCCCCAGCTTCGCTTGGCCCGCCAAGAAATAGCTGGCGTTCATCGCCCCGGCCGAGGTCCCGTAGACGTGGTCGAAGAGCTCGGTGAAGCCGAGGTGCTCCAGCGCGACGACCCCCCCCGCCGAGCAGACGCCCCGCAGGGCGCCCCCCTCGACCACCAGGGCCAGCTTGCGCCCGTCGGGCGCGTGGTCCCCGGACCGGCGGCGCTCGGCCCGCGCGCGGATCGCGCGCACGGCCGCCTCGGGGTTCACGCCAGAGAGGTCACTCACGCCGCAAGACTAGCGTGACCGATCGGCGGGTCAACCGCCGGGCTGCCCCGCCGGCTGCGGGCCGGCGAGACGCGCGGGATGTCCGGCGCCCGCCGGCGGGTGCTCGAGCAGCCCGACGTAGTCGCCGAGAACGTGCAGCGACTCGTCGAGGATGAGCTCGTCGGCGGCGTGGGCGGCGGCGCCGGACTCGGGGTCCTCGAGGCCGTCGTCGCCAGGCTTGGCGTTCGCGTCGCCGGGACGCTTGGGCGTGCTCGACATCCGCGCCGGCAGCCCGGCCTGGGCGGCGGCCGCGACGGTGATCTCGTAGGCCGGAATGCCGGACTCTTCGGCCTCGGCCTTGCTGGCGATGGCCTTTCCGCTCGCCTTGTCCTGGGCCAGCTCGCGACGGCGGCGGGCCTCGTTGAGCGACAGCGTGTTGTCGTCGAGGCGGGACTTGAGGCGGGCGAGCTGCTGCCGGAGCTCGACGAAGGCGGGATCGGCGGCCAGGCGGGCGGCCGAAGCGCCGCGCAGGCTCGCCAGGTAGGGCGACACCTCGCCGAAGGGGCGGTACTTGGAGGCGCTGATGGTGTCCCAGGGCAGCGGATCGGTGAGCTTCGATTCGCCGACCGGCACCAGCCCGCTGGCCGCCGGGATCACGATGTCGGAAGCCACCCCGCGCAGCTCCGTCGAGGCGCCGCTCGGACGGTAGAATTTGCTGATCGTCAGCTTGAGCGCCCCCGGATCGAACGAATGGCTGAGCCGCGCGCGATCCATCACCTGGGCGAGCGGCATGATGGTCTGCACGGTCCCCTTGCCAAAAA
>DASYEX010000377.1:0-25431 GCA_036498765.1 Polyangia bacterium
GTCGAGCAGCACGGCCGCGCGAAACGGTCCCCCCAGGGACGACCGTGCCCTCTCCGATGCCGGCCGACCGAACTCGAACACGCCGGTCTCTCGATCGTAGGCGGCCGTCTCGAGAAAGGTCGCGAACCCTTCGGCGAACCAGGCCGGCTGGATTGGCACGTACCAGCTGCTGAGGTCATGGACCAGCTCGTGCACGAGCACGCGAAAGCTCCGGGCGTCTGTCCCCGCGAAGGTGATGATCGGCTCGAACGGCGGGTCGGTTCGCCTGAATCCCCACACCTGCGGCGGCGAGTGTGGGTCGCGGGTGAACGCGGTGAGCTCTCTGATCGACCGCATCGCCACCGCGTTCGTTTGGACCGCGGGCGGGGCAGCGCCGGGCCAGAACACCGCCAACAAGGCCGCGCGAATCTCCTCCAGCCGCCGGATGGTCTCGCGGGCCTCCGTCTCGTCCAAGTCCGTGCGGAGCGTGACGTTGCGGGTGGTCAGCTCCCGCCACCTCGGACCGCCCTTGGCGGGACACGCGGGTAGAGTCGCGCAACCCGCCGCTCCGGCAGATGCGGCGGCGGCCAGAAGCAGGATCGAGAGGCGCACGGCTCGCATGTTCCTATACATACAGGCCGGCGCAAACCCGACAGGGAGGACGATCGGCGCGCTCCGCCGAAGGACTAGAGTCCGAGGACGTGCTGGTAGAACGTGTTGGCGTAGTCGCTGTTCGGCGCGCCCGTGCTGTAGTTCGAGGTCAGTGACCAGGGGTTGCCGCCCGAGCTCATGGTCGACGGCACGCAGGTGCCGAAGGCGTTCCAGGACCAGGCGAGGTAGCCGATGTTCTGGCCGTCGAGCCAGGTCATGACCTGGGTGATGAACGTGCCCTGGCAGTCGCTCTCGCCGATCTCGGTGGCCACCACGGGGAAGGCGGCCGCGACCGCTTCGGGCGCCATGTCCCAGCAGGTGTCGGTCTTGCACGCGTTGTTGCTGTAGATGTGCCAGGCGGCGCCCAGGTTGCCGGCCGGATCGACGGGCGCGTAGGCCAGCCACTGGGTGAGCGCGTTCGAGTACTGCAGGCCCCCGAGCAGGATGACGTTGGTGGCCGTGGTGCTGGTCCGGATCGCCGTCACCAGCGCCTGCATCCCCACCGCCTGATAGGTCGTCGCCACGCCGCCCGAGCCGACCGATTCGTTCGCGGTGCAGCCGTCCCTCCAGCAGCTCCATCCGGTCGGCGAGTCCTTGTTTCCGTCGGGGAAGGGCTCGTTGTAGAGCTCGAAGATGACGCCGCTGTCGGCCGCGTAGGCGGCCGCCACGCTGGACCAGAAGTCGACGGCGTGGTCGGCATCCGGCATCGGCTGCTGCCGCACGGCGAGATCGCTCCCCGGCCCGACCCAGTGCAGCTCGAGGATGGGGATGAGGCCGTACTTGTGCAGGAGGTCGACGTAAGCGCCGATGGCCGCCGTATAGACCGTCCCCGAGCTGTCGAGCGGTGCGGCGTTGATCCCCAGCCAGCACGACTCGTTGAGCGGTACGCGCACGGCGTTGAAGTGCCAGGAGGCGATCGCCGCCACCGACGCTTCATCGTTGGGTCCGTCGAAGATGTTTCCCCCGCTGTGAACGCACATGTACTCGGTGCCCGAACGGTTGGCGCCGTGCAGGACGACGATGTTCCCGCCGCCGTCGACGATCTGGTTGCCGGCCACGTGCAGCCCGGTCGGATAGCTCGCCGCCGGTCCCACCTTCGTCGGAGTCGGGTAGGGCGACACCAACAGCATGCTGTTGGCGTTGGGGTCGCCGCCGCACCCGCCGCCGACCAGCGCGACGACGCCGGCCAGCGCCGCGACCATCATCAAGACGTTGCGCACGTGCATCTCAGTGGTAGAGGGGTGACATCTGCGTGGTCCACAGCGCGTTCATCGCGGCCAGGCCGACGTCGTTCGGGTGGATGTAGTCGGTGGAGCGGCCCGCGCAGCCGCAGGGGAAGTCCGTGGCCGCGTTGGTCATCAAGGAGGTGTAGAGGTCCGCGCCGGGCAGAAGCCCGTTCGCCGTCGTGAGCTGGTCGATGACCGCGTTGTACTGCGGGATGTCGCTGTGGCTGGCCTCGCTGGAGTAGGGAATGTGCGGGATGATCGGCACCCGGCCCGCGGCGCGGATCATGTCGATCATCTGCTGCAGGTTCATCTGAAACGTGTAGGTCGAGATCTGGCCGCCAGCGGCGTCGTTGGTCCCGTAGCCGAGCAGGAAGAAGCGGAAGTCGGGGTTCCAGTCGAGCGCGTTCTGCAGCCGCGCCAGGCCGTCGCCCGACTTCTCACTGCCGATGCCGCCGTTGATCATCGCCGGAAAGTAGGCGGGGTGCGCGGCGTTGATCCCCGCCGCGAAGCTGGGCTGGTGCGCGGCGGCGCGGTCGTAGGCGAAGGCAGTGATGCTGTCGCCCATGAAGAACCAGGTGTCGTCGGGGAGGCAGCTCCCGGTGGCCGACAGTTCGTGCACGTCGATCTGTCCGATCACCACGCCGCCCGGCTCCTTGAGGCCGGCGTCGGGCATGTCGCCCGGCGAGTTGGTGATCACCATCTTCACCCACGACATGCCGGCGAAGTCGAACGAGTGGGCGCGCGTGCGGACCTCGTTCTCCACGGTGGGGACGACCGTCGTCCAGGTCCCGTCGCTGCCATTGGTCGAGTCCGCCGAGACATCGATGTGATATTCGGTCGGCATCCCGTACACCGTCTGCGGCGGCGGGTTGATGTAGGTCTTGTAGTCGTAGCCGTAGGTGCCGCCGTCGTCCCACGACAGAAGGACGCGTGTCGGCCCGGCGGTGAGCTTGATGGCGACCCAGGAGGGGGTGGCCGGGGTCGGGTTCCCCGCGTTCCACCCGCCGTTGTGATAGACGCCGTTGGTCACCAGCGTCGCTTGATTCGCGTTGGGGCTGGCGAAGGCGGGCATCCCCAGCGAGATGAGCGGGTTCGGGCGGGTCACCGCCAAGCTCGCCGAGCCGTCGAAGGGCGCCGGGCAGGTCGGGCCGGCGTCGTTTGCCGGGCCAGCATCCTTCGCCGGTCCTCCGTCGGTCTTCGGCTTTCCGCCGCTGCTGCCGCAGGCGGCGATCAGGCCGGCGACGCCGATCACAAGCAAGCCAAGCTTCTGCATGGCGGGGAGCAAACCAGAAACGTCCCGCCGCCGCAACCCGGTGCGCGCCGTGTTAACGCAACAATCGGCCCGCGGGACCGGTACCACGCGACTTCGGGCCACGCTCACGGACGAGGTTGCTCGCGGCCCAGCGGGGTCCACTTAACGTCGTTCGATGATGTAGGGTCCGGGGAGCGATGATACGGCTCGGGACGGTGTTGGTCGCGGTCGTCATGACGGTCGGCTGCGACATTCCGTCGATTAACACCGACGTCGTGCGGGTGGGGACCTTCTTGCCGGCGCGTGGATTTGACTGTCCGCTGCAGATCCTGTTCGGGCCCATGCCGTTCCCCTCCCGGGACGTCGCCCGCGCCCGGACGACCTGTCCCGACCACATGTCCAGCGAGGAGGCCTGCTACGAGGACATGCGGCGCCAGGCCTGCCTGACGGGCGCCGACACCATCTACGGGATCACGGAGGGATTCGTGAACGGGAGCTGGACCGTGACCGCCACGTTCGCTCGCACGGTGGTGGTCGGTGTCGACGGCGCCGCCGCGGGCGGCTGCGACCCGATCTGCTCGCCGGGGTTCGCGTGCCAGGCCGGTACTTGCGTGCCGCAGTGCAACCCGCCGTGCGAGGCGAACGAGATCTGCTCGCGCCTGCGAAGCTGCGAGCCTGCGAAGCCGCACGTTCCCGTCAAGGTCGCGCCCGCCGCGCCGGGCGCGATGGGGAAACCCTGACTGTCGTTTGTCTTGCTCCGGAGGAGGGTTTCGAACCCCCGACCCGGCGGTTAACAGCCGCCTGCTCTGCCACTGAGCTACTCCGGAATGTGAGAGGCGCTCATTATGAGGAGCGCCTCTCCCCAGTCAAGCGCCGGGTGGACGCCAGCGCAGGATGCGGACGGCGTTGTCGAAGTAGACCTTGCGCAGGACCTCCTCCGGCAGGCCGACACCGTCGATTTTCCAGCGCCCCTGGATGGGGGTGGGGCTCTCGATCTGGCGGTCCAGCGTCTGGAAGTAGCGCCAGGTCTCGGTGAAGAAGCGGACCTCGTCCTCGCGGGTCGGGGGCGTGGCGCCGTTCGAGCCGTACATCATGTCGTCCTGGTCGGCGCCGATGCCGGTGTCGGTCCCGAACAGGATGCGGTCCTGGTACTTGATGAAGAACCGCCGCATCTTCTCCTGTGGCTGGCGGCCGATCTCGGGCACGCGCGCGGCCGTGTCGACGAACATGTTGGGGTACTTGTCGAGCATCCGTCCGACGTTGTCGGGGTCCTCGGGGTCGTCGCCGAAGTGGACGGCGATGAAGGTGGTCTTGGGGTGGCGGGCGATCCGGCGCTCGAGCGCGTCGTAGAGCTGCTGCCAGGTGGGGACGCCCGTGCCGTAGAACGACCACTCGGGGTGGGCCTGCAGCTCGTCCCAGCGCTCGTTGGCAGGCGTGGCCGGCTGCCAGAACGCCTTGGGGTCGCCGCAGTGGATGGCGACCGGCATGCCCAGCTCACCCGCGCGCTCGAACATCGCATCGAGGCCCGGATCGTCGACGGCCAGCAGGTGGACGCCGTCGGGCGCCGGGTACCCGAGGCCCAGTCCCTTGGTGATCTTGAGGCCGATGGCGCCCAGGCGGTGCGCCTCGGTCAGCTGGTCGGCCATCGCGGCGCCGTAGTTGGGGACCCGGCGGACCAGCTTGAAGTCCGGCGTGGTGAAGACGGCGATCCGACCGCCGCTCTCCTTGGCGGCCGCCAACTGGCGCTCGAGCGGGTTGTGCGGCGGCCCGGGGTACATGCCCGAGAGGTTGACCATCCCGTCGATGCCCCACTCGTTCATGAGGCGGACGGCGCGCTCGATCCCGTCGGGCGAGATGTGGGTGTGGACGTCGATGCGGTGGAACCGGCGCCCGGCCGGCGGCGGATCGCCGATCCGGGCGGGCGAGCGGTGGCAGCCGAACGCGAGGATCGCGAGCGCGCAATAGACGATCGCCGGCCCCCGCCGATCCGCCACCATCACGGGGAGCCCGGGTTGACTTCCTTGATGTACGGCCCGCCGGTGTCCTCCGGCGCGGGGTTCTCTTGGGGGGCGGCGGGCGCGGCGGCGGGCGCCGCCGCAGGCGCGGCGGCCGCCGACCGGCGCAGCTTGGCGTTGACCTTGAGGGTCTGCGGCGCGTTCCCTTTCGGGCGCGACCAGTCGAGGCCGCTCACCATGCGCTCGCTCGCCTCGTAGCCGTCCTTCTTGATCGTGATGGCGTGCGGCGCTGCCGGATCGACGTCCTTGCTGACGAACGGCGTGGTGCCCACCTCCTTGCCGTCGATCAGCACCTCCGCGCCCGACGGGGTCGAGGTGATCTTGACGACCGGCGCCGGGGCGGTCGCAGCCGCGGTCGCGGCCGCGATCTGAGCCGCCCGGTCGGCAGCCGCTTGGTCGGTCGCCGGCTTTTCGGCGGCGGGCTTTTCGGCGGGCGGAGCCTCTGCGGCGGGCTTGTCCGCCGAGGCGCTGGCGGCGGCTGGCGGCGTCCCCTTTGGCGGCGTCCCCTTTGGCGCTGTTTCCTTCTCTTGCGCGGCGGCCACGGCATGCCGGCGCGGGTGGCGCTTCCCGCCGTGCTCCTCGCTCTCGGGCGGCGCGGCGGGCTTCTCGGCAACGGCCGGCTTCTTCTCCTCCGCGGCGTTCTTTTCGGCGGGTTTCTCCGCGTTCGCTGCCGGTGCAGGCTTCTCAGGCGCGGCGGGCTTCTCTGGAGCCGCGGCGACGGCGCTGTTGCCACCCACCCCCTCGGGGGTCGCTTTCTCGGCCGCCGCGGGCTGGCCGGGCGCGTTCTCGGGCGTCGTGGCCGCGGGCGGCGTCGGCGCGGGCGGCGTCGCCGCGACCGGGGAGGGCGGGGCGGTGCGCCGGAACAGCCGGTCCGGCAGGTGCAGCTTGAACGCGACGCCGGCCCCGGCCCCGAGGAGGATCAGCACGACGATGAATCCAGTCAGGCCGCGCTTGCGGCTGTCCAGCGTGGGGTAAGCGCGCGAGGCGGCGCGAAACCGCTTGCTGGGATCGGGGGCCACCGGCGCCTGGACCGCCGCGGGTGGCTCGGGGACCGCCGGTTGAACCTCGCCCTCGTCGACGATATCGAGCGGGCCGTCGAGCACCACGGCCGACGGGTTCGTGGGCGCGGCCGAGGCCGCGAACTCACCGGCGGCGTCCGAGGGGGGCTGGCTGGCCGCCAAGCGCTCGGTCATGGGGGCCGATCCGGGGCCGGCGCTGTCCGCGGGCCGGTGGCCGACCAGCTCGTCGACCACGTCGCCCACCCGCGTCGGTTCGTTCGACGCGTCATCGGCGACATAGCGCGGGACCGACGGCGCGGGGCGCGCGGCCGGCGTGGGTCCCGGAACTTCGGCCAGCGCCTCGAGCGCCCTGTCGATGTCGGCGGCCGAGGGCGGCTCGAACAGCGCCGACGGGACCGGGACCGGTCGGGTGGTCGTGGCGCGCGCCCGCGAAAACGGACCCGACGGCGTCGGCGCGGCCGGGGCGGTGGGGACACCGGCGCGGGACGCCAGGGAGCTGGTCTTCGAGGCGGCCGGTGGGGAAGCGGCGGGCGCGGGCGGGACGGCGGGCGCGGGCGGGACGGCGATCGGCGTCGACTCGGGTCCGGCGGTGGGCGGCTCGCCGCCCGCGGCCGCGCCGAACGTCGCGCGCGCGCCGGCGTCGAGGCTGGAGAACACGCCCGAGGGGCGGCGCACGGCCATCCCGCCGCCCTTGGCCGGTCCTGGCGCCGCCCCGCCGGCCTGCTCGAGGCGCGTCTTCTCGGCGAGGATCTTCTCCAGCGTCGGTTGGGTCTCGGGCGTCAGCTTGTCGAACCGAACGCCCATCCCGGGGGTGACGTTCTCGCGCGCCGGATCGTGCTCGCGGATCCAGACCACCGTCCCCTCGCCGGCCAGCAGCGGCGCCGCGTCCTGCAGCGTGAACTCGAGCCTGAGGCGGGTCCCCACCGCCAGCGGCTCGCGCGTGCGGATGAAGATCCCCCCGCGGCTCACATCGGCGGCGTAGCGCGCGATGAACTGGTCGAGGTTGGCGCTGCGAAACTTGATGCGGAGGTTGGTCGGTCCGCGGGGATCTTTCGGGGTGGGCTCGCTCATGGTCTAGGACGGCGCGGCGCCGACGAGAGTATAAGTCCGATCGGCCTTTGCAAAGGTCTCATTCTCCCTGATATTTTTCCCAAATCACGAACCCAGCTCCGCTCCCCTCGAATGATCCCGTCCGTCCGTGGCGGCTGCGCGTCTGGGCGTGGCGCGCGCTGTTCGCAGCCGGCGCGCTGCTGGCGATCTCGGCGGCCGAGCTGGCCGGCGCGGCGACGCCGCCGCCGTTTCGGGCCACGCACGCGGCGGTGGCCTCCGATCACCCGCTGGCGTCGGCCGCCGGTGTGGCCGCGCTCAAGGGGGGCGGCAACGCGATCGACGCCGCCTGCGCGACGGCGCTGGCGTTGGGCGTGCTCCACCCCGCGGCCTCCGGCATCGGCGGCGGCGGCTTCGCGGTCGTCTACCTGGCCAAAGAGAAGAAGAGCTACGCGCTCGACTTCCGCGAGCGGGCGCCGGCCGCCATCACGCCACAGGCGTACTTCAAGGACGGCCAGGTTTCGCCCGAGCTCTCCAAGCGCGGCGGGCTGGCAGTCGCGGTGCCGGGCGAGGTGCGCGGGCTCTCCGAGATGGTCCGGCGCTGGGGGAAGCTGCCGTTCGCGCGCTGCGTGGACGGCGCGCAGAAGCTGGCGGCGCGCGGTTTCCCGGTCTCCTGGCGCCTCGCGCGGAACCTGGGCGAGATCGATCGCAAAGAGCCCGACGCCGACAAGCGGTTCATGCAGATCTTCGCCACCAAGCCGCTCGCCGAGGGCGCCACCTGGCGGCGGCCCGATCTCGCCTGGACGCTCGGCAAGCTGCGCGCGGGCGGCGCGGACGCGTTCTACAAGGGCGAGGTGGCCAAGGAGATCGTCGCCGCGGTCAAGAACGCGGGCGGCGTGGTCAGCGCCGAGGATCTGGCCCGTTACACGGCGACCGAGCGGGCGCCGCTCTCGACCGACTATCGCGGGCTGCGCGTCTACTCGATGCCGCCGCCGTCGTCGGGCGGCGTGGTGCTGATCGAGACGCTCGGTATCCTGAGCGCGCGCGATCCATCGGGCGCCGAGCTCTTGCGCGAGGGGCGCGGCTCGTCGGCGGCGTTGCATGTCCTCTCCGAGGCGCTCAAGCATGGCTTCGCCGACCGCGCGCGGTTCCTGGGCGACACTGACTTCGTGTCCGTCGATCTGGCGCACCTGACCAGCCCCGCCTACCACGCCGAGCTGGCGCGGCGGATCAAGCCCGACGCCGTTCTGCCGCGCGACGGCTACGGGACGCTGGGGCCGCCGCCGGCGGTCCACAAGGACGGCGGGACGACGCACCTTTCAATCATCGACGCGGAGGGGAACGCGGTCGCGCTGACCACCACGGTCAACCTCACCTTCGGAGCGCACCTGGTGGCGGGGAAGACCGGGATCGTGCTCAACGATCAGATGGACGACTTCTCGCTGACCCCCGGCGTGCCCAACGCCTTCGGCCTCATCGGCAACGAGCAGAACGCCGTAGCGCCCGGCAAGCGGCCGCTCTCGTCGATGACCCCGACCATCGCGGTCGACCGCGACGGACAGGTCAAGGTGGTGGTGGGCGCGGCGGGCGGCCCCACGATCATCTCCTCGACCGTCCAGGTGCTGTCGAACGTCGTCGACTGGAAGCTGGACGCGCAGGCGGCGGTGGCGGCGCCGCGCATCCACGACCAGTGGTTCCCCGACCTGCTGATGGTCGAGGGCGACGTCCCGCGCGACGTGCTGGTGAACCTCGAGAAGCGCGGCCACAAGCTCAAGGAGATGCCACACATCGGGACCGCCAACGTGCTCGTGCGGACCGACAAGGGGATCGAGGCAGGCGCCGAGCCGCGCAGTCCGAGCCAGCCGGCGGGGTATTGATGCCGGCGCGCAAGATCACCAAAGTTTTGATCGCCAACCGGGGCGAGATCGCCTGCCGGGTGATCCGCGCGTGCCGCGAGATGGACCTGCGCACGGTGGCCGTCTACTCCGAGGCCGACGCCGCCGCGCCGCACGTGCGGCTCTGCGACCAGGCGATCGCCATCGGCCCGGCGCCGGCGCGCGAGAGCTACCTCCGCATCGACAAGCTGGTCGACGCCATTCGCAAGAGCGGCGCCGACGGGGTCCACCCCGGCTACGGGTTTCTCTCCGAGAACGCCGAGTTCGCCGAGGCGGTCCACGCCGCGGGCGCGACCTTCATCGGCCCGCCGCCGTCGGCCATCCGGGCGATGGGCGGCAAGACCAGCGCGCGGGCGCGCATGCAGGCGGCGGGCGTCCCGGTGGTCCCCGGCGACAACGGCCCCGAGGGGCGCGGCTTCCCCGACGCCGCCCTGGCCAAGGCGGCGGCGGCGCGCGTCGGCTACCCGGTCATGCTCAAGGCCGCGGCCGGCGGCGGCGGGCGCGGCATGCGGCTGGTCGACGCCGAGGAGAAGCTGGAGGCGGCGCTGGCGGGCGCGCAGCGCGAGGCCAAGGCGGCGTTCGGCGACGACGCGGTCTACCTGGAAAAAGCGATCGTCCGTCCGCGCCACATCGAGATCCAGGTGTTCGGCGACGAGCACGGCGGCGCGGTCCACCTCTACGAGCGCGACTGCTCGATCCAGCGCCGCAACCAGAAGGTGATCGAGGAGTCACCCTCGCCGGTCATCGACGACGAGACGCGGGCGCGAATGGGCGAGGTGGCGGTCAAGGCCGCCCGCTCGGTCGGTTATGTCGGCGCCGGTACCATCGAGATGCTCTACGACTCGGCGGCGCGCAGCTTTTACTTCCTGGAGATGAACACCCGGTTGCAGGTCGAGCACCCGATCACCGAGCTCGTGACCGGCGTCGACCTCGTGCGCTGGCAGCTCGCCGTCGCACAGGGCGAGAAGCTCCCGCTCGCGCAGGAGGCCATCCGTCGACAGGGAGCGGCCATCGAGTGCCGCGTCTACGCCGAGGATCCGGTGAAGTTCCTCCCCTCGCCGGGCCTCATCACCTCGCTGCGCGTCCCGGCGGGGCCGGGGATTCGCGACGACGGGGGCGTGGTCGCGGGCAGCGTCGTCTCGGTCCACTACGACCCGATGATCTCGAAGCTGTGCGCCTGGGCCGATGCGCGGGCGGCGGCCATCGATCGGATGCGGCGCGCGCTCGGCGAGTACGACGTGGGCGGCATCAAGACCAACCTGGCCTTTCACCGCCGCGTCATGCGCCACCCGGCGTTCCAGCGCGGCGAGTACGACACCGGGTTCATCGAGCGCTACAAGGCCGACCTCCTGCAGCCGCCGCCCGACGAGGAGACGGCGGCGCTGGCGGCCATCGCCGTGGCCGCCGAGGCGGCCCGCGCGGGCGGCGCGGCGGCGCCGAGCGACCTCGACCTCTCCGGGACGCAGCCCTCGTCGTGGCGGCGCCGGCGCGACGATTGACCAATCCGGTCACGACGCCGGTCAAAGCGGCACCGTCCCGCTCGGCGCTGCTGCTGGCCTTCGCGACGCTTTATCTCGTCTGGGGTTCGACTTATCTGGCCATCCGGATCGCGGTCGTGAGCGTGCCGCCGTTCGTGGCGGGCGCGCTCCGCTTCGCCGTGGCCGGCGGCGGCCTCTATCTCTTCCTGCGCCTGCGCGGCCTGCCACGCCCGTCGGCTCGCAACTGGGGCGCGGCGGCGCTGGTCGGGGCGCTGCTCCTCGGCAGCGGCAACGGCCTCGTCTGCTGGGCCGAGCAATGGGTCCCTTCGGGCGAGACGGCGCTCATCGTCGCCAGCGTGCCGCTCTGGATGACGCTCCTGCCGTGGCTCGCGCGTCGCGCCAAGGCTCCGCACCCGGCGGCGCTGGTGGGGATCGCGCTCGGGTTGCTGGGCGTCGCGACGCTGGTGGGGGGCGGGGTCGCGGCAGGCCATGGAACGCCCGGCGCCGCCGCGCTGATGGCCGGGCGGATCGGTTTGCTCGTCGCTTGTCTCTCCTGGGCAGTGGGGTCGCTCTGGTCGCGCAGCCTGCCGCTGCCCCGCGAGGCGGCGCTGGCCACCGCCCTCCAGATGCTGACCGCCAGCCCGATCCTGGCGCTGGCGGCGCTGGCGGGCGGCGGGTGGGCGCGCTTTCACCCCGCGGCCGTCGCGCCCGCCGCCTGGGTCGCGCTCGCCTACCTGGTGGTGTTCGGCAGCTTGGCCGGGTTCGGCTCGTACACCTTCCTTCTCAAGCACGCCAGCCCGGCGCGCGCGTCGACCTACGCCTTCGTCAACCCGCTGGTGGCCGTGGTCCTGGGGAGCGTCGTCGCCGGGGAGACCGTCAGCCCGCGGACCGGCCTCGCCGCGCTGCTGATCGTCAGCGCCGTCGGCGCGGTCATCTGGGGCAGCGGCGCGCGACGAACCGCCCGCTGAGCATTATCTTTAGGCGGTGCGGACCCAGCCCGTCGGCCTGCGGCTGATCGTCACCTACAAGTTCGTCAAAGCGGTGCTGCAGGTCGCCGCCGCCGTGTTGCTGTTCTACGGCGCGGCCCACGGGCTCAGCGCGAAGCTGGCCGACTTCGCCGAGCGGCTGCGCGAGCACGCCGTGCACGCCTGGAGCAACGTGTTCGCGGCGGCGCTGCTGCGGTTCGTGCAGGCGCGGCACAGCCTGGTCTGGACTGCCGACGCGCTGCTGTTCGACGCCGGCCTGAGCAGCGTCGAGGGCTGGGCGCTCTCGCGTGGTTACACCTGGGGTGAGTGGCTGGTGGTGGGGACCACCGCCTTCCTGGTCCCGTTCGAGATCCGGGCCCTGGTGCACCACCTGCGGCTCGGACGGGCGGTGCTGCTGGTCTTGAATCTGATCATCGTCGCCTACCTGATCGCGAACATCCGCGCCCGTCGGGCGGCACGGCCCGCCGAAGCCGCCTGAGCGCTTGCGCCTGCGGGCCGGGGTGGCATGATCGCCGGGTGAAGATCGTCGGTGGGCTGGGGCTGCTCATGACCGGTGCCGCGTCGATCCTGGCTGCCGGTTGCCACAGCGGGAACCTGGTAACGGACAACGGACGCTGTGGCCCGAACCCCAAGGTGCTGGTGCCGGCAGGGTCATATCCCCAGATGTCCGACGCCGGCGCCGTACCGTTCACGGTCGGCTCGATGACGCTCGATGGCTCGGACCTCTACGTCGTGCTCGCCCCCGCTGCGCCCGGCGCCACCTCCGGCGAGGTGATGCGTGTCTCCACCCGCGGCGGTTCGCCCGTCTTGGTGGCCGAGGGCTACCTGTTCGACCCGCCGGCGTTCACGCCGTCCAGCGTGATCCTGGGATACGTCGACCCCAAAGTGAACGCGGCATCGATCGTCACCTTCGCGCGAACCGGAAACGGGGAGGTGACCGTCGCGAACCTCACCGCGCTGTCCGCGCCCCCGGTGACCGACGGGGTTTCGGTCTACTTCGTCGACAGTGCCGGTGTGGAGAGCGTGCCGCTCGACTCCCCGACCGCGGCACCGACCCCGACCTTGCTGGCGGCGGAGCTTCCGACCGGGATCGGCGTGTTCGGCCAGCATCTGCTGCTGCTGGAGGCCGACGGGAACGTCGACAGTCTCCCCATCGGTGCGGACGCCGGCGGGGCGACCACGATCGGCAAAGGATCGGCGGCCATCCCCGGGAGCCTGGTCCCGTGCGGCGCCAGCGCGTGCTGGTTGGGGACCGGCGTCATCTACCAGATCGATCCCGCGACGGGACCGCTGACGACGCTCGCCAACCTGACTGGACCGGTGGCGGCTCCTTCGGGCCTGGCGTACGACGGGACCAGCTCCTTCGTCTCCGGCCAGAGCGGTCCGATCGCCACCAGCAGCGCCATCGTGAGCGTCTCGGGTGCGAGCGGCGCCCAGGTCGTGGTGGCGATGCTCCCCTCGTCGAGCGCCATCGCCGTCGACGACGCCTGCGTCTACTTCTCGACCTCCACCGGCATCTTCAGCTTGCTCAAGAGCGCCACGGGCGCGGTCATCCCCTAGGTGTCGGCGCCCGACGTCGGGTCCGGCCCGAGCTCCGAGGCGGGGCCCTGGGCGGCGTTCGCCGCGTGCAGCGCGATCTGGGGCAGCACGTTCCTGGTCATCAGCATCGGCAACGACGCGCTGGCGCCGGTCTGGGCGGCGACGTTGCGGCTGGCGCTGGCGGCGCTGTTGCTCTGGGCGGTCACGCTGGTGCGCGGGCAGAAGCTGCCGCGCGGACCGGCGCTGCGGGCGGCGCTCGGCTACGGTGTCGCGCAGTTCGGCGTGAACCTGCCGCTGCTCTACTGGGGCGAGAAGGTGGTCCCCTCCGGGCTGTCGGCCGTCGTCTACGCGACGATTCCCCTGTCGAGTGCGCTCATCACCCGCGCGTTCAGGATGGAGCGGCTCACCCCGGCCAAGGTAACGGGCGCCGTCGTCGCCTTCGGCGGCGTGGCGGTCCTGTTCTCGTCGGCGCTGCATGGCCGCGTGGCGCCGCTGGGGCTCCTGGCGATCCTGGTCGGCGCGACGGCGGCCAGCCTGGGGACCACGCTGCTCAAGCGCGGGCCGCGGCAGGATCCGTTCGGCGCCAACGCCGCCGGGTGCGCGATCGGCGCCGTGATCGCGGCGGCGATCAGCTTTGCTGCCGGCGAGGCGCATGCGCTGCCGGCCACCGCGCGGGCGGCCTGGCCCGTCATCTACCTGGCGGTCGCCGGGTCGCTGGGCGCCTACGTCATCATGTCCTGGCTGATCCACCGCTGGTCGGTCACGCGGGTCGCCTACGTGACGGTCATCGTCCCCATCATCGCGCTGGCGTTGGGCGCGCTCGTGCGGCACGAGCGAATTGCCCCCTCGAACTTCGCGGGCGCCGCGCTGATTCTCGGTGGACTGCTGCTGGGCATGCGCCCCGAGCGCCGAGCCGTCTCCTAGCTTAACCTTGGCTGCGGGGCTCGGTTCCTGGAGACGCCATGAGGCAGGTCAGCAAGCACGTGGTCCTGGGGAGTCTCGGGCTGGCTTCGATCGGCTGCCTGTTTGGTCCGATCGAGGCGGTCAACCGTGCCTCGCGCGAGTTCTCCTGTCCGCGCGAGCGGATCGCCGCGGTCCAGCGCGGCGACATCGCGACCAACGTCTACGATCTTAACGTCTGCGGCGTGATGGTCCGCTACTCGTGCATCTCCGGCGAGAACACGCCCGTGCAGTGCACCCGGGAGCCGCCGCCGCCGCACTGGGACCTCGATCCCGCGCTCGTGCCCACGATCCCCAGGCCCCCTGGTGTTCCCCTCGACCTCAAGACACCCTCGGTGTGTGGCAGCGAGGAGCTCGACGTGGGCGGCCCCTGCCTCGAACGATCCGGCGCGGGTTGGCGCTGGCGCGAGCGCGTCGCCGGCCCCGGGCCCATGGGCGCCGCGCCCCGACCCAGCGAATCAGGCGAACAGCCGGCCCTGGCGGGGGTCGGTTTTGTCGGGCAGCGCCTGTGACTTGGGCGGACCGGCGGGACGGGGCGCGCCGATGAGCGCGCGGAGGCGCTGGAGGTTGCGCGGGAAGGACGACTGGCCGTCGGGGCCGGAGGGCGTCTCCAGCACGGCGGGCGTGGTCGCGAAGCGGGCGTCGTTCGTCAGACGCCAGAAAGGGAGCAGGCCCAGGTAGCCGTCGCCGATCTCGGCGTGGCGATCGACGTGGCTGCCGGTTGGCGTCTTCGAGTCGTTGAGGTGGAAGGCGCGCAGCTTCTCGAGGCCGACGACGCGCGCGAAGGCGTCGAACGTGCGCTCGTATCCTTCCTCGGTCGAGAGGTCGTAGCCCGAGGCGTGGGCGTGGCAGGTGTCGAAGCAGATCCCGATGGTGTCGCCGCCGCGGGCGCGCGACAGCAACGCCTCCATCTCCTCGAAGCGGCAGCCGAGGCAGCTCCCCTGGCCGGCGGTGATCTCCAGCAGCAGGCGCACGCGCATCCCGCGCGTCCGGGCGTGGAGGTCGGACAGCGAGGCCGCGGCCGTTTCGACGCCGTCCGCGACGCCCGCGCCGAGGTGCGCGCCCGGGTGCAGGACCACGTAGTCGAGCCCCAGCTCCTCCGCGCGGAACATCTCGTCCGCCAGCGCGTCGCGGCTCTTGTCCAGGATGTCCGGATTCTCCGCCGCCAGGTTGATGAGGTACGAGGCGTGCGACATCGTCGGCCATCCGACCGTGGCGTGCTCGCTGCGGAACAGCGAAATCTCTTCGGGTTGGAAGGGCTTGGCGCGCCACTGCGACGACGGGCGGGCGAAAATTTGCACCGCCTCGCAGCCGTCCGCCTTGCCGCGCGCGATGGCGGTGTGCGGTCCGCCGGCGACCGATTCGTGGGCTCCCAGAAGCATGGTTTGGAGCATACGAGTTTCTCCTGACGTTTCCATTGACGAACCCACCGCGATTGGGTAAACGACCCGCGGATTTCTCTATGAATTCCGCTCTCGTTTTCCTGCTGCAGGCCGCGCCCGTCTCGCACGAGCCGCAGCTCATCGATCTCGACCAGACGGTGTTCGTGCAGTTCGGGATCTTCCTCTTGCTGGCGCTGGTGCTCTACCAGTTCCTCTGGAAGCCCTACCTGCGCGTGCGGGGCGAGCGGGTGACGCGGGTCGAGGGGTACCGGCAGGACGCGGTGAAGATGGACGCCGACGCCGCCGAGCGGCTGGCCAAGGCGGAGGTCGCGCTCAATGTGGCGCGCCGCGAGGGGACCGGCGAGCGGGCCAAGGCGCGGGCCGAGGCGCAGACGCGCGAGGCGGCGGTGCTGGCCGAGGCGAACGCCGAGGCGCAGAAGACGCTGGCCGCCGCGCGGGCCCGGCTGGACGCGACGCTGGCGACCGAGCGGAGCAAGCTGGAGACGCAGACGCGCGAGGTGGCCGCGACGGCGGCGCGCCGGATCCTCGGGCGGGAGGCCTCGCTGTGAGCTCCGTTCGGCGCTGGCTGCTGATCGCTGCCCTGGCGACGGCGGCGGTTTCCGCTTCGATGGGACGCGCGCGCGCCGACGAGAAGTCCGAGGAGGTCGCGGCCGAGGCGGCCGAGCATCCGGGCGGCGAGCTCCACGATCACGAAGCGCCGGAGATCAGCGGAAAGAAGCTGGCGCTGCAGCTGCTCAACTTCGGCGTGCTGGTCTTCATCCTGGTGAAGTTCGGCGGGCCGGCGGTCAGCAAGGCGCTGGCGGCGCGGCACCAGCAGCTCAAGGCCGATCTGGCCTCGGCGTCCGCGGCGCGCACCGAGGCCGAGGCGCGGCTCAAGCAGCAGGAGGCCCGGCTGGCGGCGCTGGAGCAGGAGATCGAGGGGATCCGCAAGGGCGTCAAGGCGGAGGCGGAGGCGGAGAAGGCCCGCCTCATCGCGACGGCCGAGGAGCGCGCCAGGCGGATCAAGGAAGAGACCGCCTTCGTGCTCGACCAGCAGGTCAAGGAGGCCGAGTACCGGCTGCGGCGCGAGGTCGCGCAGGCGGCGGTCGACCTGGCCGAGCAGATGGTCAGGAAGTCGCTGGGGGCGGGCGATCAGCAGCGGCTGGTCGACACGTTCGTGGCCGACGTGGCCGAGCCGACGCCGCGGGGGCAGGCCTGATGGCGACGATGGGGAGCGGGGTGGCGCGCCGGTACGCGCGCGCGCTGTTCGGGATCGGCGTCGACAGCGGGAAGTTCGAGGCGCTGGGGCAGGAGATCGGCGATCTGGCCGCGCTGTGGTCCTCGTCGCCGGAGCTGCGGCAGGCGCTGGAGAACCCGGTGTTTCGCCCGTCCGAGAAGCGCGCTGTCCTCGAGCAGATCCTGCCCCGCGTGGCCCCGACCGCCGAGGTGCGGCGGCTGGCGCTTCTGCTGCTCGAGCGGCGGCGCATCCTGCTGCTGCCGGCTATCGCGCGCGCCTACCGCGACTTCGCGGACGAGCACACCGGCCGCGTGCGGGCCAAGGTGACATCCGCCGAGCCGCTCACGGCGGCGGCGCTCGATCGCGTGCGCCAGTCGCTGGAGCGGCGCACCGGCAAGAGGGTGATCGTGGAGACCGCGGTCGACGCCGGGCTCATTGGCGGGGTCGTCGCGCAAGTGGGCGATCTGGTGCTGGACGGCAGCGTGCGAACCCAGCTGGCCGA
Organism: Polyangia bacterium; assembly: GCA_036498765.1. Classification (GTDB taxonomy): domain Bacteria; phylum Myxococcota_A; class Polyangia; order Fen-1088; family Fen-1088; genus JADGRB01. Next base: position 17,169 of record DASYEX010000377.1, read on the forward strand.
TCTCAGGCAGAAGCTTCTCAACTAGAACGCAAGCGACAAAATCCCGGAGAACGGAAACCGAGTCATGCAAATTCGCGCCGAGGAAATCAGCCAGATCATCCGCAAGGAGATCGAGAGCTTCGATCAGAAGGTCTCCGTCATGGAGACCGGCACCGTTCTCGAGGCCGGTGACGGCATCGCGCGCGTCTACGGCCTCGAGGCCGCGATGGCGGGCGAGCTGCTCGACTTCGGCCACGGCGGCGTCGTCGGGCTGGTGCTGAATCTAGAAGAGGACAACGTCGGTGTCGCGCTCCTCGGCAGCTACGAAGAGGTCCGTGAAGGCGACACCGTCAAGCGCACCGGCAAGATCGCGCAGGTTCCGGTGGGCGACGCGCTCATCGGCCGGGTGGTCAACGCGCTGGGCGTGCCCATCGACGGCAAGGGGCCGATCAACGTCGGCCCCAACGATACGCGCAAGATCGAGGTGAAGGCGCCCGGGATCATCGCCCGCAAGTCGGTCCACCAGCCGATGCAGACCGGCATCAAGGCCATCGACTCGATGATTCCCATCGGCCGCGGTCAGCGCGAGCTGATCATCGGCGACCGCCAGACCGGCAAGACCGCCGTCGCCGTCGACGCCATCATCAATCAGAAGGGGCAGGACATGCGCTGCTTCTACGTGGCCATCGGCCAGAAGCAGTCGACGGTGGCCGCGGTGGTCGAGAAGCTGCGGGAGACCGGCGCGCTGGCCTATACGACGGTCATCGCCGCCACGGCCTCCGAGCCGGCGCCGCTGCAGTTCCTGGCGCCCTACACCGGCGTCACGATGGCCGAGTACTACCGGGACAGCGGGCGCCACGCGCTCATCGTCTATGACGATCTGTCGAAGCAGGCGGTGGCGTACCGGCAGCTGTCGTTGTTGCTGCGCCGCCCGCCGGGCCGCGAGGCGTACCCGGGCGACGTCTTCTACCTGCACTCGCGCCTGCTCGAGCGCGCCGCCAAGCTGTCGGACAAGGAGGGGGCGGGGTCGCTGACCGCGCTGCCGATCATCGAGACCCAGGCGGGCGACGTGTCGGCGTACATCCCGACCAACGTCATCTCCATCACCGACGGGCAGATCTTTCTGGAGAGCGATCTCTTCTATTCGGGACAGCGCCCGGCGGTGAACGCCGGCATCTCGGTGTCGCGCGTGGGCGGCGCCGCGCAGATCGCGGCGATGAAGAAGGTGGCCGGCAAGCTGCGGCTCGAGCTGGCGCAGTACCGCGAGCTGGCGGCGTTCGCGCAGTTCGGCTCCGACCTCGACAAGGCGACGCAGCAGCAGCTGGCCCGCGGCGCCCGCATGACGGAGCTCCTCAAGCAGGGGCAGTACCAGCCGCTGGCGGTGGAGAACCAGGTCCTCATCCTCTACGCCGTGACGAGCGGTTTCGCCGACAACCTGCCGGTCGATTCGCTCGGCCGCTACGAGCGGGAGCTCTACGCCTTCGTGAGCGCGCGCCACAAGGATCTGTGGGACGAGCTCAAGTCCAAGGGGAATGACGGCAAGGCCTGGGACGCGCTGCAGACGCGCATGAAGGCGGCGCTGACCGAGTTCGGCAAGGAGTTCTCGCCGGAGACGCCGGCCGCCTAATCGCGATGCCTTCCCTCAAGAACATCCGGACGCAGATCGCGTCGAAGAAGTCGACGCAGAAGATCACGCGCGCCATGAAGCTGGTGGCGGCCTCGCGGCTGCGGCGCGCGCAGGACGCCATCGTCGCCGCTCGGCCCTACGCCAACGCCCTGTCCGAGGCGATCGCCGAGGTGGCGCTGCGCGCGGGCGGCGAGTCGCACCCGCTGCTGGAGCGCCGCAGCCCCGAGCGGATCACGCTGGTGCTGCTCACCTCGGACCGGGGCCTGGCCGGCGGGTTCAACGCCAACATCTTTCGCGTCGCGCAGAAGTTCATCAACGAGCGCAAGGCGGCCACGCCGCCGGCGCGCGAGATCGTGCTGGAGATCGTCGGCAAGAAGGGGCGCGACTACTATCGCCGCCGCCGCCAGACGATCACGCGCGAGACGCACGCGCCGACGGCGGAGACCGCCTCCCAGATCGCCAGCGAGCTCGCCCACATCGTCTCGCACGAGTTCCACGAGGGGCGCACCGACGCGGTTTTCCTCGTCTACAACGAGTTCAAGTCGGCGGTGCAGCAGCGCGTGGTGGTCGAGCCGCTGCTGCCGGTCATCGGCGCCGACCTGCCGAGCGGCGGGAACACCCAGGCTGCGCCCAATGCCGGCGCGCTCGACTTCGCCTACGAGCCGTCGAAGGAGAAGCTGCTCGACGCCCTCCTGCCGCTCTACCTCGAGTCGCAGCTCTATCGGGCGCTGCTCGAGTCGATCGCCTCCGAGCTGGGCGCGCGTATGACCGCGATGGACAGCGCGACCAACAACGCGAAAGAGATGATCGGCAACCTCACGCTGCAGTACAACCGCGCCCGCCAGGCCGCCATCACCAAGGAGCTGATGGAGATCGTGAGCGGGGCGGAGGCCCTGAAAGGGTAAACGAGAGGATAAGGATAAGGAACGTCATGAGCACTCAAGCGAGCACGCAGGGCAAAGTCATCCAGGTCATCGGCCCGGTCGTCGACGTCGAGTTCGGCGGCGGCGAGCTGCCGGAGATCAACACCGCCCTCAAGATCTCGAATCCGTCGATCAACGACAAGGTGGGGAACCTGGTCGTCGAGGTGGCGCAACATCTGGGGGAGCACCACGTTCGCTGCATCGCCATGGACACCACCGACGGCCTGGTCCGGGGGATGGCGGTCGAGAACACCGGCGCCCCCATTCAGGTGCCGGTCGGCCGGGAGGTGCTGGGCCGCATCATGAACGTCGTCGGCGAGCCGGTCGACGAGCGCGGCCCCATCACCGCCAGCAAGAAGCTCCCCATCCACCGCTCGGCGCCCAAGTTCGTCGACCAGTCGGTGCGGGTCGAGATGTTCGAGACCGGCATCAAGGTCATCGATCTCCTGGCCCCCTACCGCCGTGGCGGCAAGGTCGGCCTCTTCGGCGGCGCGGGCGTCGGCAAGACGGTGACGATGCTCGAGCTCATCAACAACGTGGCCAAGAAGCACGGCGGCTTCTCCGTGTTTGGCGGCGTCGGCGAGCGCACCCGCGAGGGACGCGATCTCTACAACGAGATGGCCGAGTCGAAGCTCTCCGACGGCTCGTCCGTTTTGTCGAAGACCGCGCTCGTCTACGGCCAGATGAACGAGCCGCCGGGCGCGCGCGCCCGCGTGGCGCTCTCGGCGCTGACCGCCGCCGAGTTCTTCCGCGACGAAGAAGGCCAGGACGTGCTGCTCTTCATCGACAACATCTTCCGCTTCACGCAGGCGGGCTCCGAGGTCTCGGCGCTCCTCGGCCGCATCCCCAGCGCCGTCGGCTACCAGCCGACGCTGGCCACGGATATGGGCGAGCTGCAGGAGCGGATCACCTCCACCAGCAAGGGGTCGATCACCTCGGTGCAGGCGATCTACGTCCCGGCTGACGACCTGACCGACCCGGCGCCGGCGACGGCCTTCGCCCACCTCGACGCCACGACCGTCCTCTCGCGCGGCATCTCGGAGCTGGGGATCTATCCGGCGGTCGATCCGCTCGACTCGACGTCGACCATGCTCTCGGCCGAAGTGGTGGGCCTCGAGCACTACACGGTCGCCCGCCAGGTGCAAAAGATCCTGCAGAAGTACAAGGAGCTGGTCGACATCATCGCCATCCTCGGGATGGACGAGCTCTCCGAGGACGACAAGCTGACGGTCGCCCGGGCCCGCAAGATCCAGAAGTTCCTCTCCCAGCCGTTCTTCGTGGCCGAGACCTTCACCGGCACGCCCGGCAAGTACGTCGAGATCAAGGACACCGTGCGCAGCTTCAAGGAGATCATCGACGGCAAGTGCGACGATCTCCCCGAGCAGGCGTTCTACATGCAGGGCGGCATCGACGACGTCCGCGCCAAGGCCGAGCAGATGAAGAAAGAATCCGGGGGCAATTGACATGGGAACCCTCAAAGGGTTCCCACCCCCTCCCGCGATGAGCTCCGACGGGCAAAGCCCGTCTACGCTCGACGCGATCGGGACGCCATGAAGCTCTCGCTCACGACACCCAAGGGCGCCCTCGTCGACACCGAGGTCGAGGAGGTCACCGCGCCCGGCGAGGTCGGCGAGCTGGGCGTCCTGCCCGGGCACGTGCCGCTCATGACGGTGCTTCGCCCCGGCGTGCTCTCCTACAGGTCCAAGGAGCACGACGGCGTGGTGGCGGTCGGGACCGGCTACCTGCAGGTCGCCCCCCAGGCGCGCGGCGACGACACCAGCCGCGATCGCGTCCTGGTCCTCGTCGACCAGGCCCTGGCCGCCGCCGACGTCGACCGCGACGCGGCCACCCGCGATCTCGCCGACGCCGACAAGCAGCTCGCCGCCTGGAAGGGCGAGCTCGACGGCGCCTACCACGCTCTGGTCATCCGCCGCGGCTGGGCCCAGGCCCGCCTCGACGCGGCGGCCCGCATCACGCCGCACTGACGCGCCTCTGCGCTCGGAGGTAGGTTGCCTCGCGAATTCGGGGTGTGTACACTTGTGACGAATGCGTAAGACACTCACGATTCGGCTCGGCGAGGAGCACGAAGCCTGGCTCGCTCGGACCTCCGAGGAGACAGGGTTGCCGCGCGGACAGATCGTGCGCGAGCAGATCGAAAAGGCGGCCAGAGCCCGCCCGGGTGCGCGCCCGTTCATGCGCCTCGCCGGCATCGTCGGCGGCCGGGCCGATCTGTCGCGGCGCAAGGGCTTCTCGCGTTCTTGAAGGGGATCGCCGACACCGGCTTCCTCGTCGCGTTTGCGAACCGGCGCGACCGCCACCACACCTGGGCCGTTCGGCTGGCCGAGGAAATCACGGCGCCCCTGCTCACCTGTGAGGCGGTGCTGGCAGAGTCGGCCTTCCATCTGCGGGACGCGGGCCTGGTGCTGGAGATGGTGGAGACAGGCCTGGTCGTGCCGGCGTTCGACCTGGCGCAGAATCTGGACCAGCTTGCCGATCTCGCGCGACGATACGCCGACCGCGAGCCGGACCTGGCCGACCTCTGCCTCATCCGGATGAGCGAGCTCCACCCGCGGCATGTCGTCGTCACCGTCGACCGCGCGGACTTTCGCGTTTATCGCCGGAACAAGCGCGACACAATTCCCATCGTCTGCCCCTCCGAACGCTGACGCGGGTGCGTTCAGCCGACGCTGAAGCGGATCGCCGCCTTGCCGTTGTCGAAGGCGATGCGGAAGCGGATCTCTCGGTTGCCGTGCTTCTGGCTCAGCTCTTCGTGCTGCTTGCGAAGGGTGGCCACGAAGCGGTCGGCGTCCAGGTTGTCGACGGACTGGCGGCAGGTGCGGCGCATCTTGATGTATTCGACGTAGAGGGCGCGGAGCTCGCGGCCGAGCGCGTCCTCGCTGGTCGGCGTGCCCCTGTTGGGAGTCGTCGGGCGCTCGCTGCCAGCCGCAACCTCGAACAGGTAGCTGGGGAGGGTGGCGGTCGCGCGCGAGGGTTCGTTGGGGAGCCGGGGACGCGCCAGGCGAGGCGATGACTGCGGCAGCTTGACCGGACCGGACAGGGGGCTGGGGTCCGCCGTGGCGCCGGTCGAGTCTTCGTCGCCGAGCAGCTCCGCGCTCGGGGTGCCGTCGCTGTCTGCGGGGGCGACCACGATCGGCAGCGGCGCCGAGAGCGGTGCGACGATCGGTCTGGGCGCCGGCGGCGGCGCGGGCAGGCCGGCGGCCGGCGTGAAGGCAGGGGCCGGCCGAGCCGCCGCCGCGAGCCCCACCGCAGGAGTGAGGGCCGGCGCGGGTTTCGCGGCTGCCGCCACCCCCACGGGCGGCGTGAGGGCGGCCGGCTTCACGCCCGGGCCGGGGCCGAACGCCGGGACGGGCTTCGCGCCCAGGGCGGGCGTCGGCGTGGGCGGCTTGGTGCCGACGGCGGGGGTGAGCGTGGGCGGCTTGGCGCCGACGGCGGGGGTGAGCGTCGGCGGGGGCTTCGTACCGACGGGCGGCGTGAGCGGCGCGGCCGCTGGGCGCAGCGACGATGTGGCCAGTGGCGCCTGCCGGCCTTGGCGCCAGAGGACTGCCGCGGCCACCAGCGACACGATCAGCAGTGCCAGCGGACCGCCCAGGGGCCGCTTTCCGTCCGTGGCTCCGGGGCTCGGGGCCCCGACGAAGGCCAGGGTGACGGTCTCGGGCGCCGCGCTGGCCAGCGGCATGGTGGCGGCCGCCGTTCCCGACGCGGCCTCGCCGCCCGCCAGCGTCGTCGCCTGGCCGCCGACCTCGATCCGCCCGGCCAGCCCCAGGGCGTCGAAGCGCGGGGCGAACGAAGAGAGATCGGGCGTCTGGGCCACGGCGAGCGCGCCGCGCAGCTCGTCGGTGCGATCGCGCGGCGTGACGGCCACGTAGACGACCACCTGCAGCTGGCCGTTGGCGATCACCACGTGCGGCCCCAGGCTGGCCATCGGGAGGGGGAGCTTGTCGTCGGGGAGGCGCAGCAAGGGATGCGCGGCGCCATCCTTGCCGTCTTTTCGCGCGACCTGCGCGATCTCGATGTGCTCGCCGGGCTTGGTTCGGAAGGCGAGCTCGTCGGTGGTCAGATCGCGGACCGTTCGCTCGTCGGTGGCCACCGCCAGCGCCAGACGCGGAAGCTGTGCGAGCGTGTCGGCGCGCGCTTGCACGCCGGCGAGCGTCTCGCGAATTCGGGCGTCGAGGTCAGCGGCCAGCGGGGCGGTGTCGGGCGCAGCGGGAGCGCTACGCCCCGAGGACCCCAGGGCGAACCAGGCCAGGGCTCCGACGAGCCCGATCCCTGCGACGAGGGGGCTAAGGCGCCTTCCCACGTGGCAGCCCGAACTTGTCCGTCCCCAACCCCGCCGGGGCGCCGCGCGGGACGTCGAGGTTGAGGGTGTTCTCCCCCTCCTTGATCTCGATCGTCTTGGTCACGGGCTCCGTGCTGTTCTCGGCCCAGGCGCGCAGCTTGTACTTCCCGGGCGCCAGGCTCTTGAACTTGTACTTCCCGCCCGGCTCGCTGACCACGTAGTGCGGCGACGCCACGACCGCGACGTGCGCCGTCATGTTCGCGTGCAGGTTGCAGCCGAGCCGAATGATCCCCTCCTTCTCGAACGTCACATCCCTCGACTCGCCGTTCTTGTAGATCCCAAGGTCGAAAGCGCGCGCCGGCGAGAGCGAAAACACGTTGTGATACACGGGATCGAAGTTGGGAAACGATACCGTCGAGCCCGCCGGAATAGCAAGCAAACGGGGCGCGAATTGACGATCGCGCTGCTCCATCACCCGCTGCTTGGGCTTGCGCTTGCTCTTCTTGGCGCCGATCGGATCGAGCGCGATGATCCCCAGCTCTTCGTCGCCGCCTTCGATGTGCATCTTGCCGACCAGCGACCCACGCAGCGGCTTGGCGTCGGGGTTGTCCTCGTCCGAGCCGCCCACGGCGGTCTTGGGCTGAGCCGGCGTGTTTTCCGGCATCGTCTTGAGCGCGGTGGTGATCCGTTCAGGCGCCCCCTCGCGAAACAGCGGGTTCAGCTCCTTGAGCTTGCCGTCCGGCAGCTGGCGCTCGGCGGCGCTGTAGAGGACCTCCGCGTACGAGCGCTGGCCGCGGGTCCGGGCGGTCACCGCCAGCTCGAGGAGGTCGGCCGGCTGGCCGGCGCCCGATTGCCGCAACTCGGCCACCAACTTGCCGGCCGCTTCGACCAGCTTGGGATCGTGCGCCGCCGCGGCGGCCGGCGGCGGGTTCACGATCTGGGGCTTGAGCGGCCCGAGCGCGCCCAGAAGGTCGTGCTGCTCGGCCTGGGGGACGTTGAACTTGGCCAGCGCGCCCGCGAGATCTTCGACCAGCGCGTCGAACTCCGCGTCCACCAGCTGGAACCCGGCGTGCGTGGTGTGCATGTCGCGCCCCTCGTATTTGCAAGGGCCGCCGGTGGCCGCGCAGACGAAGTCGACCAGCAGCCCCTTGAGGCGGGTGATGTCCGTGTTGATGAAGCGGCCGTTGATCCGCTTGTCGGCGGCGACGCGGCTCACGAACTCGCCGACCACCGCCTCGATCGCCGGCTTGCCGCCCAGCCGATCGTAGAGTGACCGCGCCGCGGCGGCCTGCGCGGGCGCTGCCGTTGCCGCTGCCTGCGGAGGTGGGGCGGCGCGGTTCGCTGCCGCTGGCGGAGGCGCCTCGGTGCCGGTGGCGCCGCAGCCGCCTACCAGCAACGCGGCCAGGACGACGGTGCTCGTTCGGATGCCCTTCATCT
>DASYEX010000378.1:0-9214 GCA_036498765.1 Polyangia bacterium
CCGGGCGGACCACGGCCGAGGGGACGCCGGCCCCCTCGACCAGACCGGACCAGCTGCCGGCCGCCACCACCACCACCCCGGCGGCGAGCGTCTCGCCGTCGAGCTCGACGCCCACGGCCGCGCCGCTCTCGATGATCACCCGACGCACGTAGCGTCCGGTCAGGAAGCGGGCGCCGGCGACGGCGGCGGCCTGCGAGAAGGCGCGCGCCAGGTCCCGGGCGACGACCTGCGCGTCGTCGGTGAAGAGGAGCGCGGCGCGGACCGCCGGGCTGAGGGCGGGCTCGCGGGCACGCACCGCTTCGCCCGACAGGCTCTCGACGCGCAGCCCGCGCCCGAGCTGCCAGGCGCGTCGCGACGACAGCGCCGCCTCGCCCGCCTCGTCGAACGCCACCATCAGGACACCCGAGCGGTCGAACCCCACGTCGATGCCGGTCAGATCACGCAGCTCGGCGGCCAGCGCCGGGTAGAGCGCGCGGCTCTTGAGGCCGAGCTCCAGCAGCGGCCCGGGCCCGTCGGCCTCCATCTGCGGCCCCAGGATGCCGGCGGCCGCGCTCGAGGCCTCGGCGCCAGGGATGCCGCGCTCGATGACCGTCACGCCGATCCCGCGCTGGGCCAGGCGCAGCGCCACCGCCGAGCCCATGATGCCGCCGCCGATGATGGCCACCTCGGTCATGGGCTGGGCCTTCACGTCAGATCCCATCGGTCGGCGCCGCCGTCCGTTGCAGCTTCCCCTCGAGCGACTTCGAGACCCAGATCTTGTTGTGCGCGTCGACGATCAAGGTCGCGCAGTCCGGGTAGGAGTCGACCAGCTTCATCCCCTTCTCCGGCCCCAGGATGAAGACCGGGTCGTCGAGCGCGTCGGCCAGGAAGGCGTTGGGCGCGTAGATGGTCACCTCGCGCGAGGCCGTCGCCGGATACCCGGTCTTGGGATCGATGATGTGGTGGTAGCGGCGCCCGTTCAGCACGAAGCCGCGCTCGTAGTCGCCGGCGGTCGAGAAGGAGTGGTCCTCGATCGGCATGCGGGCGATGATGTCACGGGGACCGCCGCGCGGATCGCGCACGCCGACCATCCAGTTGACGCTCCCCTTCCGGCCGGACACGTAGAGGTCGCCCCCCGCCTGGACCATGAAGTTCTTGAGCCCGGCCGCGCGCAGGACCGCCGCGCAGCGATCGACCGCGTACCCCTTGGCGATGCCGCCCAGGCCTATGCGCATCCCCGGCCGCCGCAGCTTCACGGTGCCCGCCTTGGCGTTGACGGCCACCTCGCGCCAGTTGATGAGCTTGCGCCGCTTCTCGATCTCCGCGGGCGCCGGGATCGTGTGGTCCATGTCCTCGTCGAATTTCCACAGCCCGTGCATCGCCGCGAAGGTGATGTCGAACGCCCCCTCCGAGCGGCGCGACATCTCCAGCGACTTCTCGATCACCTCGATCGTCTCCGGATCGACCTTCACCGCCTTCTTGCCCGCGGCTTTGTTGATCTTGACGATGTCGCTCTCGGGGTCGCCGGGGCGCTCCCAGTCGGTCATCAGCTTCTCGACCCGGCGGATCTCGTCGTAGGCGGCGGCGAAGGCGTGCTCGGCCTGGTCCGGCTCGGCGGTGTAGGCGGAGAACGTCACCTCCGTCCCCATGACCGGGAAGGTGCGGGCCACGACCTTGCCGGCCGCGGGGGCCGGCGCCACCGCGGGCGCCGCCTGCGCCAGCAGCGCGCCCAGCGCCATGAACAACGAGAGGATTCCCTGAAGCACGGGCGAGACCATAGCAGGTGCCGGCCGGCCGGCAGCCGTCGTCCCCGTCTGCTCGTCTATTTGGCGGCCAGCTCCTTGGCCACGCTCACCACGTGCGCCGCGGTCATCCCCAGCTCCTTCATCACCTCCGAGCCGGGGGCCGACAGGCCGAAGCGATCGATCCCGATGGCGACGCCGTCGAGCCCGACGTAGCGGGCCCAGGTCGAGCTGACCGTCGCCTCGATGGCCACGCGGCGCCGGCAGGCGCGCGGGAGCACCTCCTCGCGGTAGGCGGCCGGCTGGCGCTCGAAGCGCGCGAAAGAGGGCATGCTGACGACGCGCGTCCCCGGCCCCAGGCTCTCGGCCGCCGCCAGCGCGTGCTGCAGCTCGCTCCCGGCCGACAGCAGGATCAAATCCAGCGGCGCGCTCTCCTTCTTGGCGACGTAGCCCCCCTTGAGCGCGCCTTCGCGCCGCGCCTTGACCGGAATGCCCTCGAGCAGCGGGACCACCTGCCGGGTGAGCGCCAGCAAGGTCGGGCCGTCGGTGCGATCGAGCGCGGCCACGAAGGCGCCCGCGGTCTCCTCGGGATCGGCGGGGCGGATGACGTCCAGGTTGGGGATCACCCGCAGCCCGGGGATGGTCTCGACCGGTTCGTGGGTCGGCCCGTCCTCGCCGACGCCCACGCTGTCGTGGGTGAAGACGTAGATGACCGGCAGATGGCTGAGCGCCGCCACGCGAATCGAGGCGCGGCAGTAGTCGGCGAAGACCAGGAAGGTCGCCCCGCTGGGCCGGAAGATCCCGTGCAGCGCGATCCCGCTCAGGATGGCGCACATCCCGTGCTCGCGGATCCCGAACCGGATGTTGCGGCCGTTGCGGTGGCCCGGCTTGAAGTCGTCGTTCCCCGTCTTGAGATCGCCGATGTAGTTCAGCGTCGAGCCGTACAGATCGGCGCTGCCGCCGATGAGCAGCGGGACCTGCGCCGCGAGCGGCTGCAGCACGTCCTGGCCCGCCTTGCGCGTCGCGATCTTGGTCGCGGCGGGGAACTCGGGGATGGCGCCCAGCAGCGTCCCTGGCTCGGGCGTCCGCTGCGCCGTCCCCTCGGGGAGGTTGCGCACCTCGGCGCGCGAGGTCGCCAGCTCCTCGGCGAGCTTGGGGTTCTTCCCTTTCCACGCCTCGAAGATCTTGGTCCACGCCGAATAGCCGGCGCCGAGCTCCTTCTCACGGGCGCTGAAGAACGCCCGGACCTCCGGAGCGACGAAGTACTTCTCGGCCGGCAACCCCAGGCCCTTGCGCGCGGCATCGGCAAACTTCGCCCCGCCCTCGCCGTGCGCCTTCGCCGTCCCCTCGACCTCGGGGATCCCCTTGCCGATGAGCGTCTTGGCGATGATCGCCTGCGGCTTGCCGCTGCCCGCCTTCTTGGCCCGCACGAAGGCCGTGTAGAAGGTGTCCATCTCGTTTCCCTCGACGGTCTGGACGTCGAACCCGATCGCCTCGAAGCGCTTGGCGGTGTCCTCGCTCTGCGTCTCCTTGGCCATCGCGTCGAGCGTGACGGCGTTCGAGTCGTAGATGAGGATCAGGTTGTCGAGCTTCTGGTGGCCGGCAAACTCCAGCGCCTCCATCGCCACGCCCTCCTGCATGCAGCCGTCGCCGGCCAAGCAGACGATGTGGTGATCGAAGATGGTGTGCTCGGCGGTGTTGAAGCGGGCCTCCGCCATCTTGGCGCCGACCGCCATCCCCACCGCGTTGCCGACGCCCTGGCCGAGCGGGCCGGTCGTCGCCTCGACGCCGCTCGGCGCGTGGGTCAGCTCGGGATGGCCGGGCGTCTTCGAGTGGAGCTGCCGGAAGCGCTTGATCTCGTCGAGCGTGATGTCGCGATAGCCCGAGAGGTGCAGCCAGGCGTAGAGGAACATCGACCCGTGCCCGGCCGACAGCACGAAGCGATCGCGGTTCAACCATCCGGGGTGCGCCGGGTCGTGGCTGAGGGCGTGGCCGTAGAGCAGGGCGCCGATCTCGGCGCAGCCGAGGGGGAGACCCAGGTGCCCGCTCTGGCTGGCGACGACCGCATCGATCGCCAGACCGCGCGCCATCGTGGCCGCCTGGGAGAGAATTTTTTCGGGGAGCTCGCTCATGACGGCGCGCAGTCTAGCCGGAGCCTGCGCCGTCGGGTAGTGACGATGCTGCGAGTTTGCGTTTTGAGGCCGTCGGTTTGCGAAAATGAACGGACGTGAGCCTTGGACGCCGAGTCCGGCAACCAATGTCTCCCACGCGCGGCCAAGTCCCGAACACCCGCCAAGGTCTTCGAACCTGGATCGGTCGAATTGACGGTGCGGAAATCTGGCTCGCGACCTGCGGTGGGTCATGCTTCCGCGCATGACACAACTCTTGCGCGAACGTCCCGCCTGGAAGGCGCTCGAGCGCCACCACGCCCAGATCGCCGGGCGCCACCTGCGCGAGCTGTTCGCCGCCGAGCCGCGGCGCGCCGAGCGCTTCACCGTGGAAGCGGCCGGGCTGGTCCTCGACTACTCGAAGAACCGGATCAGCGAAGAGACCGTGCGGCTCCTGCTGCAGCTCGCCGACGAGAGCGATCTCCGCGGCCGCATCGACGCCATGTTCCGGGGCGACCGGATCAACGTCTCCGAGGACCGCAGCGTCCTCCACGTCGCGCTGCGCATGCCCGCCGGACACCCGTTGCTCGTCGACGGTGTGGACGTGGTGAAGCAGGTCCACGAGGTGCTGGGGCGGATGCGAACGTTCGCCGAGCGCGTCCGCTCGGGGGACTTCAAGGGGCACACCGGCAAGGCGATCCGCAACGTCGTCAACATCGGCATCGGCGGGTCGGACCTGGGTCCGGTCATGGCCTACGAGGCGCTGCGGGCCTACAGCCGGCGCGACCTGACCTTCCGCTTCGTCTCCAACGTCGACGCCACGGATCTGGTCGAGGCCACGCGCGACCTCGACGCGGCCGAGACGCTGTTCATCGTGTCGTCGAAGACGTTCGGGACGATCGAGACCATGACCAATGCCCGCTCGGCCCGCGCCTGGGCGATCGGCAAGCTGGGGAGCGAGGCGGCGATCGGCAAGCACTTCGTGGCGGTCTCGACCAACACCAAGCGCGTCGCCGAGTTCGGCATCGAGCCGGCCAACATGTTCGGGTTCTGGGACTGGGTCGGCGGACGCTACTCGATGGACTCCGCGATCGGCCTCGGGACGATGCTGGCCATCGGCCCGGACCACTTCGGCGAGCTGCTGGCCGGGTTCCACGCGCTGGACGAGCACTTCCGCACGGCGCCGTTCGGCCAGAACCTGCCGGTGCTGATGGCGATGCTGGCGATCTGGTACGGCGACTTCTTCGACGCCCAGAGCTTCGGCGTCATGCCCTATGAGCAGTACCTGAAGCGCTTCCCGGCCTACCTGCAGCAGCTGACCATGGAGTCGAACGGCAAGCACGTCACCCTCGACGGCCGCGCGGTCGACGTTCAGACCGGCAGCGTCTACTGGGGCGAGCCGGGGACCAACGGCCAGCACAGCTTCTATCAGCTGCTCCACCAGGGGACCAAGCTGATCCCGGTCGACCTGATCGCGTTCGCGAAGTCCTTGAACCCGCTCGGCGACCACCACGACATCCTCACCTCGAACGTCTTCGCGCAGGCGGAAGCGCTGGCCTTCGGCAAGACCGAGAGCGAGGTGCGTGCCGAGGGGACGGCCGACGCCATCGTGCCGCACCGGATCATGGAGGGGAACCGCCCGACCAACGTCATCCTGGCCGAGAAGCTGACGCCGCGGATGCTGGGCACGCTGGTCGCGCTCTACGAGCACAACGTGTTCGTGCAGGGGGTGCTCTGGGGGATCGATTCGTTCGACCAGTGGGGGGTCGAGCTGGGGAAGGTGCTGGCGCAGCGGATCATCCCCGAGCTCGCCGCCGCGGGCGAGCCGGACTTGAAGCACGACGCCTCCACCAACGCCCTCATCCGCCGCTACCGGAGCTTGAAGGGGTGAGCGTCCCCGTCGGCGCGCCGGTCAAGCTGCTCATCGCCGACGTCGACGGGACGCTGGTGACGGGGGCCAAGGTCCTCACCGATGGCACCTGCCGGGCGGTCGAGCGGCTGCGGGCGGCCGGCGTCGAGCTGGCCATCACCAGCGGGCGCCCGCCGCGCGGCATGGCGATGCTGGTCGAACCGCTCGGGCTGACCACGCCGATCGCCGCCTTCAACGGCGGGATCTTCGTGAAACCCGATTTGACGACCGTCCTCGAGCGGCGGACCCTGCCGCTGGCCGTGGCGCGTGAAGCGCTCGACTTCCTGCTTCACGCCGGCCTCGATGTCTGGGTCTACCGCGACGCCGACTGGTTCATCCGCGCGCGCGCGGCCCCCCACGTGGCACGCGAGCAATGGACCGTCCAGTTCGAGCCCACGGTGATCGACGAGCTCGGCGCGGTGCTGGAGGGCGCGGTCAAGATCGTGGGCGTCAGCGACGACCAGGCGCTGGTGGCGCGGACGGAGACCGAGCTGCGCCAGCGGGTCGCGGGCCACGCCTCGGCGGCGCGCTCGCAGCCCTACTACCTCGACGTCACCCATCCCGACGCCAACAAGGGGACGGTGGTTCGCTTCGACGCGCAGGCGTTGCGCGTGCCGGTCGAGCAGATCGCCACCCTCGGCGACATGCCCAACGACGTGCTGATGTTCGCGGTCGGCGGGGTCAGCATCGCGATGGGAAATGCCAGCCCCGACGTCCAGCGCTGCGCCCGCTACGTGACCACCTCCAACGAGGACCAGGGCTTCGCGCACGCGGTCGACACCTTCGTGCTGGCGCGCCACGCGCCGTAGCGCGCCAGCCGGTGTCCGTCTAGCGCGCGAGCGCGGCGACCAGCGCCTCGGCGCGCGCCCCGCTCGGGCGCAGGGCGAGGCGGCGCGCTCCGTCCGGCGCGATCTCGAGCTCGATGGTCAGCCGCTCGCCCGGGGCCGCGTCGGGGAAGCGATCGAGCCACTCGATGGCCACCGCGGCGCGATCGTAGGCGTCGACGAGGCCCAGCTCGTCCAGCTCGCGCGCGTCGTTGATCCGGTAGAGATCGGCGTGCACCAGCGGCACCCGCCCCGGGTGCTCGTTGACCAGCGCGAAGGTGGGGCTGGCGACGTGGCGCTCGGCGGGGACCTCCAGGCCGCGCGCCACGCCCTGCACGAACGTCGTCTTCCCGGCGCCCAGCGGGCCGATGAGCGCCAGGACGTCGCCCGCCGCCAGCAGGCGCCCGAGCCGCGCGCCGATCGCTTGCAGATCGGCGGCGGTCGCGGCGGTGAGCGTCAGCGAACCATCCACGCCGTCAGATCTTGATCTTCTCGAAGTGGACCAGGTCGGCGAACGCGGCGAAGCGCTCGCGGATCTGCGCGAGATCGAGGCGCTTGAATCGGTCGAGGCTGAAGTCCTCGACGGAGAACGAGGCCAGCACCGAGCCGAGGATCATCGCGGTGCGGATGGTCGCCGGGCTCTGGTCCCCTTCGCGCGCGATCCAGCCCATGAAGCCGCCGCCGAACGAGTCGCCGGCACCGGTCGGGTCGACGACGTTCTCGATCGGGAACGCCGGTGCGGCGAAGACGCCGCCTTCATGGAAAAGCAGCGCGCCCGCGTCGCCGCGCTTGATGACCACCGCGCGCGGGCCGAGCGCGCGGATGGCGCGCGCCGCCGCCGGCAGGTTGGCCTCGCCCGAGAGCTGGCGCGCCTCCTCGTCGTTGAGCAGAAGCATGTCGACCCGCTGGAGCAGCTTGAGCAGGTCGGCGCGCTTCCCCTCGATCCAGAAGTTCATGGTGTCGCAGGCCACGAACTTCGGTTTTTTGCCCGCTCTCTCCGTCTGCTCGAGAACCGAGAGCTGCAACACCGGATCGATGTTGGCCAGGAAGACATACGGCGAGTCGGTCCAGGCCGCCGGCAGCTTGGGGCGGAAGTCGGAGAAGACGTTGAGCTGCGTGTCGAGCGTGGTGCGGGTCGAGAAGTCATTGGCGTAAACCCCCGACCAGCGGAAGGTCTTGCCCGGCACCCGCTCGAGCCCCGCCAGGTCGACCGCGTGCGCGCCGAAGAGCTGCGTGTGGGCCTCGGGGAAGTCGCTCCCCACGATGCCGGTCAAGCGCACCGGCGCCAGGAACGAGGCGGCTACCGAGAAGTACGAGGCGGCGCCGCCCAGCACGTCGGCGCGCTTCCCCGCGCGCGTCTCCACCGTGTCGAGCCCGACCGATCCGACGACCAACAAAGGCGATGCTGACGAAGACGACATGCTCAGATCTCTCTCCCGTAAAGTGCCCGCAGGCGTTGGCGCGCCTCGGGCGTGATTGCCTCCGGCGCGGTGAGAATGGCGTGGGCGGCGGCCCGAGCGCAAGCGCAAGCGCCGGCGCGGGCCGCGTGCGCCGGCAGGCGGCGCAAGATCTCCTTGGCGCCGGCGACGTTGGCGCTGAGGACGGCGATGACCATCTCGGCGGTCACGGCGGCCTCCTCCTCGTGCCAGCAGTCGTAGTCGGTCACCAGCGCCAGCGCCGCGTAGCAGAGCTCCGCCTCGCGACAGAGCTTGGCCTCGGTCGCGGCCGTCATCCCGATGAGGTCCGCCCCCCAGCTCCGGTGGAGCAGCGACTCGGCGCGGGTCGAGAACTGCGGCCCCTCCATGCAGACGTAGCTCCCGCCGCGGTGCAGGCGCTTGCCCAGGCCCGACGGGCGCGAGGTCCGCCGCGCCTCGGGCGCCGCCTCGACGACGCCGGTCTCCGCCGCCGCCGCGGCGACCGCCGCGCTCCAGGTCGGGCAGATCGGCTCGGCGAAGCTCACGTGGCCGACCACGCCGTCACCGAAGAAGCTGGAGGCCCGCCGGAACGTCTTGTCGATGAACTGGTCGACCAGGACCAGGTCGCCGGGCGGCATCCCTTCTCGAAGGGAGCCGACCGCCGAGACCGATAAGACGCGCGTCGCGCCCGCCGCCTTGAGCGCGAAGATGTTGGCGCGGTAATTGATCTCAGACGGCGTGTACCGATGGCCCGCTCCGTGGCGTGGCAGGAAGAGCACCCGCGCCTCACCCACCCGCCCGCTGACCAGCGGACCCGACGGCGCCCCGAACGGCGTGGAGACGGCCTCCGCGCGGCGCTCCACGAGCCCGTCGATGTCGTAAAGGCCGCTGCCCCCGAGGACGCCGAGGATCATGGCCGATGCTTCTAACACGCGGCGCGCAGCTGTGGGAGCATGAGGCGGGCGCATGGCCGACGGCGACTTCATCGACTACCTGGTCGCGCACGGCGCCTATGCAGAGGCGGCTCGCGTCGCGGCCGACCGCGGCGAGCTCCGGCGCGCCGTCGGCCTCTACGAGCGGGTCTGGCGGTTCGCCGACGCCTGGCCGCTGGCGCTGCAGCTGGGCGACCGCCCGCTCGCGGTGCGCCTGGCGCTCGACGCCAACCTCCCCGCGCGGGCCGCCGAGCTCGCCGAGGGGACGCCGCCCGAGGAATTGCTGGCCGTCGCCGAGGCCTTCG
>DASYEX010000379.1:0-11716 GCA_036498765.1 Polyangia bacterium
AGGCGCCGAGGGCGCCAAGACGGGCGGCGGCAAGCCAGGCGACGACAAGCCGGGCGTCGAATGGAGCGGCGGCGATCTCGACGACCTGATCGCCATCCTCAGCGCGCCGGCAGTCTCCGCGCGCGTCGAGGTGCTGGGCCCCACCGGCGACGCGGTCGTCGGCGAGGTTCACCTGCTGGCGGGCGGCGTCTCCGATTCGATCTACGGCGGCAAGGCGACCGACGACGCGCTCGATCGGCTGCGCGCCGACAAGCCGACCCGCTTCCGCGTCGAGCAGCGGCTCCCCAACCCCGCCGACGGCAACCTCAGCGAGGCGGGACCGGAGACGGGGACGCTAGACGGCCGAGCGCTGGCGCACCTCATGCGCTACTGCGAGGACTACGTCATCACCTGCTCCATCGACGTCTGGCGCGGCAACGAGACGGCGCGGGTCGAGTACAAGCGCGGCGAGATCAGCGGCGTCACGGTGGGCGGCATCGACGCGCCCGAGCGTCTGGCCGAGGTGATGCAGTGGTCGTCGGGCAATTACCGCCTGATGGTCCCCGCGTTCAAGCTGCCGGCCGCCGCGCCCAAGCGCGAGAAGGCGGCCAGCGCCACCCCGGCGCCGGTGCCGGCGCCCGCGGCATCGGCCCAGGCGGCGCGCCAGGCGAGCGCCACCAAGACCATCTTCGGCATGCCGGTCGCCGAGATCGCCAAGGCCCGCGCCGCGGCCGAGGCCGCCAGAGCCGCCGCCGAGCCCGCCAAGCCGGCGCCGCAGCCCGCGGCCCCGCGCGTGGCGACGCCCGCGCCGGTGGTCACGGCGGCGCCCGCGCCGGCCGCCCCACGCACCACGACACCAATCGCGGTTCCCACGCCGGTCGCGGCGTCGACCTCCGGTGCCACCAAGACGATCTTCGGTGTGCCGGCTCCCAAGGCCCCCGAGGGGTTCCTGACGGCCGCGCGCGCGTCGCAGCCGGGCGCGCCCGCCGCGACCTCGGAGGCCGACTCGAACCGCACCGAGACCGCCAAGGTCGACCGCAAGGTGGGCGCGCGCAAGGTCGACGTCCCGCCCCCGGAGATGGAGCCGCCCGCGGCGGCCGCCCCACCGCGCGCCGCGACCGCGCCGGCCTCTCCGATCTCTCCGACAATGGCGCCGGCGCCCGAGGCCGAGCGGCAGCCGACGACGGAGCCGGGATTCGATCAGCGCAAGCGCCCCGAGCCCGCCGCCGCCCCGGTGACCGAGGAGAAGCCGCGCAAGCCGCGCCGCGAGACCCCCGTGTGGACCTACGTGGGGATCGGGTTCGCCTTCGGCTTGATCTTGCTGGGCGTCTACCAGCTCTACGGCTTGATCGCACATTGAGGCGCCCGTCGTGCTGAACGCCGTCGCCGACGCCTACCGGCGGACGCGGAAGCCGAAGGACATCTTCTGGAACAAGTTCGTCGCCCGGCCGCTGGCGGCGGTGTTGATCGTCCCGCTGGCGCGGACGCCGGTGACGCCCAACCAGATCACGCTGCTGACGCTCCCGGTGTTCCTCGCCGGAGCGGCGCTCATCGCCTTCCGTCCCGGCTGGGGCGCGCTCCTGGGCGGCGTCGGGATCCTCGAGCTCTCCTACGTGCTCGACTGCGCCGACGGCCAGCTGGCGCGCCTCAAGGGGACGTCGTCCCCGGTCGGGGCGCATCTCGACTTCCTGATGGACGAGCTCAAGGCGTTTACGCTGGTGGCGGCGGTCGCCGTCCGGCTCTGGCAGCCCACGCACGAGGCGCGCTGGCTGCTCGAGGGGCTGGGCGCGCTGGTGGCGGTGGCCGGCGCGATCAGCCTGACGACCTTCATGCGCCGCCCCGAGTATGCCGCGGCGACCGGCGCCGCCGTCAACAAGGGAACGGGCGACTACGGCGAGGGGTTCGCCGCCGCCGCGCCGGTCCGCCGCTCGCCGCTCGCCCTGGTCGAAGCGCTCGGGCGGTTCGTGGTCCACTACCCGAGCTACCTCGTCTACGTGGCGATCGCCGATCGGATCGATCTGTTTCTTCACGCCTACCTGATCATGAACGCCGCCTACGCCGCCCGCGCGTTGCTCTCGATTGGCCGCGCGCTCGGCCGCACCCGCGCCGCAGGAGTCAAATGAAAGCGATCATCGTGGCGGCGGGCCGCGGCCGGCGGCTCGGCGCGGAGACGGAGGAGATCCCGAAGTGCATGGTGAAGGTCGCCGGGCGGGCGATCCTACACCGGCAGCTCGACGCGCTGGCGGCCGCCGGGGTCGACGACGTGGTGGTGGTGCGCGGCTACCGGGGCGACAAGATCGCGCCCCCGCCGGGCGGGCCGCCGCTGCGCTTCGTCGACAACCCCGACTGGGCGGCGAACAACATCTTCACCTCGCTCTTCTATGCCGAGCGCGAGATGAAGGACGGATTCCTCTTCTCCTACTCCGACATCGTGTTCGCCCCCGAGCACGCCCGCCGCCTGGCGGAGGCCCCGGGCCCCGTGGCGCTGGTGATCGACCGCCGCTGGCGCGATGCCTACGAGGGGCGAACCCTCCACCCGGTGAGCGAGGCGGAGCTGGCGCGCGTCGAGGGCGCGGGCGCCGCCGCCGCCGTCACCCGCGTCGGCAAGCGGCTGGTCGCCGAGAACGAGGCCGCCGGTGAGTTCATCGGACTGGCACGCTTCTCCGCCGAGGGCGCCGCCGCGCTCGGCGAGGTCTGGCGCGAGGCGAGCGCCCGCGGCCACGGCGAGCCCTTTGGCGCCGCCGCCAGCCTGGACCAGGCCTACCTGAGCGACGGCCTCAACGCGCTGGTCGCGCGCGGCGTGGGGCTGCGCCCGCTCTTCATCGACGGCCTCTGGCGCGAGATCGACACCGAAGAAGATCTGGCCCGCGCCGAGAAAACGATCCCGACTTGGGACTAGCATGCCCGGCCCCGATCCCGCCCACTGGCTCCGCCGGCTGACCGCCGAGGAGTGGCTGACGGCGGCGGCGACCGAGATCGCGCACGCCGAGGCCGCCCTCGCGCGCCGGGCCCCCCGCCCCGGCGTCACCCACGCGCGACGGGCCGCGGGGATGGCCTGGAACGCCGTCCTGACCCGCCACCCCGACGAGAGCGCCGGCCGCAGCTACATGGAGCACGTCGTCGCGCTCTCCACCAACCCCGCCGTCGCGGAAGAGATCCGCGCCGCCGCGCAGCGCTTGCGCGACACGCCCGCCCGACAGCCCGAGCTCATCACGCTCGGCGCGCCGGACCTCGGCCCGGCCCACGACGCGCGATTGATCTTGGAGCACGCCCGGATGGTCGTCACGCCGAACTGACGCGCCCAATTCCCTCGGCCCGCACGCCCCAACCGCCCCTCTCGCCCGCGACCGTGAACCCTCTCGCGCGCGCAACCG
Organism: Polyangia bacterium; assembly: GCA_036498765.1. Classification (GTDB taxonomy): domain Bacteria; phylum Myxococcota_A; class Polyangia; order Fen-1088; family Fen-1088; genus JADGRB01. Next base: position 3,354 of record DASYEX010000379.1, read on the forward strand.
TAAACCCTCTCGCGCGCGCGGCCGTAAACCCTCTCGCGCGCGGCAAGCGCCTCGCGCCTCGCCCGAACGCCACAGGCCGCTTGCGGACTTTTTGCGGCGCGTGGCCTGCGTTCAAAATCGCAGGGGCAGGCCACGCGCCGCAAAAAGTTACGCGCGGCCCTCGGCGGTAGATCGGGACGCAACGGTCGAGACGCGCGTAACCAAGGTTGCCTGCATCCTCGATGGTCCGAACGCGACCGAGCGCGTCCGAACGCGACCGAACGCGTCCGAGCGCGACCGAGCGCGTCCGAACGGCCGAGCGAGCCGAGCGAGCCCCAGGTCCCAAGCCGGTCCTCCCGCCGGCGCAAGCCGGGCGCGCTCACGTCAGAGAAAACGGGTACGAGACGATCTGGCTGCCGTGCGATGGCGGGAACCGCAGGCCGCCGACCACACCGCGGACGCAGCCGGTAAGGCCCCCCTTCTGCAAGATGGCCGGCGCCTCGACCCGGACGCCGCGTACATTGCCCGTGCGCTGGATGCGGAACTTCACGGTCACCCGGCCCGGGACGTAGGTCTCCTCGTCCGGACGCGCATGGGCGATGCAATCGAGGATGGCCTGCTCCTTGGCGCGGAACCGCAGGTCGATGTCGTCCTGATTGAGCTCGCGCGAGCCGCTGTCGTCGGTGGCGTCGCCCATGCGGATGACGTCCGGGCGGGAGAGATCATCCCCCTGACTCACCAGCTTGAGATCGGCGGGCGACAAGTTGACCGGCGCCGGCTCGGCCTCGATGGGGGGGGGCGACGTCCGGGGTGTACCTCCTCCGGCGGCCGCCGCTGTCCCCTCCGACCGCGCGACCCGCATGGCGCCCCGGCGACGGTGCTTCTTCCGTTCGCGCGCCTCCTTGGCCGACGCGCCTCCGTCCACCCCCCCGTGACCCACGGGGGCTCGGTGCCGGCCAAGGTCCTTGTAGTACGTGTAGGCCCAGTAGGCGGCGACCGAGACCAGCAGACCGAAGAAAAACCCTTTCATCTCGGTCGACCGTACACTACTACGTTCGCCTGAGCGTAGGCCGGCTCCGCCGGTCTAGCTCATCGCGGGGAGCGCCATCCGGGGCCTCCTTGACCTTGCCGAAGCTAAGGAACTATCTTTACCGGGTTTCGAGCTGCGCAAGGTTCGCGGTCCGGTCCCAAAACAAAACCCAGGAGAACACGAAGCTCATGAAGAAGGCAGATCTGGTCGACGTCGTGGCGCAGCAGAAGAACCTCCAGCGGCAGCAGGTGGAGCTGACAGTCGACGCGCTCATCGATGCCATCGCCGATGGTCTGGCGAAGGGCGAACGAATCGATCTGCGCGGCTTCGGCGCGTTCGCGGTCCGCGAGTCGGCGGCCCGCACGGGACGCAACCCGCAGACGGGCGCCCCCATCGAGATCGCCGCCCGCCGCGTGCCCACCTTCAAGGCCGGCAAAGAGCTGCGGGACAAGGTCAACAGCCGCCCCGCCTGAAACACGAAGCCCCCGGCCCAGCACCAAGCACGCAAGCACGTAGGCACCAGAAGAAGAGATGGGTACCCGACTTTTCATTGGCAATCTTTCGTACAATGTCACCGAGCAGGAGCTGCGGGAGGCATTCACCGGCGAAGGGATCGAGCTGCGAAGCGTCCGTGTCGCGCTCGATCGCGAGACCGGCCGTCCGCGCGGCTTCGCGTTCGTCGAGACGGCAACCGACGACGGCGCGAAGCAATCGATCGAGAAGCTCTCCGGGCGCATCCTGCAGGGGCGACCGATCATCGTCGAGGAGGCGCAGGCTAAGCCTGCCGGGCCACGGCCCGGTGGTCCGGGCGGCCCCCCACGCCCGGGAGGCTTCGGTGGCCCTCCGCGCGGCCCCGGTGGTGGTCCGGGGGGGCCCCCGCGGGGTCCCGGCGGACCGGGCGGGGGCGGCTTTGGCGGACCTCCTCGCCCAGGCGGTGGTCCTGGCGGTCCCCCGCGCGAGTTCGGCCCACCGCGTGGTCCGGGCGGATTCCGTCCGGGGGGCTTCGGCGGACCGGGCGGGGGTGGCCCTGGGCGGAGCGACGGTCCCCCGCGCCGCGAGCGTCCCGAGAAGAAGCGCTCGACGCGTCCCAAGCCGGAGGAGCGCGAGCGGGGTAACTGGCGCTGGGACCGCAACCCGGACGACGAAAACTAGGCGCGCTCGGTCTGGGCGCGACTCGTAACAGGCGCCACCGGCCAAAAAATGCGATAATCCGCCGAGGGCGCGCACGTGACGCCGGGGCGGATTTTGGTCGTCGACGATGATCCGTGGATTCAGCGGATCGTGGCGCGCAGCCTCGGCCAGCGCGGCCATCAGGTGAGCCTGGCCGGGGATGGGCCCGGGGCGTTCGTGGTCGGCTCGAAGATCAAGCCCGACCTGATCCTCACCTCGGTGGAGCTACCGGCCATCGACGGCTGGGCCTGGTGGGAGCGGCTGCGGACCCTGCCCGCGTGCGCCGACGCGCCGATCATTTTTCTGGCGTCGAACCTGGACGACTCGGCCGCCATCCCCGGGGCCGGGCCTCGGGACCAACGGCTGCGCAAGCCCATCCGAGTGGAAGATCTGGAGCGGGCCGTCGTTACTGCTCTCGGGGACGGCTCAGTGCATACACTCGCTGCTCATCCCACGGCGCCCGGCGAGATGGCCGACACACGGCCCTCGGCTGGGCACCGGCCGCTGTCGGCGCTGCGCGGCGCGCTCGATCAGGTGAGCCTTTCGAGCGTGCTGACCATCCTGGAGATGGAGCGGAAGACCGGCATCCTGCTGTGCGAGCGCGAAACCGGCGTTGCCCGCCTGTTCGTGCGCAAGGGACACGTCGTCCGCGCCGACAGCGACCAGCCTCGCCTCAACGGCGCCCCCGCCGTCTACGAGGCGCTCACCTGGAAGAGCGGATCGTTCGATTTCCTGCTCGGCGACATCGGCGGCGTCGACGAGATCCAGTCCTCGACGACCTTCCTCTTGCTCGAGGGCGCGCGCCGGATCGACGAGGCGAACGAGGATCGCCGAGCGCGCCGCGCGGACAGCAAGATCTGATCATCGGGTAGGATTGTCCCGTGCTGCTCCGGACGGCCGAGTCGGGCGACCCCGACGTCATCGAGCTCGACATCGTCGTCCCCGCAGAGTGCGGCGGTTGGCGGCTCGACCACTTTCTCAAGCGGCGAATCGGGCGGCTCTCGCGCACGCGCATCCAGTCGATCATCCGCGAGCAGATCTTCTTCCCGGACGGGCGCGCGGTCCGTCCCGCGTCGGCGGTGCGCGCCGGGGAGACGATCTTGCTGCGCCGCCCGGCCCCGATCGAGCCAGAGGTCCCGCGCCGGTTCGACGTCCTCTACGAGGACGATTCGGTCCTGGTGATCGACAAGCCGGCCGGGCTGCCGATGCACACCACCGCCAAGTTCTGGCGCAACACGCTGACCGCGCTCCTGCGCGAGCGCTACCCCGACGAGGCGATGGAGGTCGCGCACCGCATCGACCGCGAGACCTCGGGGGTGCTGGTGATCGCGCGCGGGCACGAGGTGGCGAGCTTCCTGACCCAGGCCTTCGCCCGCCGCGCCGTCGCCAAGACCTACCTGGCGCTGGTGAAGGGACATCCGCCCGACGCCGGTCGCATCGACCAGCCGATCAAGCTGCTCGACACCAAGTCGCATGTGATGATGGGGCCGGCGGCCGACGGGCTGGCGGCGGTCACCGGCTTCCGCGTGGTGCGCCGCTTCGCCGAGCACGCGCTCTGCGAGGCGCACCCCGAGACGGGCCGCCAGCACCAGATCCGCGTCCACTTCCAGAGCCTCGGCCACCCGATCGTCGGCGACAAGCTCTACGGCGCCAGCGAGGCGCTGTTCATGCGCGCCTGCGACGAAGGGGTGACGCCGGAGCTGCTCGCGATCTTCGACGGCCTCGCCCGCCACGCCCTCCACGCGCACCGGCTGACCTTCCCCCACCCGAAGACGCGCCAACCGGTCACGGTCGAGAGTCCCCTGCCCGCCGACCTGCGCGACTACATCTCCGCGCTGCCCGCAGCTTAGCTCTCGCTTCGACGCCGACTACTCGCCGCTCGGCGTGTCGAGCACGCGCGAGATGCTGAGATCCAGTCGCGAGAGGAGCAGGCCGGCCAGGGAACGGAACTCGCCCGGCGGCATGCGCAGCGCCGCGCAGACCCGGCGCTCGGTCTCCGCCAGCACCGTCTCGCGCGCCCGGGCGATCCAGCGCGTGATCGTCGACTGGTTGACGCGGTAGATGTTGGCCAGCTGCTCGTGGGAGAGTCCGCTCACGATCGTCAGCTTGAGCAGCAGTCGATCCCGATCGGGCAGGCCCCCGAGCGCCTCGCGCACCGCCGCCTCGAACTCGGGCTTGTAGCGCGTCCGCAGGTAGTCGATCTCGGGGTGATCGCTGGCCGGCAAGAGCTGGTCGGCCATGGGATCGCTCCCCGCCGAGCGCGCCGCCGACCGGCGCAGGTCCAGCGCCACCCGTTGCGCCGCCACCGCCACCCAGGCCGGCAGCGGCCCGCGCCCGGCGTAAGATTGAATACGCGGCGGCTCCGCGGCGGTTCCGACGAAGATCCGCTGCCAGAGGATCTGGCGGACCTCGTCGCGCAGGTCGGCGCTGCGATCGACGCGGGCCACGGCGGCGGTGATGGCGCCGGCGCACAGACGGTCGCAGAGCGCGAGCGCGTTCGGCAGCCCGTCGGCGCAAGCGACAGCCAGCGCCAGATCCTCGACATAGAGGTCTTGCAGCCCCTTGTCCACGTCGTCTCCGGCCGCCCGGGCGATCGTCGCGACCAGCCGGGCGCGGTCGAGGGGGAGATCGGGCCAGGCGCTCTCGGCGCGCGTGACGAGGGCCACGAGTCGCGGCCCGAGATCCGGCGGCAGGCGCGCCTCCGGACGCGCCCCGGCAAAAAATTGCGCCAAATCCGCCTCCCCCGCGGCTGTCATAGGCTCCCTAACCTACCAGAGAGCCGGGCGATGGCGCAGCATCTCGCGTCTCCCGGCCTCTCAGGCGATAATCCCGCGCCACGCCATGGACTGTCTCGACGAAGAGACCGTCGTCGCCTTCGTCAACGGCGCCCTCAAGGGTCCCGCGCTCGCCGCTGTCGAGCGCCACCTCGTCGCCTGCCCGGCCTGCGCGACGCTGGTCGCCGTGGCCGCTCCCGAGAGCACCCGGCGGGCCGCCGCGGCGCCCGAGCTCTCGGTCGGCCGCTACCGTCTCTTGCGCCTGGTCGGACGCGGCGGGATGGGCGAGGTCTACGCCGCGCACGATCCGGAGCTCAATCGCAACGTCGCCATCAAGATCCTGCGGGCCGACTCGCGCCCCGACGACATCGAGACGGCGCGGCTGGCCCGCGAGGCGCAGGCGGTCGCCAAGCTGTCGCATCCCAACGTCGTCGCCATCTACGACGTCGGAACGTCGGGCGGCCGGATGTTCCTGGCGATGGAGCTGGTCGAGGGGGAGACGCTGGCCGTCTGGCTGGCGCGTCAGATCCACACGACCAGCGAGGTGCTCGACATGTTCCTCATGGCCGGCCGCGGCCTCTGGGCCGCCCACCGGGCAGGCATCGTCCACCGCGACTTCAAGCCGCAGAACGTGATGGTGGCCCGCGACGGCAGCGCGCGGGTGATGGACTTCGGCCTGGCTGCCGCCGGTGGGCCGGGCACCACCCAGCAGGTGCGGATCACCAAGGTGGGCGCCATCCTGGGGACGCCCCTCTACATGTCGCCCGAGCAGATGGTCGGCCAGCCCGTCGATCCGCGGGCCGACCAGTTCAGCTTCTGCGTGGCACTCTGGGAAGCGCTGCACGGCGCACGCCCCTTCGAAGGTTCGACGCTGCTCGAGCTGCGCGGCGACGTGCTGGCGGGCCGCCCGCGGCCCGGCCCGCTCAAGTCCCGCGTCCCGCGGCGCATCCAGGCGGCGCTGTTGCGGGGTCTGGCCGTCGATCGGGCGCGCCGTTTCCCGGACATGAACGCGCTGCTCGACGAGATCGGTGCCGCGCCCGAAAACGCGCACGCACGCACCGCCACCATCGGGGTAGCGCTGGGGCTGGCGCTGGCGGGGCTGGTCGGTGGGGGCGTCATCTGGCGCGCCCGCGCCCGTCACGCCGCCGCCTGCGATCCGGCGCCCCGGCTGGCTGGCATCTGGGAGACCGCGCCCGACGGCCACCCCCGGCGCGAGATGCGCGCGGCGTTCGCGGCGACGACCGGCGACGTCCCCGACGCCCCCGGCCGGTTCGAGCGCGTCGCCGGGATTCTCGACGGCTATGCCGCCGGTTGGTCGGCCGCCTCGCGCGAGGCCTGCGAGGCGGCGGGGCCGGTGGCCAGCGCCGTGACGAACCCCGGCGCGGCCTGTCTCGAACGCCGCCGCGCCGAGCTCGGCGCCATGACCGACGTGCTGGCCCACGCCGACGCCAAGGTGGTCCGCCGGGCCATCGCGGCGGTCGACTCCCTGGCCCGTGTCGACGGCTGCGCCGATCTCGTCGCGCTGCGCGCCGCGCCCACGCCGCCGGCCGATCCGTCGCTGCGCGCGCGGGTCGACCAGCTCACCGGCCGGCTGCTCGCGTTGCGCGCCGGGGCCGCCGCCGGACACGACTGGCAGTCGCTGGAGCCAATCGGTGCGTTGCTCGAGGACGTCCGCGCCGCCGGCTACGAGCCCCTCCTGTCGGAGACGCTGCTGGTCGACGCGCGCATCCGCTCGCCGTTCGAGCCCGAGGGGGCGGTCCCCCTCTACGAAGAAGCCTACCGGCGAGCGGTCGCCTCGCGGCTCGACGACTTCGCGGCCGAGGCGTCCATCCAGCTGGCGGCCATCGTCGGCACGTTCCAGCACAAGTTCGCCGAGGGCGACCGCTGGGCCGGGCTCGCCGAGGTGGCGCTGGGACACGCCGCGGATCACGAGCGCCTGCGGGGATGGTTCTTCAACGTCCGCGGCGCGCTGGAGGCCGGCCAAGGCCAGTGGCGGCGGGCCGAGAGCGACTTCGCCGCCTCGGCCTCGGTTCGCGAGCAGGCACTCGGCCCCGCGCATCCCGATCTGGCGGCCGCGCTGGTGAGCCGCTCGCAGGCGGCGCTGATGCTCGACGAACCGGACCAGGCGCTCGAGGCCGCCTCCCGCGCCTACAAGATCGCCGGCGCCGTCTTCCCCGCCGACGCCTACGAAGTGAACGCCGCGCTCCTGGCGCGTGCACACGCGCTCGTGGCGCTCAAACGCCCCTCCGAGGCGCGCGCCGACGTGTCGGCGGTCGAGGCGGCGTTCGAGAAGACGCTGGGCCGCGACCACCCGTTCCTGGCCGATCCGATGACGGTGCTCGGCGAGGTGGCGCTGCTCGAGGGGCGGCCGCGCGACGCGCGGGGCGTGCTCGAGCGGGCCTGGGAGATCCGCTCGACCCATGTCAGCGACGGCGGCGCGCGCGAGGAGACCGCCTTCGCGCTCGCGCGCGCGATCTGGGATTCGGCCGAGGCCGATCGCACGCACGCGATGGAGCTGGCCAACGAGGCGCGCGACGGCTACGCGGCGATCCCCGATCTGGCACCGCGGCTGGCAGCCGTCGATCAGTGGATCGACGCGCGCGCGGACGCCCACACCGCGCGCCACGGCCGGCGACAATGAGATCAAGACCCCGAAAGGGTCCCACGCCCCCTGCCTGTGGGCCGACTCAGGCCTTTGGCGGCGCCAGCTCCTCGTCGACGATCCGCTTGACCACCGACGGATCGAGCTTCCCCTTGTTGGCCTTCATGATCTCGCCGACCACGCGGCCCGCGGCCTTGGGATCGGAGACGCCGAGCCGCACGACCGCCTCGCGGACGATGGCGCGGGTCTCGTCGTCGGAGGCGGCCTTGGGGAGAAACCGCGCGCAGAAGCCGATCTCGAAGTCGATCTGCGGGATGGCATCGGCGCCGCGCGCGCCGAGGGCGGCGTACTCCTCGCGCGACTTGCGCAGCTGCTTCTGGTAGGCGGTGATCACGTCCAGCCAGAGCGCGTCGTCGAGCGGCCCCTTGAACCCGGCCGCGGTGCGGCGCTCCATGTGCTTGGTCTTGATCATCCGGATGCAGTCGGCGGTGCGGCTGTCCTTGGCGCGCATCGCCTCCTTGAGGAGATCATTGAGCTGGACGTCGATCGGCATGGGCCTGCAACGTAGGCTGAAATCGATAGCCCCGCAACCGCACAGCCTGTGAACGGGGGGCACGTTCCCGCCCCAACCACGGGGCGCGGTGCTATGTTTTTGGGGTTTTGGCGCCGCTTGCGGCGGGCGCGCCGATTGCTTACCTAGGGGGTTGGTCATGCGTCTCAAGAGCTCTTTGTCCGCGCTCATTGGAATGGTTGGCCTCGCGCTCCTGGGGGCGGGGAATGCCCACGCACAGGCCGAGCAGTACCCCCC
>DASYEX010000380.1:0-12427 GCA_036498765.1 Polyangia bacterium
GGGAGATCTTCGCCAGCTTCGTGTTCGCCACGAGCGGCGTTCTATCACCATCCGCGGCTACTTTTCGAGCCCCGCGCGCTTTCGCAGATCGGCGATCTCGGCCTTGGTCAGGTCGCGCCAATCGCCCATCTTGAGCCCCTCGAACGACAGCCCCCCCAGACGCACGCGCGCCAGCTTGAGGACGGAGTGGCGGATCACGTCGCCGCCGGCCTTGAGGGCGCGCGGGCGCGCCTCCGCGACCACCATCTCGACCCAGCTGTTCTTCTCGGTGACGGCGAGCTGCTCGACCGACGTCGGCTTGACCGGCCGCCCCTCCCAGCGCCACCCGCGGGCGAGGCGCTCGACGTCGTTGTCCCCGATCAGGCCTTGCAGCTTGACGTGATAAGTCATCGAGACCTTCGAGCGGGCGATGGCCTGCGCGAGCGGGCCGTCGCTGGTGACCAGGACCACCCCCTCGGCCGGAAAATCGAGCGGCGCTGCCACCTGCCAGCCTGGCTCGGCGTCGCGCAGGTAGCGGGCCAGCGTCGGGCGCGCGCCGCTCGGCGCCAGCGTGGCCAGACAAGCGCGCGGCTTGAGCAGGAGGCGGTAGACGGGCGCGTCGGTGGTCACCCGTCGGCCGTCGACCTCCACCCGATCACGCTCCGCGACGTTGGTGCCGAGGGTGTTGACCACGACGCCGTTGACGCGCACGGCGCCGCTGGCGATGAGCGCTTCGGCGCGGCGGCGCGACGACACGCCCGCGTGGGCCAGGAACGTCTGCAGGCGCACGGAGGTTATCCGACCGTCTTGTCTTCAGAAGAGACGGGCGAAGCGCCCGACGGCGGGCCAGGCTCGGCGTCTGGCGTCGTCTCGGGCGGTGGCGCCGTCGCCTGAGTGGCGGCGGCGTTGGCCCGATCGAGCTCACCCAGCAACGCGTCCTCCTCCGCGGGATCGGGCTCGCGGATCACCGGGCGCGGCGCGGGGGGCGCCGCGGGCGAGGCCGCCGCGACGGCCTCGACTTTGGCAGCGTCTAGTTTTGCTTTTTCGGCTTCGCCCAGCTCGTGGAACTCGCGCAGCGTCGGCAGCTCGGTCAGATCGCGCAGGCTGAAGGTGCGCAAGAACTCGGGCGTGGTCCCGTACAGGATCGGGCGCCCGACCTCCTCTTTCTTGCCGATCATCCGCACCAGGTTCCGCTCGAGCAGCGTCTTCAGGACCGGGCCGCAATCGACGCCGCGGATCTCGTCGATCTCCGGCCTGGTGATCGGCTGCCGGTAGGCGACGATGGCCAGCGTCTCCAGCATCGCGCGCGACAGGCGCGGCGGCTTGCCGGCCAAGATGCGCGAGACCCAGGCGACGTTCTCGGGATTGGTGCGCAGATGCCAGCCGCCCGCCACCTGCACCACCTGGACGCCGCTCTCCGCGCGCCGGTCGCGCAGCTCCTCCAGCGCCGCGGTGACCTTGGCGCCGTCCCGCTCGCCGACGTGGCGCTTGAGCTCGGCCAGCGTCAGCGGCCGGTCGCTCGCGAAGAGGAGGCTCTCGATGATGTTGCCGAGACGGCCCGGCGCCACCGCGGGCGGCGCTTCCGCGGCGGCCTCGCCCTCGCCTTCCACCGCGGGCTCGCCGCCCGCTCCCTCGGCCGCGGGCTCACCGCCTGCGTCTGCCGCGGCCTCACCATGGCTCATCGAGGCTGCGGCCAGCTCGGCCATCTCGTTCTCGGTGCCGACGTTCGTCGGGCCGTCCCAGCTCTCATCGCCCGCGTGAGCCGCCTCGGCGGGCGGCGGGCCCACCTGGGTGTCGGGCTCGGGCCCCCCGAAGGGCGGCTCGTCGGCAGGGTCCTCTCCCCGGTCGGCCACCCGCTCTTCGGCCGTGCCGGCCAGATCGGGGCTGGTCGTATCCGCCTCGACCGGGACGCTCACCACCCCACCCGCCTCATGCTCGCTCGTCTTCTTACGTTTCTTGCTCATTCTTTTCCTTCGCCGTGTCCTTCGAGCTCTTCGCCTTCGCCTGGGGCAACGGGCAGCGTCCCCTCGGCGGAGGTCCGCGCGGCGGCCTCGCGCGCCGCCTCGATCGTCACACCGGCAGCCTGCGTGACGAACAGCGTCTCGCCGTCCGGCGACTGCAGCACGCGTACCACCTTGAGCCGGGCCATCTCCAGGATCGCCATCAAGGTGACCACCACCTGGCTGCGCAGCTCCGCCTCCGGGAGCGAGAAGTCGAAGCAGGTCTCGAGCTGGAACGATCCGCTGCCGGCCGCGATCCGATCGATGAGCTGGCTCATCCGATCGCTCATCGAGACCCGCTCGATCGTCACCTCGTGGATCGCCTTGGCGCCGCCCGCCTTCTCCAGGATCCGGCCGAACGCCTCGATCAGCTTCCAGACCGAGTGCTCGGCGAACGGGGCCTCGGGCCCGTCGTTGCTGAGCTCGCCGCCCCGTCCGAACACGGTTCGCCCCTCGATGGGACGGCCGCCCAGCTTCTCGGCCGCGTCCTTGTACTTCTGGTACTCGAGCAGGCGCCGGATCAGCTCCTCGCGCGGATCGAGCACCTCGCCCTCGTCGTCACCGACCGCCTCGATCGGTTCGGGCGTCGGCACCAGCTCGCGCGACTTGAGGTAGGCGAGCGTGGCCGCCATGACCAGGTAGTCGGCCGCCACGTCGAAGGGCATCGACTGCATCAGGTCGAGGTACTCCAGGTACTTCTCGGTGATGAAGGAGATGGGGATGTGGACGATGTCGATCTCGTGCGTCTTGCAGAGGTGCAAGAGGAGATCGAGCGGCCCCTCGAACTCCGGGAGGGCGACGCGGTAGGCGTTGCCGGCGTCGGCGCTCATGCCGCCTCGGCGCGCAACCGCGCGCTGGTCCGAACGTCCATCCGCGCGAGAGTACCCGAAGAAGCGCCGCGATTCACCGACGATCCACGATCTTCAGGCGCGAAGGTTGTGCGAGGGTGTGCCCAGAGTGGTCACTTCATCGACGGACCGGCGTGCCGGCGCGACGCCGCTCCCCATCGACGCCGCCCTTCCGGAGATCGTCGCCGCCGTGGAGGCCGACGGCGCGGTCGTCGTCGAGGCCCCGCCCGGCGCCGGAAAGACGACCCGCGTCCCGGCCGCCCTCCTCGACGCGCGCCGCGACGGCGCGGGCGAGATCTGGGTGCTGGAGCCGCGCCGGCTGCCCGCCCGGCTGGCCGCCGCGCGGGTGGCCGCGGAGCTGGGGGAGCGCGTCGGCGACACCGTCGGGTACAGCGTCCGCTTCGACGAGGCGGGCGGCCCGCGCACGCGGCTGAGGTTCATGACCGAGGGGCTGTTCGTCCGCAGGCTGCTGGTCGACCCGCGGCTGGCCAACGTCTCGGCGATCGTCCTGGACGAGCTCCACGAGCGGCACGTGGCGGCCGACCTGGCGCTGGCCTGGCTGCGCCGGCTGCGCGAGACCACCCGCCCCGAGCTGGCGGTGGTGGCGATGTCGGCCACGCTGGACGCAGAGCCGGTGCGCGCCTTTCTCGCGGGTGACGGGCGGCGCGCCACCACCGTCCGCAGCGAGGGGCGCCGGTTCGAGGTGGCCGTCGAGCATCTCTCCGTCGTCGAGGCGGCTGTCGTGGACCGGCCGCTCGAGCGGCGCGTTGCCGCGGCCGTCCGCCAGCTCCTGCGCGAAGAGCCCGACGGCGATCTCCTGGTGTTTCTGCCGGGGGCCGCCGAGATCCGGCGCGCGCAGGCGGCGCTCGCCGAGCTGCCCCAGGCGCCGACGCTGGCGGTGCTGCCGCTCCACGGCGAGATGCCGCTCGACGAGCAGGCGCGCGCCGTCGGGCCGGCGCCGACGGGACACCGCAAGGTGGTGCTGGCGACCAACGTCGCCGAATCGTCGATCACGATCGACGGCGTGGTGGCGGTCGTCGACGCGGGTCTGGCGCGCGTCGCCGCCCACTCCCCCTGGACCGGCCTGCCGACGCTGGCGCTGGCGAAGGTGAGCCGCGCCTCCGCCGAGCAGCGCGCCGGCCGCGCGGGACGGACGCGGCCGGGACGCGCGCTCCGGCTCTACACCCAGCACGACTACGAGCAGCGCCCCGCCTACGACCTGCCGGAGATCGCGCGGACCGACCTGACCGACACGGCGATGACGCTGGCCGCGCTCGGCGTCGGCGACGCGGACGCGCTGGCCTGGCTGGAGGCGCCGCCCGCGGCCGCCTGGGGCGCCGCCCGCGAGCTGCTCGGCCGCCTCGGCGCCGTCACCGCGGGCGGCGCGCTGACCGAGGTGGGACGCCGGATGCTCCGCTTCCCGCTTCACCCGCGGCTGGCGCGCCTGGCCGCCGAGGGCGAGGCGCGCGGCGACGGCGAGGGCGCGGCGCTGGCCGCCGCGCTGATCAGCGAGCGCGACATCCGGATGTCATCGCGCGCGGGGTTCGGCGCGGGTCCTGGCCCGTCGGGAGGACGGCCTGATCGCGGCGTCGACCTCGTCGATCTGGTCGACCTCTTTCGCGAGGCGGAGGCGGCCCGCTTCCGCCCCGACGCGCTTCGCCGGCTGGAGCTCGACGGTCGCGCCGTCGAAGAGGTCGGCCGGGTGCGGCGCCAGGTCGCCTCGGCGATGGAGCCGCGCGGTCGCAAGGCGACGGGGGATCCCGAGGCGCCTGCGCTCCGATTGGCGGTGCTGGCCGCCTTTCCCGATCGCGTCGCGCGTCGCCGCGAGCCGGGCGCCACGACCGCGCTGCTGGCCGCGGGCGGGAGCGCCGAGCTGGGGCTCGCGCAGGCCGGCGAGTGGTTGGTGGCGATCGACGTGGTCGAGAACCGCCAGCAGCGACCGGGCGGGCGCCCCGGCGGCGTCGGGCGCACACCGGCGATCCGACTCTCGTCGCGCATCGAGCCCGAGTGGCTGCTCGATCTCTTTCCCGAACGCATCACCGACATCGATCGACGCTCCTTTGATCCGCGCACCGAGCGGATCGAACGGACGACGGGCCTCGGCTTCGGGGCGCTGGCCCTCGACGCGCGCACCGAGCCGGCGCCGCCCGACGAGGAGACCGCGCGGCTGCTCGCCGAGGCGGCGCTGGCGCGCGGTCTCGACCGCCTGCCGGGCGGCGAGGCCATCCCGGACCTGCTCCGCCGCATCACCTTCGCCAAGTCGGCCGCCCCGGAAGCCCCGCTGCCCGCGCTGGGGCAAGGCGCCGTCGCCGACCTGGTGCGGCTCGCCTGCATCGGGCGCACGAGCTTCACCGAGCTGGCCACGCCCGGCGCCGACCTCGGCGCCGCGGTCCTGGCGGCGCTCTCCCACGAGGCGCGCCGCGCGCTCGACACGCTGGCGCCCGAGCGGATCACCCTCGGCGGCGGCCGCACCGTCCCGGTCCACTACGACGACAGCAGCCCGCCCTGGATCGAGTCGCGCCTGCAGGACTTCTTCGGGATGAAGACCGGCCCCGCCGTGGGCGGCGGGCGCGTCCCGCTCACGCTCCACCTGCTCGCGCCGAACGGACGCGCCGTGCAGGTGACGCGCGATCTGGCGGGCTTCTGGACCCAGCACTACCCGCCGCTGCGCCGCGAGCTCGGGCGCCGCTACCCGAGGCACGCCTGGCCCGAGGACGGCGCCACCGCGCGTCCGCCCGCGCCGGGTCCAGTCCGCCGCCGCTGACCGCGCGCCAAACCCGCCGAGCGCCTATACTGACGCGATGACGCCCGGCGATCCCGAATCGCAGCGGCGTGCCTGCCAGGCGCGGCGCGCGCGGCTCGCGAAGCTCCTCGGCACCCGGCCGGCGCTGATCGCCGCCGGGCTGCCGCGCCCGCGCAACTACGCCGCGAACCTCTACCCCTTCCGCGCCGGCAGCCACTTCTTGTATCTGTTCGGGCAGCAGCTGCGCGGCGCCATCGCCGTCTACGACGGCGCGGCCTTCACGCTCTACCTGCCGGAGCCTCACCCCGAGCAGACGCTGTGGGAGGGCCCGCCGGCGACGTTCGAAGAGATCGCCGAATCGGCCGGCTGCCCCGTGCGGCCGCTCGGGCGGCTGGCGGCCAGCGTGCGCGGGCGCGCCGTCGCAACGCTGGCCGCGCCCGATCTCGAGACCTGCCTCGAACAGAGCCGGCTCCTCAACCGCGAGATCCGCCCCGGGGTGCTCGACGTGCTCGACGCCCCGCTGGCCGACGCCCTGATCGCCCTGCGCCTCGAGCACGACGAGGCTGCGCTGGCCGAGCTGGCCCGCGCGGCCGAGGCGACCGCCGAGGCCCACCGCGCCGGGATGGCCGCCACGCGACCCGGGCGAACGGCGGCGGCCGTGCGGGCGGCGATGGAGGCGCCGCTCATCGCGCGCGGCATGGGGTGCGCCTACCCGTCGATCGTCACGCCGCACGGCGAGGTGTTGCACAGCGAGCGCTACGACCTCACGCTCGCCGGCGGCGATCTGTTGCTGGCCGATGTGGGGGCCGAGACCGAAGGCGGCTGGGCCGGCGACGTCACCCGCACCTGGCCGGTCTCGGGCCGCTACTCGTCCACCCAGCGCGACCTCTACCAGGTCGTGCTCGAGGCGCAGCGGCGCGCCATCGCCGCCGTCGGCCCCGGGACGCGCTACCGCAACGTGCACATCCTCGCCTGCCAGACCCTGGCCTCGGGGCTGGTCGACCTCGGCATCCTGCGCGGCGATCCGATCGCCCTGGCCGCCGACGGCGTGGTCGCGCTGCTCTTTCCCCACGGCATCGGGCACCTGCTCGGGCTCGACGTGCACGACCTCGAGGACCTCGGCGATCGGGCCGGCTACGCGCCCGGCCGGCAGCGGGCCAAGGAGTTCGGGTTGCGCGCGCTCAGGCTCGATCGCGATCTAGTCCCCGGGATGGTGGTGACGATCGAGCCCGGCTTCTACCAGGTCCCGTCGATCCTCGATGACGGCGCGCTGACCCGCGTCGCCGGGGACCGTCTCGACCGCAAGAAGCTTGCCGCTTTCGCGGACGTCCGCGGGATCCGGATCGAGGACGACGTGCTGGTCACCGAGACGGGGCGGCGGGTGCTCACCGAGGCGATCCCCAAGACGATCGACGCGGTCGAGGCCGCGGTCGCCGCCGGCTGATACGCCTCACTGAAACATCGGCGATTGCTCTTGTTGCGCCGGCGCGGGCGGCGGCCCCTGCGGAACGGCGGACGGCGGAAGGTTGGTCGGCGGGGCCACGTTCACGGGCGCCGTCGGGGCCACCGGAGGGATGGTCGTGGGCGGTTGCCCGATCGACCGAGTCTGCGGCGTGGGCTGGGCCGGGGCGCTGGCCTGCCCGTACGAGTCGACCCCGACCACGCCCGAACGCCGGCCGTTTCCCGGCGCCTCGGGCGCCTCCGCGGCGGGTGCTGGCCCGCCGGTCGACGCGGGCGACGCGGTAGGCGCCGGCGGCGCGACGGGCTGGGCCGATGCAGGAGACGTCGGGGCGGGCTGGGGCGGCGTGGGCGCGGCAGCGGGTGCCGACGGCGCGGCCTCCTGGGGCGCGGTGGCCGGCGCCGGGGCGGTCGCAGCCTGAGGGCCCGCGACCGGTTCCGCCCCGCCCGGGGCCTCGGGCGTCGCGGCGGGCTCAGGCGGTGTCGCCGGCTCGGGAGGCGTCGCCGGCTGGGGAGGCGTCGCGAAAACGGGAGCGTAGATCGCGGTTGGCGCAGCCGCCGGCGCGGCAGGCGTCTCGGAGGCTGGCCGAGCCGAGAGCGGCCGCTCTGCGGGCAGCCCCTGACTCGGCGCGAGCGCCCCCTGAGGCGGCGGGAGCGCCGGGGTCGCGGTCACGGGGTGCGGCACCGGTGACGTCGCGGTGCTGGGCGGACCCGAGCTCTCGGGGGCAAAGGGGGGCGTGGCCGTGGATGGAACCGGGATCGCCGGCTTGGCCGAACCAAGATTGAGCTGCGAAGTCATGACCTTCGCCGATCCGGGCGGGACCGCGGGCGGCGGATCGGCCCAGGGATCGTCCTGCACCACCTTTCGCGCGGCCTCGGGGTGTCGCGCGGCCTCGGGGTGTCGCGCGGCCTCCACGTGCTGCTCGGTCGCCGCGCGCTTGCGTGCGCTCACCGCTTGCACGCTTTTTGGATCGAAGTGCGGTGGCTCCGTGGTCTGCCTGACGTGGTCCGCGGACGACGACGATTGGTCTGGACCGGTCGCGGCGGGAAGTGCTGAAATCGAAGAGGCGGAATCGTCGTCCGCCGCGTGCGCGAACGCCGGACCGATGATCGCGCCGCCGCAAACCACGCAGAAGGCACTGAAGAAGATCGCTGCTCTCGGGCACAAACGGATCGAACGGCTCGGCATCTATCCCTCCGACTAGCTTCCTGTGGCGCGAATCGGCTCGAGCAGAACGTCAGAAACGTTGCTTCGTTTTCTTCCCGACACGCTCCTACCTTAGGAATGTAGGAACTGGGAACGCGAGGGGTTAGGCCCTTGTGATCTCGGGCCTCGTTGGCAAGTTTGAGGAGGTCCCCGTGGAGAAGCTGCAGCCGCCGAAGTTGCCCGGACTCATCCGCGATCTGCGGGCCGAGCTGCGGCGCCCAGATCGACGGCCGAGGGCGCAGCTCTACGAGCTGGCCCGGCGGCGCATCGAAGCGCCGCACGAGATCCTCGACTGGGCGAAGCGCGACCGCCGCTGGTCATTCACGCTGGCCGAGATCATGACCGGCACGTTGTCGCGGCCGCGGGATCTGGCGACCGGCTTGGTGGTGGCGATCGCCGACGAGCTGGAAGAAGAGAGCGAGATGCTCGACGATTCGGAAACATGGAGCACGGCCCCGATTGAGTGAGCTTTGCGAGTGACGATTGCTCAACAGGGAATTTTTTTTGCTCCGGCCTGAACGCGGCTTTATATGATCGATTTCATGAAGACGATCGGGCGGAAGACAGTCAAAGGGGAGAAGACCTCGGCACCCAAGGCCGTCAAGGCCGGCGCGGGCACGACGAGCAAGATGATGGCGGCGAGCGCCAGCAGGTCGGTGCCGACGCACGAAGAAGTTGCCAGGCGCGCGTACGAGCTCTACCTCGCGCGCGGCGCCGAGCACGGCCACGACGCCGAGGACTGGGCGCAGGCCGAGTCCGAGCTCGGCCTCTAGCCGAAATCCCAAACTGGATCGCGTCGAGGTCGACGGGGGCGCGGGACCCGCTGAGGGTCCCGAACTAAGCGACCCGCGGGACCCGCTGAGGGTCCCCGAACTAAGCGACCCGCGGGACCCGCTGAGGGTCCCGAACTAAGCGACGCGGCTGAGCACCAGGCAGGCGTTGGTGCCGCCAAACCCGAAGCTGTTGGTGAGCACGTGCTGGACCCGCGCCTCGCGAGCCGTGTTCGGGACGTAGTCGAGGTCGCAGGCGGGATCGGGCGTCGTGTAGTTGATGGTCGGCGCGATCACGCCGCGCGCCAGGGTCAGCGCGCAGACGGCCGCCTCGACGCCGCCGGTGGCGCCCAGCATGTGGCCGGTCATCGATTTGGTCGAGCTGATCATCACCTTGCCGGCATGATCGCCGAACACTTTCTTGATGGCCAGCGTCTCGGTGGCGTCGTTGATCTCCGTCGACGTCCCGTGCGCGTTGATGTAACCGATGTCCGACGGCTGCAGCTTGGCGTCCTTGAGCGCGAGCCGCATGCAGCGCTGGGCCCCCTCGCCTTCCGGCGCGGGCGAGGTGATGTGATGCGCGTCGGCGTTGGCCGCGTAGCCGGTGATCTCGGCGTAGATCTTGGCGCCGCGCTTCTTGGCGTGCTCCAGCTCCTCGATGACCAGGATGCCGGACCCCTCGGCGATCACGAACCCGTCCCGATCCTTGTCGAACGGGCGAGAGGCCTGCTGGGGGGCGTCGTTGCGGGTGGAGAGCGCGCGCATGGCGTTGAACCCGCCCACGCCGAGCGGGGTGATGGTCGCCTCGGTGCCGCCGCAGATCATGGCGTCCGCGTCGCCGCGCTCGACGACGCGGGCCGCGTCGCCGATGGCGTGCGTGCCGGTCGAGCAAGCTGAGACCTGCGACAGGTTCGGCCCCTTGGCGCCGAACCGGATCGACAAGGTGCCCGACGCCAGGTTGACGATGATCATGGGCACGAAGAACGGCGAGAAGCCGTGGCGCGGCCCCTTTTCCCACAGCGTCTTGCAGGTGGCCTCGATGGTGGTGACGCCGCCCAGGCCCGCGCCGACGTAGCAGCCGACGCGCTCGGCGAGCTCACCTTTGATCTCCAGGCCCGAATCGGCGACCGCCATCGAGCCGGCCGCCACCGCGTAGCGGACGAAGGGATCGAGGGTCTTCGCCTCGCGCGCCGTCATCCACCTGCTGGTGTCGAAGTCCTTCACCTCGCCCGCGAAGTGCGTGGCGAAAGCCGTGTGGTCGAATTTGGTGATGGGGCCGATGCCGGACTTTCCGGCCAGCAGCCCTTGCCACGTCTCTTCGGTGCCCACGGCGATCGGCGTAACGAGCCCGATCCCGGTGACGACGACCCTGCGTGCCATGTCTCTTCGCGTCCTCCAGCCTGTGCGTACGCGGCGCGGCGTCGCCGCGCGCCGTATCTACTTCGCGTGCGACTTGATGTAGTTAATGGCGTCTCCGACGGTCTTGATCTTCTCGGTGTCCTCGTCGGGGATCTCCAGCTTGAACTGCTCCTCGAGCGCCAGCACGAGCTCGACGACCGCCAGCGAGTCGGCCTTGAGGTCCTCGGCGAACGAGGCCTCCGGCTTCACCTTGTCGGGCGCCACCTCGAGTTGCTCGATGATGATCTTCTTGACCCTCTCTGCAATGTCGTCTGCCATGATATTTCTGTCCTCTCGTGGCGTGTTTTCTGATTCGGAAAGCCCAGGAAGCCAGCCCAGGAAGCCGCGTACCTTACATTAAAAGTCCGCCGTTGACCCGTAAGACTTGCCCGGTCACGTAGCCGCCGCCGGGGCCGGCCAGGTAGGCCACCGCCGCCGCAACGTCCTCGGGTGTCCCCACCCGGCCGAGCGGGATCGTCTTCATGAGCTCCTCGCGACGCGCGGGCGGCAGCTCGCTGGCGGTCATGTCGGTGTCGATGTAGCCGGGCGAGACGGCGTTGGCGGTGATCCCGCGCGAGGCGTACTCCTTGGCCAGCGTCTTGGTGAGCCCGATGATCCCGGCCTTGGCGGCCACGTAGGGCGCCTGCCCGGCCGAGCCCGCCTCGCCGGTGATCGAGGTGATGTTGATGATGCGGCCCGCGTCCTTGGCCTTCATGAGCGCGCGCAGCGCCGCGCGGCAGCAGTAGTAGGTGCCATTCAGGTTCACCTCCAGCGCGCGCTTCCAGTCGGCGTCCTTGCCGCCCAGGACCAACCCGTTGACCGCGATGCCCGCGTTGTTGACCAGGATGTGCAGGCCACCCTCGGCCGCGACGATCTCCTTGAACGCAACGTCGACCGCGGCGGAGTCGGCGACGTCGAACCGCCTGGCGACGGCCGCGCCGCCCGCCGCGACCACCGCGGCCACCGCCTCGCCGGCCGCGACCTCGTTGGCCGTGTAGTTGACGACCACCTTGGCACCCGCGCGGCCGAGCGCCACGGCGATGGCCCGCCCGATCCCCCGCGACCCACCGGTCACCACCGCGATCTTCCCGTCCAGCTCACGCATGTGCCCGATCCTCCCCCGCGTTGGTCCCCAGCGCCACAATGGCCTCCGGATCCCCCGCCGGCGCGACGGTCAGCGCGGGCGCGATGCGGCGGACCAACCCCGCCAGCACGGTCCCCGCGCCGACCTCGACCGCCCGCGTGACGCCCATCGCCGCCAGCCGCTGGACCGACTCCTCCCAGCGGACCGGCGCCGTCACCTGGCGCGCCAAGAGCTCGCGCACGCGCGTCGGATCCTGGTTGGGCGCCGCCTCCACGTTGGTCACCACCGGAACGGTGGGCGCCGCGATCTCCACGCGCGCGAGCTCGACCGCCAGCTTGTCGGCCGCCGGCTGCATGAGCGCGCAATGGAACGGGGCGCTCACCGCCAGCGCGACGGCTCGCTTGGCGCCGCGCGCCTTGACCGCCGCGCAGGCGCGCTCGACCGCCGCCTTGTGCCCGGCGATCACCACCTGGCCGGCGCCGTTCAGGTTGGCGGGGCTGACCACCTCCTCACCCGCGACCTCGCGGCAAGCCGCTTCGACCTCGTCAGCGGCGAGCCCCAACACGGCGGCCATCGCCCCCACGCCCGGCGCGACCGCCTCCTGCATGAACTTGCCGCGCAGGTGCACCAGCCGGACGGCGTCCGCGAACTCGAGCGCGTCCGCGGCGACCAGCGCGCTGTACTCGCCGAGCGAATGCCCCGCGACCGCGCCCGGCGCGAGATCGGTGCGGCTCTGCAGCACGCGCAGGGCTGCGATGCTGACCGTCAGGATCGCCGGCTGGGCGTTGGCGGTCAGCATCAGCTGGTCCTCGGGACCTTCGAAGCAGAGCCGGGACAGCGAGAAGCCGAGGGTGGCGTCCGCCTCGGCGAACACCGCCCGGGCCTCAGTCTCCGCGTCATGGAGCGCGCGCCCCATCCCGACCTTCTGCGAGCCCTGCCC
>DASYEX010000381.1:0-4310 GCA_036498765.1 Polyangia bacterium
CGGTCGTCGTCACGCCGGTCGTCGTCACGCCGGTCGTCGTCACGCCGGTCGTCGTCACGCCGGTCGTCGTCACGCCGGTCGTCGTCACGCCGGTCGTCGTCACGCCGGTCGTCGTCACGCCGGTCGTCGTCACGCAACTCGCCGCCGCGCGCGCCGACAACCGGAACATGCGCGGAATCAAGTCGGCAGGAAAGCGGCAGCTGCGGTTGCCGCTCCCGGTGGCAAGAAAGTGGGGCGGGGCACGGAAGGGGGCGGGGCGGAAGCGGCGCGGGCGACCGTCGATGCCGCACGACACGCGGGCCAAGGTCGACCCCTGCTACCCGCTGCAGGTCACGATTCGAGCGGTGCCGGGACTTCCGTCGCTCAGATCGGCGCGCGTATTCGGCGCGCTCCGGCGGGCCATCGGACGGGCGTCGGTCGACCGATTTCGGGTGATCCACTTCTCGATCCAGCAGGATCACGGGCACTTCATCGTCGAGGGGGACGAGGCGCGCCGGGCCCGCGGCGGGATGCACGGCCTCGCCATCCGGCTGGCGCTCGCGGTCAATCGCGCCCTCGGCCGCCGCAAGGGGAAAGTTGTCGGCGATCGCTACCACGTCCGTCCGCTCACGACGCCGCGGCAGATGCGAACCAGCATGGTCTACGTGCTGCTGAACTTCCGGAAGCACCTCAACGCGCCTGCCGGCATCGATCCGCGGAGCTCGGGTCTCCATTTCTCGGGGTGGCGACGTAGCCCCAGACTTGATTCGGCGGATGTTGCATTGGCGGCGGGCGGCGTCGACTTGAGGGACGCGGCGGTTACGGCTGCGGCCGCGACGTGGATGGCGACCACTGGGTGGCGGCGCGGCGGCGGCCTGCTGAGGCTCGACGAGCGGCCGGCTGCCTCCTTGCGCAGACGCCCGACCGGCCGGCCACCGCCAGGCGCGACTTGATTTTGGCGGATGCTGCATCGGCGGCGGCTGGCGCCATGGGCAGCCTCCGCCGATGCGGGCGATGGAACGGGGTGCTCCCTTCGCAAACGAGCGCGGCTAAAAACCGAGCTTGGTCCCTGGGTGGATGTGACGAATGACGAGAGGTCGACACGCGGCCGCCTCTCGGGGCGGGCGGTTGCGCGGGACGGCCGCTATGGGTAGCGTCATGCGCATGAGTCCTACGAAGAAGAGCCAAGTCCATTTTCTCGCGGTCTGTTTTCTGTCGGTGGCCGCCCCGGCGGGACTGGGGTGCAGCAGTTCCAGCAACACGCCTGGCCCCGGCGCCGCGGGCGCGAGCGGGCAGGCCGGTCAAGCCGCAGGCGCGAGCGGGCAGGGTGGTCAGGCCGGGGCCGCGGGCCAGGCGGGCGGGGCTGGCACGGCCGGCAAGACCGACGGCGGCGCCGACCGGATCGATGCCGCGTCGGTGTTCATGGCCATCGCGCCGTGCAAGACCGAGAGCACCTACGTCTCGAACATGACCCAGATCGCCTTCGGCGGAACGCTGGGGCTCGCCTACTCGCCTTCCTGCCTGAAGGTCGCCCCGGGCACGACGCTCACCTACTCGGGAGACTTCTCGACCCACCCGCTGACCCCGTCGGTCACCCGGAGCACCCCCGGGAACCCGATCGTCTCGACGTCCAGCGGGACGACCGCCAGCTTCACCTTCACCACGCCCGGCTTCTACGGCTACTTCTGCCTGGTGCACGGCGACGAGGAAGGCGAAGGCATGTCCGGCGTGATCTGGGTGCAGTAGGCCCGGGACGGGACAGTCGCGGTCAGTCGCGGTCAGTTCGGTCAGTCTCGAATCTTGCGCCCGAGCTCGCTCGGGGGCGGGGCGCGCAGGTCGGGGTCGTCGTGGCCGGTGGCGGCGACGTCGCCGGTGGTGATGGCGGCGGCGCCGAAGCGCGAGGTGATGGCGTCGAGCGCGCGGTTGAGGGCGTCGGTCGCGCGCGGCGCGGGCGCGAAGAGGCCCATCTGCGGCGGCGCGGCCGGAAGCAGGTTCTGGGCGGAGACGCCGGTCAGGCGGGTGGGGCGGGGCGGCTCGCGCTCGAGCAGGCGGACGGCCTCGCGGTAGATCGTCTGGCCGTCGTCGGTCGGCTCGTCCAGCGTCACGCGCCGGGTGACGATCGTGAAATCGGCGCGCTTCAACTTGAGCTGCACCGTGCGGGCGCGGACGCCGGCCCGGCGCAGCCGGTGCGCGACACGCAGCGCCTGGGCATGGACGCGCGGGCGCAGCGCCTCGGCGCCGCAGAGGTCGTCGTCGAAGGTCTCCTCGGCGCCGACGCTCTTGGCGTCGCGGTCCGCGATGACCGGGCGCGGGTCGATGCCTCGTGCCCGGTCCCAGAGCTCGAGGCCGCCGGGCCCGAAGCGCTGCTCCAGGAACGCCGGCCCCTTGCCCGCCAGCTCGCCCACGGTGGCGATCCCCATCGCATCGAACACCTTGGCGCTCTTGGGGCCGATGCCGGGGAGACGCGCCACCGGCAGCGGCGCCAGGAACGCCGCCGATTGCTCGGGCGGGACCTCGACCTGCCCGTTCGGCTTGGCCAGATCGGAGGCGATCTTCGCCACCAGCTTGACCGCCGCGATGCCCGCCGACGACGGCAGGCCGACCTCCGCGGCGATCCGGCGGCGCAGCCCGCGCGCGATGTCGGCCGGCGTCCCGAACAGCTTGCGCGAGGCGGTCACGTCCAGGAACGCCTCGTCGAGCGAGAGCGGCTCGTAGAGCGGCGTCACCGTCTGCAGGATGTCGAATACCCGCTCGCTGGCGTCGGTGTAGGCGGAGAAGCGGGGCCGCACCACGACGGCGTCGGGCGCCAGCCGCAGCGCGCGCGCCATCGGCATCGCGCTCCGCACGCCGAAGGGGCGGACCTCGTACGACGCCGCCAGCACCACGCCGCGCCGGGCGTCGCCGCCCACGATGACCGGGCGGCCGCGCAGCTGGGGGTCGTCGCGCTGCTCGACGGACGCATAGAAGGCGTCCATGTCCAGGTGAATCAGGGCGCGCGGCTGGGCGCCCGCCGGATCCTCGCCGCTACTCGTCTCCGTCCCCACCGGATTTCACGGACGGGGCGGCCTCGCCGGAGTCGCTGTCGCTGCTCTCGTCGCCGCCGTGCTTGGCGCGCCCCTTGGGGTTGGGCGGGGGCGGCGGCGGCGGTTGCTCGTCGGCGCTTCCGCCCTCCGACTTGGGGGTGCTGCTCGCGCCGATGGTGATCGCGATGCGCGCGGTGATGGCGAACGACTGGTCGACCATGCCGCCGGCGATGGCCCGGTCGTTCATCTGCGAGTGCATGTTGAACCAGTAGCGGCGCCACTCGACGCCCAGGCGGGCCTCGAACATGTCACTCAGGCGGTATCCGCCCACGAGCTCTCCGTCGGCGCCGGCCACCGTGAGGTGCGGGAAGAGACCGGTCCGCGGATCGGAGAGCTGCGGGCCGGCGCCGTTGATCACCGCGCGGTAGCCGCCGCTGAGCGCGATGGTGACGAGGCCCGCCACCATGAAGTGCGCGCCGATACCGGGGCGGAGGTAGTGATAGATCGTGTCGGGAATCGGCAGGCTGGGACGGTTGGCGCCGTTGAAGGTGAAGGCGTCCTCGCCGCCGCCGAAGGAGACGTAGACGTCGTTCGTCCCCGCGAACGGGAAACGATAGCGCAGCCCGCCCGCGTAGTCGTGCACCACGTTGCTGAAGCTGGTCCCGCCCGAAAGCGTCGAGGAGATGCCGAACCCTTGCTGGGCCGACACCGCCAGGCCCAGGTTCCCGATCGCGCCGCCGATCAGAGGATCGAGCGGGTAGAAGACGAGGTTGGCCACCGCGATCGGTCCCAGGCCGAGGGTGTAGGGGAGCAGCTGGAGGCTGCCGTTGATCTGAACGTTCTGGTTGTAGCTGAGGCCGCGGTTCAGGCCGCCCAGGCCGAGCTCGAGGTCGAGCCAGTTGAGCCCCGAGGGCGCCCCGGGGGCCGACGCCTCCTCGGCGGGCGCCTCCTCCATCTTGGGCTTGCGCCGCTTCTTCACGGGCGCCTCGTCGGAGGCGGCTTCCCCTTCGGCCATCTCGGTCTTGGGCTTGGGCGCCGCTTCACCTTCACCGCCGCCGGCCTCGCCTTCACCGCCGGCCGACGTCTCCTCGTCGGCGGCGGGCGCCTTGGCCTTCTTGGCGCCCGTGGGGACGTGGCCGCGCCCCACGTCGGGGCCCAGCTTCTTCCAGAACTCGAGCCCCACGGTGGTCGCCAGCTTGGCCGGGTTGGCGCCGGTGAAGGAGGCGTCGCCGAGGATCGAGCCCTCGCCGCCGTCGTGCACGACCACCTTGGCGCGCTTGGGGCCGACCTCGCCGGTGACGATCGCCG
>DASYEX010000382.1:0-7339 GCA_036498765.1 Polyangia bacterium
GGAGCCCGCTGGCGCGCGCCTTCATCGGCATCGTCTTCGAGCCCAGCATCGGCGACCGCGACCACGACGGCATCAAGGACAACGTCGACAAGTGCCCCGACGAGCCCGAGGACAAGGACGGGTTCGAGGACGCCGACGGCTGCCCCGATCCCGACAACGACACCGACGGCATCCCCGACAACTTCGACAACTGCCCGAACGAGGCCGAGGACGCCGACGGCTTCCAGGACGAGGACGGCTGCCCCGATCCCGACAACGACAAGGACGGCATCCCCGACGCCTCCGACAAGTGCCCGATGCAGCCCGAGACGCTGAACGGGATCAAGGACGACGACGGCTGTCCCGATCCCGGCCCCGAGTGGGTGCGCTTCGCCGACGGGAAGCTCGAGGTCGACCCCAAGCTGGGCTTCACCAGCCACAAGGGCCAGACGGCGCTGCGCGACGCCTCGGCCCCGGTGGCCAACGACATCGCCCTGGTCATGAAGGGGCACCCGGAGATCGTGAAGCTGAAGATCGAGCTCTACGCGCCGGGCGTGCCCAAGACCGAGACCCAGAAGCGCGCCGACGCCCTCAAGGAGTTCCTGGTCGGCAAGGGGGTCGACGCCGGCCGGATCGAGGCGATTGGGATGGGCGCGGGCGCGATCCGCATCGACTTCACGACCACCATCGGCGAGCCGCCCAAGCCGGGAGCTGGCACCGCCAAGCCAGCGGCCCCCGCCGGCGCCGCCGCGCCGGCCCCCGCTCCGGCGAGGACGCCCGCCGCCAGGCCGGCCGCGACGCCGCCGCTCCCGCCGGCGCCGCCCGCCACACCCCCGCCCGCGCCTGGAGCGACGCCCACCGGCAAGCGCTGATGCGGATCACCGGCTGGGGCGCCTCCGACGTTGGTCGCAAGCGCGCCCACAATGAAGACAGTTTTCTTTGTAACAACGACCTGCGCCTCTACGCGGTGGCCGACGGGATGGGGGGGCACCTCGGCGGCGAGCGCGCCAGCCGGATGGCGGTCGAGATCCTCGAGCGCGAGATCGGCGACGTGCACAAGTCGGGCGTGCTGACCACGCCCCCCCAGCAGGCGACGACGGGCCAGAGCCACCCGGTCAACGCCCTCCTGCGCCAGGCCGTCGTCGAGGCCGACCGCCACATCTACGAGACAGCGATGACCAACCCGGAGCTGTCGGGGATGGGAACGACGCTGACCGCCCTGCTCTTCTCCGACGGCTACGTCCACCTCTCCCACGTCGGTGACTCGCGGGCCTACCTCTACCGCGACGGCCGCGCCCGCCAGCTGACCGAGGACCACTCCTGGATTCAGGAGCAGGTGCGCGCCGGCCTCATCTCGCCCGAGGAGGCCAAGGAGTCGCGCTTTCGCAACATCATCACCCGCTCGGTTGGCTTCGAGCCGAGCGTCGAGCCCGATCTGGCCGGCATCGCCGTTCAGGCGGGTGACTGCTTCGTGCTCTGCTCGGACGGCCTCTCGAACTATCTGACCTTGGAGGAGCTCGGCCAGGTGCTGACCGGGCACTTCTACCGGGACGTCGCCAAGGTCTTCGTCGACCTGGCCAACGAGCGCGGCGGCGACGACAACGTCACCTGCCTGGTCGTCTACGCCGGCAACGACGTCATTTAGGTTCGGGACCCTCAAAGGGTCCCGCGCTCCCCGGGACGTGGTCAGGCCAGCCGCTGCTTCTCGACGCGCTCGCGGATGATCGCCTCGGCCAGCTCGGGGACCACCTCCCAGACCACCTGCTCGATGATCTCCCGGGAGAGCTTGGCGATCGCGGCGTACTCGGGGCCCTTGGCGCTGATCGCGGCCAACTTCTGCTCGACCGACTCGGAGACCGAGGCCGCGGCAGCCGATGAAGGAGCGGGCGGCGGCACGTACACCGGCGGCGGCGTCGGGGTCCTGTCGCGCAGGCGCGGGGGCGGCGTCACCATGGGCGGCGTCATCGCTCGCGGGCGCGGCGCCGGGGCCGCGGGCGGCGGCGCGAACGAGATGACCGGGGCCGCGGGCGGCGGCGCCAGCGGCGCGATCGGCGCGGTCGGCGAGCGCATGGCCGGAGCCATCGGCGGGGCCAGCGGAGCCCCGGGACGCGCGCCCGGGAGCGGCACGCCGGCGGCCGGCAGGCCAATCATCGTGCGGCCGACGGGCGGCGCGGCGGGACGCGGCGGCATCGAGGGGCTGGGCGCCGGCGCCGCGGGGGCCGCCAGGGGCCGAGCCGGCGCGGTCCCGGGACGGGCCGGGGGCATCATCGCACCGGGGCGCATGCCGGGGATCAACGACGGGCGCATCGCCGGCACCCCCTGCGGGGGAGACGACCGCAGCGACGCCGGCACACCACCCGCGGGTCCGCCGATCACGGGCATCCCGGCGCCCGTCAGGCGCGGCGCCGCGGCCATGGCCGGAGCACCCGTGGTGATGGGGAGCGGCGTGCTCGGCCCCGAGGAGTCGATGCTGATCTCGCCGTAGTCCTCCTCCTCCATCGCCGAGGCGGGGAGCGAGGCGGCGGTCACCCGCGCGGGCGCCGCGGGCTGCGCCGAAGCCGCCCCAGCGGCCGCGTAGACCTTCTCCATGAGCGCCGTCGTGTCCCACGGCTTGAGGAAGTGCCCATCGGCGCCGGCCCCGCGGCCGCGCCCCTCGTCGTAGGGCTGCTGGCTGGAGGCCAGGATGTAGACCGGAACCCCCCGCAGGGCCGCGTCGGCGCGGACCTGGCTGCAGAGGTCATAGCCGGTTCGCCCCGGCATCGCCCCATCGGCCACGATCAGGTCGGGACGCGCCTGACGCGCCTGCGCCAAACCCTCATCGACCGAGCGCGCCGCGGTCACGATCACGTCCTCGCCCGCGAACGTCATGGCGAAGGCCTTCTGGATCGTCACGCTGTCGTCGGCGATCAAGATGCGTTTCGCCATGTTCATGAAGAAATATCATCGACGCCAGAGGCGGTCAATGTGGCCCGAGCCGTCGGATTGGAGGCATGATGCGCCGATCGTGAGCGCCGGGGAGACACGGTTGGTGGTCAACGCCGACGATTTCGGCATGTCGCCCGCCATTTCACGGGGGATTCTCAAGGCGCACCGCGAGGGGATCGTCACCAGCACCTCGCTTCTGGGAAACACCCCCGACCTGCCGCGGGCCCGGGCGATGCTGGCCGGGGCCCCCACCCTGGGCGTGGGCGTCCACCTGGCGCTGTGCGGGGGACGCCCGGTCGCCCCCCCCGATGACGTCCGGTCGCTCCTCACGCCCGAGGGGGCACTGCCGGCGCGCGGCCAGGACTTCATCGCCGCCTGGGCCAAGGGACGGATCGTCCCGGCGGAGGTCGAGCGGGAGCTGGACGCCCAGGTGGCGCGCGTGCGCGACGCCGGCATCGCCGTCGACCATCTCGACACCCACCACCACCTGG
Organism: Polyangia bacterium; assembly: GCA_036498765.1. Lineage (GTDB taxonomy): Bacteria > Myxococcota_A > Polyangia > Fen-1088 > Fen-1088 > JADGRB01. The sequence continues at coordinate 3,396 of DASYEX010000382.1, forward strand.
GCTTCCTGCCGCCGGTGGGGCGCGCGGTGGAGACCGTGGCGCGGCGGCACGGCATCGCCGGGATCCGCAGCGCGGTCGAGCGGCCCACGCTGGCCTGGGTCACCGACCCGCGCCGCGGCCTCGAGGCCGGGGTCCTGACGCTGTCGGCCTGGCTGACGCGGCGGCAGCTGGGGGCGCGCCGGCACGGCCCGCAGAGCTGGGGCTACGTCGAGTCGGGTCACCTCGACGAGATCCGGATCCTGGAGATCGTCGGGCGGCTCGGCCCGGGCCCGCACGAGCTCATCTGCCACCCCGGCGAGGCGCCGGCCGAAGGCGAGGTGGCGGAGACATCGACGCGCTATCAGCGGACGGCGGAGCTCGCCTCGCTGACCTCGGCCAAGGTGCGGCGCGCGCTCGAGCGGCGCGAGATCCACCTCTGTCGCTGGGGGGACCTGTTTTGACCGAGGGGCCCGCCCCGGCGCCGGCCGAAGCCGCCCCGCCCGCCCCCTACGTGGCCCCCGAAGCGAACGTCGCCGAGCTGTCGGCGCGCGCCATCGCGCTGGGGATGATCTTCGGCGTCATCTTCGGCGCGGCGACGGTCTACCTGGCGCTCAAGGCGGGGCTCACGGTGTCGGCGTCGATCCCCATCGCCGTCCTGGCCATCTCCGTGTTCAAGCGGCTCGGCTCCTCGACGATCCTGGAGAACAACATCGTCCAGACCATCGGGTCGGCGGGCGAGTCGATCGCGGCCGGCGTCGTCTTCACGCTGCCGGGTTTTCTGTTCTTGAGCCGCGACGCCCGGACCGGCGTCAGCGTCGGCGCGCCCTACTTCTCCTACTGGACCATCCTGACCCTGGCGCTCATCGGCGGCCTGCTGGGGGTCCTGATGATGATCCCGCTGCGGCGGTCGCTCATCGTCAAGGAGCACGCCACCCTCCCCTACCCCGAAGGGACCGCCTGCGCCTCGGTGCTGATCGCCGGCGAGCGCGGCGGCGACCTGGCGCGGCGGGCCTACCTGGGCCTCGGTTTCGCCTTCGTCTACGCCATCCTCCAGAAGATCGTCCGCTTGGTCGCCGAGACGCCCACGCTGGCGCTGCGCGCGACCAACCGCTACCTACCGGCCGCCGTGCTGAGCGGCGACATCACGCCCGAGTACCTGGGCGTCGGCTACATCATCGGGCCGCGCATCGCCGGTGTCCTGGTGGCGGGCGGCGTGCTCGCCTGGCTGGGGCTCATCCCGCTCCTGGCCGTCGTCACGCCGCCGGACACGATCGCGGCGCAGTTGGTGAAGCTGGGCTATCTCCCGGCGCTCGACTTCGTGGGCGGCCCCGGCGGCTGGAACCCGATCACGCACGCCTTCGCCGACACGGCCGCCGCCGTCTACCGCGCCTACGTCCGCCAGATCGGCGCGGGCGCCGTCGCCGCGGGCGGCTTCATCACGCTGCTCAAGACGCTGCCCACCATCGTCTCCTCGTTCCGCGACAGCATCGCCGCGCTCCGCCACCGCCACACCGCCACCGCGTCGCGCACCGAGCGCGACCTGCCGATCACCGTGGTCCTGGTCGGCTCGGTGATCCTGGTGCTGGTGATGGCCTTCTTGCCTTTCGTTCCAGGCGCGGGCGTCGGCAGCAAGCTGCTGCTCGGCCTGCTCATCGTCGTGTTCGGGTTCTTCTTCGTCACGGTCGCGAGCCGCATCGTCGGCCTCATCGGCTCGTCGTCGAACCCGGTCTCGGGCATGACCATCGCCACGCTGATGGGGACCTGCCTGGTGTTCGTCGGCCTGCGCTGGACCGCCGACATCTACCAGCCGATGGCGCTCTGCGTGGGCGGGATGGTGTGCATCGCCGCCGCCAACGCTGGCGGCACCTCGCAAGACCTCAAGACCGGCTTCCTGGTCGGCGCCACGCCGCGCGCGCAGCAGATCGGCCTGCTCATCGGGGTGGTGACCGCGACGATCGTCGTCGGCTTCACCATCCGCGTGCTCGATCGCCCGCCCCACCACCTCATCGGCACCGATCTCTACCCGGCCCCGCAGGCGACGCTGATGGCGACGCTCATCAAGGGCCTCCTGGCGCGGAACCTCGACTGGCAATACGTGATGGTCGGCGCCGCGCTGGCCGCGACGGTCGAGCTGTGCGGCGTGGGCGCCCTCTCCTTCGCGGTCGGCGCCTACCTACCGCTCTCGACGACGACCCCCATCTTCGTCGGCGGCCTGGTCCGCGCCCTGGCCGACCGCGCCGCCCGCAAGCGCGGCGACCCCGCGGCGGAGGCGGAGCTGGGTCCCGGCAACCTCTTCGCCACCGGCCTGGTCGCGGGCGGCGCCGTGGCCGGCGTGGCCATCGCCTTCGTCACGGTCACCGACACCGGCGCGCGGGTGGTCGCCTGGCTCTCGATCGAAAACGGCCTCACGCGGGCGCTGGGCTCCGGCGGTTACCAGATCCTGGGGCTGGCCTGCTTCGGCGCGATGGCGGCGACGCTGTGGAACGTCGCGCGGCAGCGGACCGACAGCCCGTAGCGCGCTCGACGCCTTGAAGGGCGGTCACGCCTCTCGCCCACATAACAACAGGGACCCGCCAGCGTTTCCGTCGACGGGTCCCCTATCCCCCACCGAGCCCTCGCCTACCACCTCCACCAACCCCACTTCGGGCTCGCTCCCAACCCCCTGACGTTCCGAAAGAAATGCGAACCGCGTGCCAGCGCCAGGGGCCCGAAACTGGCCGGAATTGGGCGCGGTCGAGGTGAGCACGGTAACGCTGCGTCGTCCCGACACCACGTCGAGCGGCCCTCCGGATGGGCCGGCGGCGACCGCATCCCGGTTGAGCCCGACGGGGCGACCGTCGAGCGACGCGACAAACGAGATCAACAGGCCGGGCAGTCGCACACTGGCTGGGTGCTCGCCGGATTGGAGCACTCGAAGCCTCCCGAGCAGACGCCCAGGCACTGGCAGGTCGGCGCGCTCGAGCAAGCCGACGGCACCGTCACACAATGATGGTCGGGGCCACCCAGGACCTGATCCGTCACGCAGGTGAGCCCCGCGCTGGTGCAGACGTCGCACGAAGCGACGTCCGCGCACTGCGCCGCGGGCAGGCAGCCCCCGGCGTAACACCCGCCGCTCACGATCGGCAGAGAGCCCGCCGCGCACGTCGGCGCCACGACCTTGCACGTCACCGTCGCCGGATCGCAGCTCCGCGCCAGCACGCAGCGCCCGGCCACGCACGTCACGTCCGCGGCGGCGATCCCGCGCGACGCGCAAAGATCGGCGAGGCAGGCGATGTTGCAGGTGGCGCCCACGTCGTTCTTGGGCACCGACGCACACGTGCAGCAATCGTCGTGGAGTACGCAATCCGACGCTTGCGTGCACTCGCCGTGCGACGTCCCGCCGGCCGCGCCCCCCGACGCCCCGCCACCCGCGCCCGCCGTTCCGGATCCGCCACCCGCGCCCGCCGTGCCGGCCGCGCCCGCCGCGCCGCTGGCTCCGCCTGCGCCACCCACCGGGCAGCCGGCGACGCAACCACCGCCGGGCGGCGTGCAGATGCCGCAGCCCGCGTTGCAACAGACCATCCCAAAGTCACACTGGACCGGACCGCACGCCGGCCCCGCCGTGCCCGCGCCACCTCCGCCACCGCCGCTCGCTCCAGCCAGACCGCCCCCTGCGCTTCCAGCGTGGCCGCCTCCCCCACCTCCACCGGGCAGTCCCGCGACGGAACCGCATCCGATGCAGAGGCCGGCCAGCAAGACGCCGAACGCGACGAACGATGAGCGCATGGCCCGCGCAGCAGCAACTCGCGGGCCAGCCTCGCGCCCAACAAAAGCGGGTTCCTGGGAGACCGTCGCCTCAAAAAACTGACGAGGGACCTGCTGTGCGGCTGGCAAGATTCGAACTTGCTACCCCCGGCTTCGTAGGCCGGTGCTCTATCCAGCTGAGCTATGGCCGCGTGTGTTTGGGAGGCACACGTATGCCGTGA
>DASYEX010000383.1:0-21658 GCA_036498765.1 Polyangia bacterium
CGCGAAGACGGCCTCCCGCTTCTCGCCCACCTCGGCGCGCTCCGCGACGAAGCGAAGGCGATCGAAGTTCATGTTCGCGCCGCAGGTGATGGCGGCGATCGTCCCCTCGATCCGCGTGCGCGCGAGGTAGGCCTTGGCCCCGGCCACGCCCAGCGCGCCGGCCGGCTCGAGGATCGAGCGCGTGTCCTGGAAGACGTCCTTGATCGCGGCGCAGAGCGCGTCGTTATCGACGGTCACGATGTCGTCGACGTAGCGGCGGCAGAGGCGGAAGGTCTCCCGCCCCACCTTGCGCACGGCCGTGCCGTCGGAGAAGAGCCCGACGTCGCGCAACGTGATCCGCCGCCCCGCCGCCAGCGAGCGCGCCATGGCGTCCGAGTCGACGGTCTGCACGCCGATGATCTTGATCTCGGGCCGCACCGACTTGACGTAGGCGGCGACGCCCGAGATGAGCCCGCCGCCACCGATGGAGACGAAGATGGCCCGCAGCGGCCCGTGATCCTTGGGGTGGTGTTGCCGGAGGATCTCCAAGCCCACCGTCCCTTGCCCGGCGATCACGTCGGGATCGTCGAACGGATGGACGAAGGTCAGCTTGCGCCGGCGCTGCAGCACCAGCGCGCGGGCGTAGGCGTCCGTGAAGGCGTCGCCGTGCAGCACCACCTCGGCGCCCAACGCCTTGACGGCCGCGACCTTCACCTCGGGCGAGGTGGCCGGCATGACGATGAGCGCCCGTGTCCCCAGCTTGCGCGCCGCGAGCGCCACTCCCTGCGCGTGGTTCCCGGCGCTGGCCGCGATGACCCCCCGCCGGAGCGCCGCGGGCGGCAGGTTGACCATCTTGTTGTAGGCGCCGCGCAGCTTGAAGCTGAAGACGGGCTGCAGGTCCTCGCGCTTGAGCAGGACCGTCGCGCCCAGGCGCGCAGAGAGCTGCGGCGCGATCTCCAGCGGCGTCTCGTCGGCGACGTCGTAGACGCGGGCGTTCAGGATGCGGCGGAGGTAAGGCTCGGCGGACACGCCCCCACTATACGGGCGAACGGCAGACCGTCGAACCATCGATCAGGGGATGACCGAGGCGGGCATCTCGCCGCAGGCGGCACCAGCCTTGAGGATCGCCCGATCGTAGTGCACGTACGACTGCGAGGTTCCGCCCAGGAAGAGCGACTGTGTCAGCAGGCTGCCCGAGATGGTGAGGCCGTTGGTCGCGCTGACGGTGGTCGTCGGTGCGTGAATGACGGCGGCGATCGTCGGCTGGCCGTTGAACACCACGGACTGAGCATCGGTCCCCGCGACCCACATTCGGAAGCGGGCGGGCGCGGCCGGCGCACCGATGGTGCCTCCGCCGGAGACCAACAACCACCCGCCGACCACCAGATCGAGTTCGGCCCCGGCGTCCAGACTCACGGCGAGGTCACCTCCCTGCACGTTGACGTCGCCCTGCACGACCAGGAGCGCGCGCCCGTGAACGGCCAGCGTCACCGGCGCCGACGCCTGCAGCGACGACAGGTAATAGGTCCCGCAGGAGAGATCCAGCGTCCGGCTGATCAGGACCTTGCCGAACGAGTTGGGATCGAGCCCTGCCGCCGTGTCGTTGTTGCTGCCCGCCGCGGTGTTTATCGCGCCGAGGAGGTCGACGAATCCGCCGTTGCAGTCGCAGGGAGCCGAGACTGAGACCGCTTCGGTGACGACCGAGTTCGCCTGGACCTGCGGGCCCACGTCCGCCGTCTGCGGGACGCGTAAGGTGCCGTCGATCTGCACTTGTCCAGAGATGAGCCCGTTCACGAAGGCGTCCGACTGGAAGCTGGCGTTTGCCGACAGCATCGTCAGTGGGCCGTTCGATCGGAAAGAAGCGCCCGCCTCCAGGGAGCCCGCGGCGTACACCCCGGCGGTCCCGGCGACGTAGACTGCACCGCCCGCTCGCAGATTCGGCCCGTTGGCGTCGATCGACAGCGCGCCGTCGATGCCGACCGCCGACGACATCTGGTCGTCGTTGAAATGGGGGTCCGTCGAGTCGAAGGCATCGGTGCGCAGCTGAGATCCCAGGATCAGGTCTTGGCACGTGCAGAGCCCGAACAGGTGCCCGCGCTGCTCGAGGGTCGAGGCGCAGACCATGCCGGTCGCCGTGGGCAGCATGATGGGAGGTCCAAGCCCTCCCGCGCAGGTGATGCCGCCGCCGTCCGCCGCTGCCACGCCGCTGTCCCCCGCCGCGCCGCCGATCCCTGCCGCGCCGCCGACACCGGCACCGCCGACACCGGTCCTCGCGCCGCCATCGGCGTCGGCCAGCGGAAGGAGGTGAATGTCCCGGTGACAGGCCGGCGCCGCCACGGTGACAAGCAGCGCCGCGATCGGAAGCGAGGCGGCGCTGCGGCTCGGCCGCGCGGGCGGCGCCGGGGTCATCGCGCGGGCGCCGTCAGCCCAGCCAGGCGATCGGTCGCCTCGCGCGCGAATCGGCCGTGCGGATACTGCGCGAGGTAGCGTTCGAGCCCGGCGCGCGCCGCCGCCTGCCGTCCGTGCTCGCTCTCGAGCTGGGCGATGGCGTAGAGGGCGCTCTCAGCTTGCGGCAGGCGCGGAAAGTCGCGCACCACGGTCTCGTAGCCGTCGACGGCGTCGGTGTAGCGGCCCTCGGTCAAGAAGGACTCGGCGTAGATGACGCGCGCCTCGACGGCGAGGTCGCGGCCGAGATGGAAGATCGGCCCCACGAGCCGGCGCGCCTCGCCGGCGTTCCCGCGGGCGAGTGCCCGGCGCGCCTGCGCCAGCCGCGCGGCCGGGCTCTCGTCGACCGGCGCGCGGGACGGCGCCCCGGAGGCGAGCGCCAGCGCCCGTCCGGTAGGAGCGGCGGGCGCCTCGACCGGCGCCAGAGCCCGCGCAGTGGGCGCCAGTGGCACCGCCGGCGCCTCGGCCGGTGGCGCCGGCAGCGTCCACGATTGCCCCGCGGTCACCGTGCGCAACAGCGCGCCGTCGAGGCCGAGGACGCGCACGGCGCCGCGCTCGGTCCGCACGCCGCCCAGATCGACGGTGAACCGCGTCCCGACGACCTCGACCAGGAAGCGCGGCGTCCGGACCTGGAAGTGCTGGCCCGCCCGGTGCTCGACGTCGATCGTCACGCTCCCCGCGCCAAGCTCCACGCTGCGCGCGGCGCGCCGCCAGACGAGCGCGGTCCCCTTGCCGAGCGAGGTCGCCGCGTCGCCCAGCCGGACCTCGCCGCCGCGCGCCGAGCGCAGAACGAAGGCGCCGCCCGCGGGCAACGCAGGCGCGGGCAACGCAGGCACGATCGTCACGTCGCCGCTGATGACGCGCGCCTCGTCCGCCGGGCGCGCGACCAGAAAGAAGGCCGCGGCCCCGGCCAGCGCCAGCGTCGCGCCCACGCCGAGCGGCCAGAAGCGCCGCCGCGCGGCCAAGGGCGCCCGCGCAGTCCCCGCCAGCGCCGCGCGCCGCACCCGCTCGCGCGCCGCCGCGGACAGTCCGTCGGATTCGGCGGCCCGCAGCGCGCGAACCACCCCGAGCTCCGCGTGCTCGGCGCTGCAGCGGCCGCAGACCGCCAGGTGGGCCTCGAGCTCGAGGCGCTCCGCTTCGGTCGCGTGACCGCCGACGGAGGCCAGCGACACGCGGGCCGCGCGCGCGCAGCCGGTCACGCCCGTCCCTCCACGCTCGCCACCAGCGGCGCCAGATCCGGATGCGCCTTCACCATCGCCAGGAGCTCGCGGCGCGCGAACCAGATGCGCGACTTGGTGGCCGCCTTGCTCGAGCCGGTCAGCGCCGCCACCTCCTCGATCGAATGCTCGTCGACGGTGTAGAGCAAGAAGGCGACGCGCTTCTTGGGAGCGATCTTGTCGAGCAGCGTGTGCAGCCGCCGCGCGAGCTGCCGGCTGGCCGCCTCCTGATCGGCGGGGACCGCCGGATCCTCGGGCTCATGGCCGTCGGACACGAGCTCGAGCGGCAGCGCACGCCGCACGCCCGCCCGCAGCTGGTGCAGCGCCACGTGCACCGCGATCCGGGTGACCCAGGTCTTGAGGCTGGCCTCGCCGCGGAAACGCGAGAAGCTCTGGAAGGCCTGGATGAACGTCGTCTGCACCAGATCCTCGAGATCGGGCGTCGGGCCCGTGAGGCGGATGATCACCCGCTCGACATAACGGACGTGCGTCCGGAAGAACGCGTCGAGGCTGGCCGGATCGCGCGCGCGGCAGCCCGCGACCAGCGCCGGCTCTTCGCCAGGCCCGTTCGGAGGAGAAGCTAAGTCGCGGGGATCGCCCACCTGGTGATCGTACCCGAACCTGGCCCCTTGGTTGAAACGTCGCGCAACTGGACCAGGAGGTCGCGAGCGGCGCGTCAAACGCCCGGTCAAAAGGCAGGAAAAACCAGACCGAGATCGAGGCCGACGCGCGGCCCGAGCTCGACGAGCCGGGTGTGGGTCTGCCCCACCGTGTAGGTCGTTCCCGGGACCGCCAGCTCGCCCGAGAAGCGCGCCTCCGCCGCGACGGTTCCCGCGAGCCTGCCGCGAACGAGCGCCACCAATCCGACACTGCCGCCGAGATCGAACGACGTCCCGGCCATGGCCGCCGTGCCGGCGGTCGCCGCGGCGCCGGCGCTGGCCGATAGAAAATGCAGCGCCGCGAACCCGCCGGCGCCGAAAGAGAGACGTGGGCCGCGCAGCATGAAGCGCGCCCCGACGTCGACTGGCAGATCGAACACCGAGACCGTCTCGCCGCCGGCGGCGTCGGTGGCGTGGGTCTCGAGGGCCGCGCCCAGCGCCAGCTCCGCCGAGCGGCCGAGGCGCGCCCCCAGCTCGCCAGCCGCGCCCTGCTGGAATGATCCCGCGCCGATCGGCGCGGAGAGCCGATAGCCAACCACGCCGAAGAAACGGCTGGGGCCCGCGAGAGGCAGCGGCTTGGCGATCACGACCGGCGCAGCGGCGGCAGGCGACGGAGCGGGCGCCGGCTGCGGCGCCGTGGCGATTGGCGCCGGCGGCACCGCGGTGACTTCGGCCGGCGGCGCGACGGAGGCCGGCGTCTTCGCTGCAGGGGCCAGGACCTCCGGACCGATCGTCGCTGCCAGCACCGCGCGCAGCTTGAGCGCGATCGCGCGATTGCGCTCGGCGCGGTCGAGGCCCGCGGCCTCGACGACGCGCGCCTCGAGCCGCCCGTCGGTGTCGACGGTGAGAAGCGTGGTCGTCTTGCCGTCGGGTGCCGGGTCGCACCAGAAACCGAGCCGCGCGCCGTGCGCCCGGAGGGCCGCGCCCGCCGCCAGGTCCCGGCCCGCCGCGCGCGCGGCGCTCGCCGGCAGCGGAACGTCGGAGGCCGTGCGGGTCTCGAGGTTCAAGTCGCGCGTGTAGACGGCGACCGCCTCGAGCAACGACGGACCATCGATCGCGCCCGTGTCGAACGGTCCGAGCCACAGCAGGACCGGCGCGCCCGTCGGTGGCGCGGGCGGCGCCGCGCCCGCGAGCGCGAGCGCGAGCAGCATCAACCTGAATCCGACCACGACCTCCAGAGTAGCGCGAACGAAGCGGGCACGTCGGCGCACATCGACGATCGCTCGCCGCGCGCCCTTCAACCGCCTGTTGGCGGGCCGGCACGGTAGGACATGCTCGCCCAGAACTCGCTCCTCGCTTCGCTCTCATCTCGCACGGTCTTCGCCGCTCTGCTGGCGGCGGCGCTCTGCTCCTCCGCGTGCGGCGGCGTCAACGGCTCGGGCCTCGCCGCCGACGGCGGCCCCACCGCCAAGGGCGGCCAGGGGGGTGCCAGGGTCGGCACCGGAGCTGGCGGGAGCGTCGGCGCCGGGGGCGCCGCCACCGTCGGGCAGTGCACCGCCTCGGGCACGACCTGCGCGGCCGACGGCGATTGTTGTAGCGGACGCTGCGAACCGGTGACCGGCATGTCGGGCGTCCGGCAGTGCACGAACCTCTGCGTCGCCGACGGCGTCGCTTGCGCGAAGGCGCTCGACTGCTGCTCGCTCGGCTGCAACGGCGGCGTCTGCGGCGCCACGCTCTGCAAGGTCGAGAGCGAGACCTGCGCCGCGAACGCCGACTGCTGCTCGAACATCTGCCAGGGCGGCCAGTGCCAGATCGATCAGGCCAACCGCGACTGCCGCCCCACCGGCGAGACCTGCGACTCGGGCCCGGGCAGCGGCTGCTGCAGCAACAACTGCGACAAGACGCCGAATCCCCCGCGCTGCGGCTTCGGCGCCGAGACCTGCTTCGCCGAAGGGGCCGCCTGCACCGCCGACACGCAGTGCTGCCGCGGCGTCTGCAATCCCACCACGCACGCGTGCAAGACGCCCTGCACGGCCAACGGTGCGGCCTGCACCGGCAACGGCGCCTGCTGCAGCAACAACTGCGCGGCGGGGACCTGCGCGCCGCCTCCCACCACCTGCCAGCCGGTCAGCGGCGCCTGCACCACGGGGACCGACTGCTGCTCGACCTTCTGCATCGGCGGGTTCTGCGAACCGCCCATCTCGGTCGGCTGACCGGCCACTTTCAACCGCCGGCGTGGGTGCCGGCACAAGCAAAGACAACCATCCGGGAGGGACCTGAATGAGCCGACTTTCGCGCTTGACGCTTTCCGCCTGCTTGACGCTGCTGGTGACCACCTTCGGCTGCAACGACGGCGGGGGGGCCCCCTCGACGGGTGGCGGCGGACAGGGAGGCCTGGCCGCTGGCGGCACGACGGGAACCGGCAAGGCAGGCGCAAGCGGAACCGCGGGCGCGACGGGCGCGGCAGGAACCACCGGCGTCGCGGGCGCCACCGGCGTCGCGGGCACCAAAGGAACGGCGGGCGCCACCGGCGCCGCGGGCGCCGCGGGCGTTGCAGGCACCAAAGGAACGGCGGGCGCCACCGGCACCGCGGGCGCCACCGGCACCGCGGGCGCTACCGGCACCGCGGGCGCTACCGGCGCCGCGGGCACCACGGGCACGGCGGGCGCAGGCGGCAACGGCGGCGCGCTCGTCTGCCAGTCTGACGAGACCTGCACGACGGTGGGCCAGCAATGCCAGACGGATTGCACCACCGGCGCGAACAGCCACTCGACCGTCTGCAGCTGCGTGGATCAGGGAGGCGGCCATCCGTCGCTGGCCTGCGTCTCGGTCCCTTGCGGGCGAGATGCTTCGGTGACCGACTCGGGTACCATCTTCCCGGCGTGCACCGCGGGACTCAAGGACGGCGACAACTGCACGCCCGCCGCCGAGACCATCTGCGCGTCAGCCTGCAATGCGGGCAAGCAGATGCAGTGCCTCTGCCTCTCGCACGGCGGCGGGGGCGGCGGTAAGTGGACCTGCGCGGCCGACATCACCTGCCACTAGCTTCGCTTCACTTCACTCCGCTTATCGGGGTCGGCCGCGCTTTTACTCCCAAGGGGGCGCGGCCGGCCCCATTTTCATTTGGCGCGCGGCGCGTGCTTCAATTACAGAGGCGGTCGAGCACGCCCAGCACCGTCTCGAGCCGCATCGGCTTGGAGAGGAACTCGCCCCGACGATCGGGATCCTGGCCAGCGCCGGATCGCGCTGCTGCTCGGCGTAGAACTCCTGCCCGCTCATCACCGGCATCATCAGGTCGAGCAGGATGACGCACGGGCGCAGCTCGCCCGGTGGCCGCAGGAGGGTGAGCGCCTCGACGCCGTTGGTCGCCGTCACCACCCGGTAGCCTTCGTCGCCCAGCGACTCGGCGAGCGCCTCGCGAATCGAGGCGTCGTCGTCGACCACCAGGATCCTCCGCTGGCAATCGGTCGCCTCGCCGTTCAAGAGGTGGTGCTCCCCTGCCGCGGCAGCTCGGCGCTGAACACCGAGCCCTGCCCGATCGCGCTGCGGACGGCGACCTTGCCGCCCATCGCCTCGACGAGGAGCTTCACGATCCAGAGGCCGAGGCCGAAACCACCGTAGTGCTCCGCCGAGACGATCCGCGCGAACCGCTCGAACAGACGCTGCTGGTCGGCCATCGAGATCCCGATCCCGTGATCCTCGACCTCGATGGTGGCGACCGTGTTGCTGGCGGAGACGCGGATCTGGATCGGCTGGCCGGCGCCGTACTTGATGGCGTTGGAGAGAAAGTTGGTGATCACCTCGTCGAGGCGGAGGCGATCCCACCGCCCGAGGATCGGGCCGCGTGGTCCGTCGGCCCCGGTCACCATCACCGAGAGCGAGCAGCCGGCCGAGGCGAGATCGTCCTTGAAGCGCTGGGCGGCCGCCTGCACGACCGCGCCGAGATCGACGTCCTCGAGCCGGAGCTGCAGCTGACCGGAGGCGGCGCGGCTGACGTCGAGCAGCGCATCGACGAGCTCGGTGAGCCGCCCCAGCTGCTTGTCGACGCCGTGCACGCGCGCCGCCAGCTTCCCGACGTCGATGGCGGCGGGATCCTTGCCCGCCATCCGCAGGATGCCGTCGACTTTGAGGCGCAGGCTGGTGAGCGGCGTCTTCAGCTCGTGGCTGGCGATGGAGAGGAACTCGTCGCGCAGCTTCACCGCCGCGCGCGCCTCGTGGTAGAGCCGCGCGTTCTCCACCGCCAGGCCGGCCCGGCGTCCGAGCTCGCGCATCATCTCCAGATCCTCGGGGCCGTAGCGCCGGTCGGACTCCGCCCAGACGAGGTTGAGGACGCCGATCGCGCGGCCGCCCGCCACCAGCGGCACGATCAGCACCGAGCGAAGCCCGAGAGCGCGGATGAACTGCAGGTGCTCGGGGTGGAGCGCGCCCCGCGCCAGCATCTCCGGCGTGATGTCGGGGACGAGCTCGGGGCGACCGGTGCGGAGGACCCCGTGCGGTCCGCGCGCCGAGGCCGGATCGGGGGGATAGCGCCGGCGCATCTCCTGGGCGGTGGCCACCTTGCCGCTGTCGACGTGCGCGATGGCCACCGAGTGGAGGACTCCGTCGTCGGCCAGCTCGACGCCGCACCAGTCGGCGAACGAAGGGACCACCAGGTGGGCCAGCCGCTCACAGATCGAGACGTGATCGAGCGAGCTCGACAGCAGCGTGCTCGCCTCGGCGAAGAACCGCATCGTGGCCTCGCGCCGCCGCGCCTCACGGTAGAGGCGGGCGTTGTCGATCGCCAGCGCCGCGCGGTGGGCGAGCTCCTCGGCGGTCGCGACGTCGCGGTTGTCATATGCGGCGCGCCCCTCGGCCCGCATGAGCGAGATGACGCCCAGGATCTCGCCCCGCACCACCATCGGCACCATCACACACGACGCGCAGCCGAGCCCGCGCATCACGCGCAGGTGATCCGCAGTCTGCGCGGCCTTCGTCAGGTCCTCGTCGCTGACGTGGACGCTGAGCGCGGCCCGTCCGCGGCGAAGGACGTCGAGCAGCTGGCCGGCGCGGTGCTCGGCAGGCGGAAACTTGCTCTGGTATTCGGCGACCAGCTCACGCTTGCCGGGATCGGCGTGCACCACGGCCAGGCGCCTGGCATTCCCCCGTTCGTCGACGATGGTGACCGTGCACCAATCGGCCATGTCGGGGACCGAGAGCTCGGCCACCCGCTGCAGCGTGCGCTCGTAGTCGAGCGACTCCGACAGCGCCGCGCTGGCCGAGATCAGGAAGCGCGACCGCCGCTGGACCTCATCCGGCGCTTGCCGCCCGTCGCTCGACTCAGCCGTTGACGCTTGAGCGCTCATCCGTGCGCGACGGCAACTTCGCCGTCCCCCCTGAGGGCAAGCCTAACACGCCGTCCGCGGGCCGCCGTCGCTACGAGCGGCGGCTGCGCGGGCGACGCCGCAGCGCGAACGCCAGCAGAACCAGCATCCAGGATGTTGCGCCCGCCGCGGGACGGCCCCCGAGCGCGCAGCCTTCATTTCCACCGGCGATCTCCCCCGCTGTCGATCCAGCCGGCGGAATCCCGGTCGGGCTGGACGGCGTCGGCGCAGGCCCGCCGGTCCCCCCGGTCACCGCGGCGGGAACGCTGAGCTCTGCGTCGGCGGTGCCGCCGAAGGCGCCGAGGTTGATGCGGCCGCCGTTGGGCGTCGGCTCGTCCCCCACGTCGTCGGCCGGATCTCCCTGGTCGGTCGAGGCCTCCGGCCCGGGCAGCAGAAAGTTGTGGCCGCCGAGGTCGACGAAGGTCACCGCCTGCGCGAAGTCGCCGGTCCCGGCCGTCAGCCCGGCGTAAGGCGTCGCGTTGCCGAACAGATCGTCGTACCGGCTGGCCAGCGCCTGCGCCCCGCTGCCCTTGAGGCCCACGTCGTTCCCGGTCAGGAGGCTGTTCTTGATGGTGGCGGCGCCGGAGGAGTCGACGCCGGTTCCACTCGCCGTGATGGTCGCGTTGACGATCGTCGCGCCGCCGCCCGTCGCCACCGAGATGCCGGCCGTCGCGCAGTCCCGCGCGACGAGGTGGGTGAGCTTCACGTCCGTCGCGTCGCCGGCCACCGAAACACACGTCGCCGCGCCGGCCACGGTGATCTTGTCGAGCGCGGCGGGGGTCGCCGGGTCGGTCCCCGAGAAAGCCACGCCGACGGCCACGCCGGTGGCGTCGAGCGTGGTGCGCCCGGCCCCCGCGCCGCGCAGGGTCACGCCCGGGCCGACCTCGAGCGTGCTCGTGACCGGGAACGTCCCCGCCCCCAGAAGAACGACGTCGCCGGGCATCGCTGCCGCCAGCGCGTCGCGCACGCTGGCGGCGGGTTTGCCGTCGAGGGTGACGCTCCCCGAGATCGCCACCGTGAAGGTCTCGGGCGCCGACCAAGGCGAGAGCGCGCCGTGCCCGTCTCGCGCCCGCACGGCGAAGGTGTAGGTCATGCCGGGCGAGAGCGGCGCCACGATCGAAACGCTGGTCGCCCCCTGGCCCGGAAAGATCTGCTGCGCCCAGCTCTCGAGCACCTCGCCGTCGGTGTCGATGCGCAGCTCGTAGCTCGGTTGCTCACCGTCCGGATCCATCGCCGCCGCCCAGCGCAGCGTCACGTCGCGCGCGTCGAACGGCCGCGGGTTGGCCGCCAGGAGCGGCGCCGCCGGCGGGTGATTCACCGACGACAGCCGCCCCTCGACGGCCCCATTCTCCGCGACGGTGATGAGCCGCCCGTTGGCCAGCACGGGCGAGGCCAGCGCGCGGCCCGTGACGGTCAGGTCGCCCTGGTCGATACCCGTGGCGGCGTCGAGGACCGCGACCTTCGACGCCAGCGACGACGCCACGGCCAGCAGCGGCGAAGCGCCGGTCCCGAACGCGGCCGGCGTCGGACAGACCGCGAAGCTGGGCACCTCGTTCGCGTCGGTGAAGACGGCGCGCGCGGACGGCAGCTGCCAGGCGATGGCGCCCGAGCTCGGGTCGAGCGCGAACACAGACTCGCGCGCAAGATAGTGATCGGGCAGTCCGTCGGCGTCGGTGTCGAGCGCGTCGTCGAGGCGGGTCTCCAGCATGATGAGGCCGCCGACGGAGGCGAACGAGGAGACCGCGCGGCGGCGGTAAATCGCCTGGCCGGCCAGGTCGGGCGCGGGCGCGGGCAGGCTGACGGGCCAGCCCGCGATCGGCAGGCCGGTCGCCGCGTCGACGGCGTGGACGTGGTCGCTCTCCTTCCCGCCCGCCAGGTAGACCCGGCCTCCCACGATCAGCGGCGAGGCGATGTTGACGATCCCGTCGGCCAGGTAGTCCCAGCGCGGGATGCCCGTCATCGCGTCGAACGCGTAGTAATGGCCGCCGTTGGTCCCGACGACCACCAGACCGTTCGCGAGCGCCGGCGGCGTGTTGCTGAAGACCTCCAAGACGGGCGCGGTCTGCCAGACGATCGCTCCCGTCGCGCCCTCGAGCCGCGCCACGAACTGCTGTGGCAGCCCGGCCCCGATGATGATGTCACCGTTCAACACCGCCGGCGATGATACGTTCATGCCGCCCAGATCGGTCGACCAGAGCCGGGAGCCGTCGGCCAGCGCGAACGCTGCGACCGGACCGGCGAGCGTCGGAACGAAGACCCGGCCGCCCGAAACCGCGGGCGTCCCCTGCACGGACGACCCGACGGCGATCCGCCAGACCAGCTGGCCGGTGTCGGCGGCCACGGCGCTCAGGGTCCCGTCGAGATCGGCGCTGACGACGAAGCCGTCGGCGACCACCGGGCTGGCCAGCGCCCGCACGGGCGAAGGCGGCGCGTACGACCACCGACCGTCGGCGAACGCCGCCCCGGAGCGCTCGGCGGAGAGCCGGCTGTGCGCGGCGTCGAGCCCCGGCGTCGCCCAGTCGTCGGCGCGCGCGGGCGCCGACGCCAGGCCGCAGAGCACGACGAGCACCGTCAGGGCCGTCAGCCGGGTGGCCGCCTGGGACGAGCGTCTATGTTGGACGAACGGGGTCATGTCATTGGTAAGCGGGCGTCGGATCGGTCACCGCGTCGAAGTAGTAGAGGCGCCCATCCTTGGCGCTGGAAGAGACCGAGACCATGTAGCGGTTCACGTTGGCGTCGTAGGCAACGGCCGAGACGTTCTCCGTAGGCCCGAAGTAGTACTCGAGGACGATGGACGGCGAGCCGCCCGCGGCGGTCGTCGACCGATCGATGAAGTAGAGCTTCCCCAGCGTCGAGCCGACCACCAGCACGCCGTTGGCGTAGAGCGGAGACGACGCGATCGGATCCGCAGCGTTCAAGGTCAGCGGGTATCCGGTGAGCGCGACGCCGCTGGTCCCGCTCCCCGCGCCCGTGAGCACCACCACCGCCCCCCCGTTCGTCCCAAACTGGATGGTATCGGTCATGGCGTCGTAATAGCCGCCGACGATCTTGGCGCCCGCCGTGTAGCTCCAGAGGAAGTTCGTGCCGGTGAAGTTGGCGGGGTTCCAGGCCCACATCCTTCCGTTGTTGTCGCCAGCAAACACGCGCTGGGTCCCCGTCGTCGCGGCCAGGACGCTGGTCCCGTAGCTCACGCGGCCCGTGACCGTCCCCGGCTTCGAGTTGGTGACAAACGACGTCGTGCTCACGTCGAGCTGAAGGATGTCGCCGGTGATCCCCAGGTAGAGCGTCGTCGCCCCGCTGGAGACCAAGGTGGGCGAGGAGGTGGTGACGGTGGCGGGCGCGGTGAGAGGCCAGCCGGTCATCACCGACTGAGTCGACTGCCCGACTTCCATCAAGACCTGCGTCAGGTTGCCCCCGCCGGCGGTTCCGGTGGTCGCCGCCCAGTAGACGTTGTTGGCGTCGAGCGACGCCGGGGACTTGATCGAGCATCCGCACAGGTACGGGTTCGTTCCCCAGCTCGCGTCGAGCGTCAGCGAGCCCGAGCTGGTGCCGGTGCCCGTGTCGATCAACCGGTAGACCTTGTCGGCGTTGGCTCCGGATGAATCGGTGACCGCCACGTAGAGATAGTGCGTGGTGACGCCGCCGACGGTGGTCGAGGTCCACTGCGGCGTTCCCACGATGTTCATGTTGGTCCCCGTCGACCAGGAGTAGAGCGGGTTGCCGGCCTCGTCGCGGACGTAGACGATGTCGGCGCTGCCGGCCTGATTCCTGAACACCGCGTAGGTCGAGTAGTAGGTGAACGTGTTCCAGTCGAAGGCGGCCGTGGGCAGCCCCTGGAACGTCCCCCCGGCGTACTGCGCGGAGCGCACGAACTGGACGACCGCCCCGAGGTTGACCCCGTTGCCGGGACTGTCGGCGATGCCGTTGTTGTCCGCGTCGTCGTCGGACTTCTCGCTGGTGGCGCAGATTCCGCTGGTCATCGTGGCGCAGGTCGCCGTCCCGAAGATCGCCCGCGTCGTGTTGAGGCCGTTCCCCACCGCCTTCACCGCGTAGGTCGTGCTGCCGTCGAAGGTGCAGCCGCTCGAGCCGAGGTAGACGGCGCCCGCCGTGATCTGCAGGAGCTGCGTTCCGGTGCCGTTCGAGAACGCGACGTTGTCGAACTCCGTGACCGTGATCGTGGCGCTGGTGTTGGCGCCGATCCACATCCCGTTGGCGTCGGTGTTCTGCACGGCGAGCCCACCGATGTTGAGCGTGGGGGTGGCGCTGGCGGTCGAGCCGATCTTGAAGGTGTAGCGGCCGGAGACGCTGGTGATGGTCGGCGAGGTCCCGCCGGTCGGCGAGGCGATCAGCGGGCCGTCCACGGTCAACGTCGTCCCGCTCCCCAGCAGCAAGCTCCCGGCGGAGCTCGCGCTGGCCAGGGTGAGACCGCCGCCCGGCCGGACGGTCAGGCCGCCCGAGGCCGTGGTGATGGCGCCGTTCAGCGCATACGTGCCGGCGTTGGCGGAGGCGGCGCCCGTCACCGCCAGCGAGAATCCTCCCGAGTTGAGGTTGCCGGCGTCCATGGTCAGCGCGCCGCTCACGGTCGTCGCCGCGCCCAGCGTCACGGTCGAGTAGCCGCCGGTCCCCGCATAGCGACCCGCCGCCAGCTGCGCCGCCTGGAGCGCGGTGAGGGCGGTCTTGAAGACGCGCACGTCGTCGAGCGAGCCGTTCAAGAACTCCGTCGTGCCGTCGGACGAGCCCAGCACGCCCTGGGTGATGGTGCCGGTCTGGTGGCCGGTGGTGGTCGAGGTCGCGGCCACACCGTCGAGGTAGAGGACGTTGGTGGCGCCGTCCCAGGTGTAAACGACGCTGTGCCAGGCGCCGTCGACCGGCGCGGTCGCCGTGACCAGCGAGGTCCCGGCCCAGGTCCAGGCCGCGAGGGCGCCGCCATTGAGCCCCAGCTTGATCCCGTCACCCGCGCCGTCGTTGAAGGCCACGAAGTCCTGTGTCCCGGCCGTGGACGCCAGCTTCACCCACAGGCTGATCGACTGCTTGGCGTCCGGCTTGGGGATGTTGCCGACGCCCGTCGAGACGTAGCCCGTCGCGCCGTCGAACACGACACCGGCGGCGTCGTCGTACCCGATGTTCGAGGAGGCGCCCGAGGTCCACCTCACCCCGCCGTTGAGCGTGGCCGTGTTGGCGCTGGCGGTGAGGTCGTAGGTCTTCGATCCGCTCCCCTCGTCGAGCTTCCAGTACGAGACCGAGTTGGCCTCGTTCTTCGAGTCTTCGATCCGGAGATTGGTGAACGCCGTCGCGGCGGCGGTGGTCGTGAACGTGTTGTCGAAGACCACCGTGGGGCCGGCGGTGAACGCCCCCGTTCCGGCGAGCGTCCCCGCGTGAACGACGTACCCGCTGGCGTTGAGCGCGCCCGTCACCGTGACCGTGTGGTTGGTCGCCCAAAGTCGATCCGACAGCGTGTACGAGGCCCCGCCGCTGACGGTGAGGTTCTGCTGCAAGAGCTGCCCGCCCGACAAGATGGAGCCCGACGCCGCCTTCAGCGTCACGCCGCCCGTGGCGGTGTTCGTTCCGCCGTAGTTGAGCCAGTTGCCGCTCACCGACAGGCCCCCCGTCCCGGTCACGTTCCCGGACAGCAAGACGAGATCACTGTTGGTCGTCAGCGTGCCGTTGAACGTGTGGGTGGCGACGCCGGTGCCGGGCATGCTGCCGAACGCCAGCGCGCTGACCTCGATGCTGGAGAGCGCGCGGTTGTAGATGCGGACGTCGTCAATCGCGCCGCCGGCGGCCATCAGTTCGTGCGTACCGTCGTAGCTGCCGAGGTCGGCCACCGTCGTCGCGCCGCTCTGGTGCGCCGTGCCGGTGGTGCTCCTGAGCGCGCCGTCCAGGTAGAGCCGGTTGTTGGTCCCGTCGTAGCTGAACGTCACCTGATGCCAGAGACCGTCGCCGGGGGCGGCCGTCGTCGCCAGCGTGGTCCCGCCCCAGGTCCAGGCGGCGAGCGCGCCGCTGGATTGGATCCCCAGCTTGACCCCGTTGGTCCCGCCGTCTCCCAGCGCCACCGCGTCCTGGGTGGCGGCGGTGGACCCCAGCTTGACCCAGGCGCTGAGCGTCTCCGGGGCGTTGGCCGCGGGCAGGTTGGTGGGCGGCGAAGTCGTCAGGTGCGCGTAGACGGCTCCGTTGAACGCCAGCGCCGACGGATCGGAGAAGCTGATCGTCGACGACACGCCGCTGGTGAACGAGGCCGCGTTGAGCGTCAATCCGTTTGCATATCCGGACTGGTCGGCGAGCGCGCTGCCGGCCCCCTCGTCGAGGTTCCAGTACGCGACCAGGCCGTCGTTGATGATGACCTTGTTGAAGGGCTGGCTGCTGGTGACGGTGTGGCTCACGGCCCCGGTGGCGTTGAAGATCACCGTCCCCCCGTTGTGGGTGTAGTTCCCGCCGGCCCGGTTGAAGACGCCGCCGATCTGGAACGTGCCGCTCGGGGCGCTGAGCGTGCCGCCGCTGATGGTGACGTTTCCGGTCACCTGCATGGGCGACGAGCCGGCGGTGAGCTTCCCCGTCGCGACCGTCAGGCTGCCCAGCACCAGCGGGACCGAGCCGCTGGCCGAAACCGTCTGGGTGTAGCCGTTCTGCAGGGTGATCGAAGCGACGTTGATCGCCGCGTTGATCGTGCAAGCGGTGTTGCTGCCCGCCATCCCGCTGACGTCGAAGAAGACGGCATCCCCCGGCTGGGGCCAGGTTCCGCCGCAGCTGCTCCAGTTGGCCGCCGTACCGCTGAAGTTGCCGCCGGCGGGACCGATCCAGACGCAGGAGCTCGCCGCGTGCGCCGCCCCCCGAGATGCCAGCAGCCAGAGCAGCGCGCACAGCGCCCCCACGAGCCACGAGCGACGCGGCCGACGACGCCCCGAGCGTCGCCGGGAGATCATAAGAAATCGCCGCGTCACAACAGGCCCAACATGATAAATCCGAGCACCCCCCAATAGCCAGAGCCCGACCTCTACCATTCGACCGGAGCTCCGGGAGTCTTGAGGTCACACGCGCGCACGCCATCCCGGAATTTGCCCGCGACGGACGCAGCGCGGCAGCAAGGGCGGCCGACCTGGGCGTTGTCCCGTTCAGGGCGACGCAGGACGCCGGCGTCGCACGAGCGCGAGCGCCGCCAGCACGAAGATCGCCGATGAATGCCCCGCCGCGACAGGACCGCTCAGTGAGCAGCCGCCAGCCTCCCCGTCCGGCGTCCCGACAGTCACCTCCGTGGATCCGGTGGGCGTCGGGGTCGTGGGGGTCGGGGGCTTCGACGTCGGGTCGTTCCCCACGCCCGCCGGGAGGCTGAGCTCGGCTTCCGAGGTCCCGCCGAAGGCGCCGAGGTTGATGCGCTGGCCGTTGGGCGTCGGCTCCTGGCCGACGTCGTCCGCCGGATCGCCCTGGTCGGTCGAGGGCTGCGGGCCGGCCAGAAGGAAGTTGTGCCCCGCCACGTCGACGAAGGTCACCGCCCCCGCGAGATCGCCGGTGCCGGCCGTCAGCCCCGCGTACGGCGTCGTGTTCCCGAACAGATCGTCGTAGCTGCTCGTGAGCGTGCCCGCGCCCTCGACCTTGAGCCCCACCTCATTGCCGGCGATCAGGCTGTTCTTGATCGACGAGGCGCCGCCCGCGTCGACGCCGGTGCCGTTGCTCGACACCGTCGCGTTCACGATCGCCGCGCCGCCGCCGGCCGCCACCGAGATCCCGGCCGTCGCGCAGTCGCGGACGACGAGGTGGCTGAGCGTGACGCCCGTCGCCGCGCTCGTCACCGACACGCAGGTCGCCGCTCCCGCTACCGTCGCCCGGTCGAGGACCGTGGGCTTCCCCGCCGCCGTCCCCTCGCAGCTCACACCCAAGGCGAGCCCGGTCGCGTCGATCGTCGTTCGGCCCGCGCCGGCCCCGCGGATGCTGACCCCACCCGCCACGTGCAGCGTGTCGGCGATCGGATACGTCCCCGCACCCAACACCACCAGATCACCTGCCACGGCCGCCGCGATGGCAGCGCGCAAGCTCGCGGCCGGCGCGCCGTTTACCGTCACCGCGCCCGACGTCGCCGCCACCGTGAAGGTCTCGGGCGCCGACCAGGGAGACAGCGCCCCGCTTCCGTCGCGCGCCCGCAGCGCGTAGGTGTACGTCACGCCCGACGTCAGCGGCCCGGTGACCGCCACGCTGGTCGTCCCTTGCCCGAGGAAGATCTGTTGCCCGTAGCTCTGCAGCACCTCGCCATCGGAATCGATGCGCAGCTCGTACGCCGGCTGGTCGCCGTCGGGATCCATCGACGCCGACCAGCGCAGCGTCACGTCCGCCGCGTCCACCGGCCGCGGGTTCGCCGCCGCGACGGGCGCCGCCGGCGCGTGGTTGACGCTGGAGAACCGGGCCTCCACGGTCCCGTTCTCGCCGACCGTGAAGAGGCGTCCGTTCGCCATCACCGGCGAGGCGAGCGCGCGCCCGGCGATGGTCAGGTCACCGTCGTCGGCGCCGGTGGACGCCTCGAGGACGCTGAGCGTTCCAACGAGCGACGACGCCACGGCCAGCAGCGCCGGACCAGCCGTGGTCGAGAAACCGGCCGGCGTCGGGCAAACCACGAAGCCAGGCACGGCGTTCAGATCCGCGAACGCCACCCGGGCGATCGGGTGCTGCCAGACGACGCCGCCCGAGCTCGGGTCGAGCGCCACCACCGACTCGCGCGAGAGGACCCGATCGGGCAGGCCGTCCGCGTCGGTGTCGAGCGCGTCGTCGAGGCGCGTCTCCAGCACCACCACCCCACCCGCCGACACGAACGACGAGACGGCCCGGCGGCGGTAGATCGGAGTGCCCGCCAGGTCGGGGGCGGGCGCGGGCAACGTGATCGGCCAACCAGTCAGCGACAAGCCGGTGGCCGCGTCCAGCGCATGAACGTGGTCGCTCTCTTGGCCCCCCGCCAGGTAGACGTGTCCGCCGGCGATGAGCGGCGCGGCGACGTTGACGATGCCGTCGCCCAGGTAGTCCCAGCGCGGAAGTCCCGTGGTCAGGTCGAACGCGTAATAGTGACCACCGTTGGTCCCCACCACCACCAGCCCGCTGCCCACCGCCGGCGCCGTGTTGCTAAACTCCTCCATGCCGGGCGGGCTCTGCCAGACGACTGCGCCCGTGGCGCCGTCGAGGCGCGCCACGAACTGGCCCGGCATCCCGGACCCCACTATCAGATCGCCCGGATCGCCGCCGACGATCGCCGGCGATGAAACGTTCAGTCCCCCGAGACGGGTCGACCAAAGCATGGCGCCGTCGGCGAGGGCCAGCGCCACGATCTTGCCCCCGAGCGTCGGGACGAACACGCGCCCTTTGGCGACCGCCGGGGTCCCCTGCACGGAGGCGCCGAGATAGACCTGCCAGACGACGGCGCCGGTTTCGGCCTGGAGGCCCCGCACCGTCCCGTCCAGCTGCGCGCTGACCAGGGTGCCGTCGGAGGCGACGGGCGAGGCCAGGGCGCCGGCGCCACCCGCCGGAACGTACGACCATTTCCCGTCACCGAAGGCGGCGCCCGACAGCTCGTTCGAGAGCCGCCCGTGCCCGGCGTCGAACCCCGGCGACGGCCAGTCGACGGCGCGCGCTGGAGGCGCCAGCGCGACGACCGCCAGCGCGAGCGCCGGACGAACCCAGCCGCGCGCCCGGCGGGCGGCAGTGAAGCGTGTCTGTCGACGCTGGCGCATCATGTTCACAGCGCTCCCGACGTCGGATCGGTCACCGAGTCGAAGTAGTAGAGGCGGCCGTCTTTCGCCGTCGACGACGTCGTGACCATGAAGCGGCTCACGTTGACGTCGTACCCGATGGTGGAGACCGATTCCGTCGGGCCGAAGTAGTACTCCTTGATGATCTTCACGCCATTGGGGGCAGTCGCGTTCCCCGTGTTGCGATCGAGGAAGTAGAGCTTGCCCAGCGTCGTGCCGACCACCAGGACGCCGTTCACGTAGAGCGGCGCCGCCGTGATGGGGTCGGCCGCGTTCAGCGTGAACGGATAGCTGGTGTTGAGGAGCGATCCGCCGGTGCCGCTGCCCGCCGCGTTCAGGACGACGATCGTCCCGCCCGAGGTCCCGAACTGCTGCGTGTCGGTCGCGCCATCGTAGTAGTTGTTGGTGATGGCGGCGCCCGCGACGTAGCTCCAGAGGAAGTGGGTCCCGGTGAAGTCGGCGGGATTGATCGCCGTCATGCTTCCAGCGGAGTCGCCCACGTAGAGGCGCTTGGTGCCGGTGGTCGCGGCCAGGAAGCTGGTTCCGACGCTGACCCGACCGGTGACGCTGCCCGGCTTGGTGTCCTGAGCGAAGGTCGTGCCGGTCACCGCCAGGCTGGCCACGCCGCTTGCCAGGCCCATGTAGAGCGTGGTCGTCCCCGAGTTGGTGAACAGCGTGGGCGACGAGGCGCTGACGTTGGCGGGCGTGGTGACCGGCCAGCCGACCGAGATCGTCGCGCCCGACGACTGCACGATCCCCTCCAGGACCTGGGTCGAAGTCCCGGTCGTCGCCGCCCAATAGACGTTGTTCGCGTCGATCGTGAGATCGGAGATGATGGTGCAGTTGCAAGAGAAGGCACCCGTCGGAGAGGCGGTCGGCCACGAGATGTCGAGCGCGAGCGTGCCCGAAGTCGTCCCCGTGCCGC
Source organism: Polyangia bacterium (assembly GCA_036498765.1). Classification (GTDB taxonomy): domain Bacteria; phylum Myxococcota_A; class Polyangia; order Fen-1088; family Fen-1088; genus JADGRB01. The sequence goes on from DASYEX010000383.1 coordinate 20,248, forward strand.
TGTCCTTCAACCGATAGACCTTGCCCGTGTTGCTGGCGCTGCCGTTTACTGAGACATAGAGGTAGTGGGTCGTCACGCCGCCGACGGTGGTCGAGTTCCACTGGGGCGTTCCGGTGATGGTCTCGTTGGCGGTGGGATCGACCCACGCGTAGAGCGCCTTGCCCGACTCGTCCCGCACGTAAATCGCGGCGGTGGTCCCGCCGGACGCGTTGTTGAAGGCCGCGTAGGTGGAGTAGTAGCTAAACGAGCTCCAGTCGAACGCGGCGGTCGGGAACCCGACGATCGTCCCGGCCGTGTCGTCCGCCGCCGACCGCACGAACTCGACGACCGCGCCGTTCGTGCTGGCGGTGGCGCTGTCGGCCACCCCGTTGTTGTCGCTGTCGTCGTCGGACTTGGCCGTCGACGTGCAGCCGGTGTCCGTGCCGCTGAGCGCCCAGTTGGTGGCGCACTTTGTCCCGCCAAAGAGGGCGCGCGTCTCGCCGTTGCCGGTGCCGTCGCCGGCGGCCGCGACCGCCACGGTGGTCCCGCCGGTGGCCGAGCCGGCATCGAAGCTGCAGCCGGTCGACGAGAGGAAGAGCGAGGTGGCGTCGAGCAGCAGGTATTGCGCGCCCGTACCGGCGCTGAACGCGACGTTGTCGAACTCGGTGAAGGTGGTGGTGGCGCCGGTGCTGGCGCCGATCTGCATGCCGCCGTTGGTGTTCTGGACGGCGAGGCCCGAGATGTTCACCGTCGGCATGGCGCTGGCCGTCGAGCCTACCTGGAAGGTATAGCTCGCTCCCGAGACCCCCCGGATGGTCGCCCCCGTGCTGGAGGCGTTCAGCGTACCATCGATCGTCAGCGCCCGGCCCGAGGCGATCTGGACGCTGCCGTTGCTGGAGGCGAGCGTCAGAATGCCACCGGACGCGACGGTGAGGCCGCCGTTGAAGGTCTGCGCGGCGTTTCCGACGGTGTACGTCCCGCAGTTGACCAGCGCGGTCGTCGGGCCCGTGGCGCCCGCGGTCATCGTCTTGCCGTTGGCGTTGAGGATCCCGGCGTCGATGGCCAGGAGCCCGCTCACGGTGGTGTTGGTGGACAGGGTGGTGGTGGCGTAGCCGCCCGTGCCGGCGTAGCGCCCGGCCGCCAGCTGCTTCACCTGCGCCGCGGTCAGCGTGACGTTGTAGATGCGTACGTCGTCGAGCGCGCCGTTCAGGAGCTCGTTCTTCGGGCTGAAGGTCCCGAGATAAGCGGAGGTCGTGGCACCGCCCTGATGGGTGAAGCTCCCCGGGTAGGCGACACCGTCGACGTAGATGGTGTCGACCGAGATGCCGTCGTAGGTATACGCGACGTGGTGCCAGGTCCCGGCGGTCGCCGCCGGGCCGGTCACGGTGGTCGTCGCGCCCGAGGGCCAGACGGCGTAGTTGCCGCCTCGGAT
>DASYEX010000384.1:0-6342 GCA_036498765.1 Polyangia bacterium
CCGCCGCGGCAGCCACACCATCCGCTCCGTGGTCGGCGAATCGGCCGAGCACCTGCTGGGCACCACCCACAAGGACCCGTCGTCGATCGCCTCCATGGCCGCCAAGAACAAGCTGGCGCTCCCTGCGGGCGGCGAGTGGCGCGAGCGCGACGTGCCGGTTTTCTCGCACCCGATGCGGATCAAGGACTATGAGTCGCTGCTGGTGCTGCCTCTGCTGGTCAAGGACGAGGTGATCGGCACGTTCACCGTGGCGGCGGTGCGCGCGGGTGCCTTCCCGAGCGACAAGCGCGAGATGCTGGGGGTGATCGCCAACCAGGTCGCCATCTCCATGCAGAACGGGCGCATGTACGAGATTGTCGAGGAGCAGGCGACGACGGACGGCCTGACCGGCTTGGTCAACCACCGCACGTTCCAGGAGCGGTTCTCGGCGATGCTCGGGCGCGCCGAGCGGCGCGGCTTCGCGGTCTCGCTGCTGCTGACCGACATCGACCACTTCAAGAAGGTGAACGACACCTACGGGCACCCTACCGGCGACGAGGTGCTGCGGCGGGTGGCGGCCATCCTCAAGGCCAGCGCGCGCAAGATCGACATCACCGCCCGCTACGGCGGCGAAGAGTTCGCCATCGTCCTCGAGGGGACCGATCGGCAAGGCGCCTTCCAGCTGGCCGAGAGAATCAGGCAAGAGGTCGAGCAGCAGAGCTTCGCCTCGCCGCAAGGGGCGTTCGGGGCGACGCTGTCGATCGGCGTCGCCAGCTATCCGGACGACGCCCGCGAAAAGGCGGAGATCATCGCCCGTGCTGACCAGTCGCTCTACGCCGCCAAGCACGGCGGCCGCAACCGGACCGTCTGCTTCGCCGACCTCGACCGCGAGCGCAAGCCCAAGCTGGCCGCGGCGAAGTAGTCGGCCAACTTCCGGGAACCCGGAATTCGGCGGCGCCCGGGTTGCGCTCCGTGCCTTGCGTGCATACGGTGGCATGGTCCGAACTTTCGGAAATGCTCGAGGTCAACCCTGGTACGCCGAGGACAGAGAGCTCATCACGCGGACTTTCCGCCGGCGCCTTCGCTCGCCGAGAGCGACGAACGCTTCCGCGTTCTGGTCGAGAGCATCCGGGACTACGCCGTCTTCCTGCTCGACACGGAGGGGCACGTGCAGACCTGGAACGCGGGCGCGGCGCTCATCAAGGGGTACCAGCGCGACGAGATCGTCGGCAAGTCGATCGAGCTCTTCTACTCGCCCGCGGACCGCCAGGACGGGCGGCCGGCGCGCCTCTTGGCGCAGGCGGCGCGCGACGGGCGCGTCGAGGACGAGGGGTGGCGCCTGCGCAAGGACGGCTCGCGCTTCTGGGCCGACGTGGTCATCACCGCGCTGCGGAACGACACCGGCGAGCTGATCGGCTTCGCCAAGGTCACGCGCGATCTGACCCAACGCCAGCAGGCGGAGGATGAACGGCGGCAACTCGACGCCGACCGCATCCGCGCCGAGGAGGCGCTGCGGATCCGCGACGAGTTCCTCTCCATCGCCTCGCATGAGCTCAAGACCCCGCTCACCGCGCTGCAGATCGAGCTGTTCGCGATGCGCGAGCTCAGCGGGCCCAATAAGACCGACGAGCGGCTGTCGCGCAAGCTGGCACGCGCCTCGCGCAACGCCGACCGGCTCTCCCGCCTCATCGAGATGCTGCTCGACGTGTCGCGCATCGCGAGCGGGCGACTCGCGCTGAAGCCCCAGCCGTTCGACCTGCGCGAGGCAGTCAATCAGGTCGCGGAGACGATGCGGGGCACCGCCGAACAGGCCAAGTGCGAGTTCTTCTGCCACACGACGGGGCCGATCGTCGGCGCCTGGGACCGGCTGCGCGTCGAGCAGGTGGTGATGAACCTGCTGTCGAACGCCTTCAAGTACGGCGCCGGCACGCCCGTCTCCTTGACGGCCTTCCCGCAGAACGGCGAGGCGGTCATCGAGGTCCGCGATCACGGCCCAGGCATCCCCCCGGAGGATCTGGGCCGCATCTTCGAGCGGTTCGAGCGCGGGTCGACCCGCCAAGACCAGGGCGGGCTGGGCCTCGGCCTCTACGTGTCGCGCGAGATCGCGCGCGCGCACGGCGGCTCGATCGCCGGCCAGAACCTTCCCGACGGGGGCGCCGCCTTCACCCTTCGTCTCCCGATGGACGCAGCCCACGCGCGCTGAGGGCGCCGGGGATCCGCCGCCCCCGCGCCTTTCGCATCGTCCCCTTCGCCTGACGAACGGGTACGTCCAGGTCGTCAGGTTCGTACATTGTTGGGCGCGCGCCGCCGGCGCGAAAATCACCTCATGCGTGATCTGACCTTCGTCCTCGCGGCGTTGTCGGGGCTGGTGTCGGCGTCAGTGGCGCGCGCGGCGACGATCGAGGTCGCGCCGGGCGACTCGTACGCGAAGATCGAAGGCGCCAAGGCCGGCGACGAGGTGGTGATCGCGCCGGGCACCTACGGGTTCCGCGTCTACCTCACGCAGAAGGCCCCCGCGGGAAATCCGATCGTCATCCGCGCGGCCGATCCGACGAACCCGCCGGTGTGGGATCTCTCCGCCGGGTACGTCGAGGACGCGCCCGGCAGCTACACCGCCGGCGATCGCGGGCGCGGCTGCTGGCAGCTCTCGGGCGCCACCAACATCCAGATCTCGGGGCTGGTCATCACGGGGTGCCACGGCGCGGACGCCGACTCGGCCGGAATGCGCTACTACGAGGGGACCAGTGGCATCCTGCTCTCCAACGTCGTCTTCCGCGGCAACGACAACGGCCTGACCGGCGGCACGCAGTCGAGCCAAATCACCGTCGAGTCTTGCGAGTTCGACGCCAACGGCACGCTGCTCGCCTCCTCCAGCTCCCCCTCGCACAACATCTACATCTACGGAGGCGACTTCACGCTCCGCTACTCGTACGTGCACGATCCAGTGCAGGCGCAGAACTTCCACATCCGCGCCCAGACCGCGGTCATCGAATACAACTGGTTTGCGCGCGCCGCCTCGTACGCGGGCGATCTGATGACCGACGACGATTACGACGGCTCCGGCACCTTCACCCAGAGCATGACCTTGCGCGGGAACGTCATCGTGCAGGGGACGACGCAGTCGAACGACTCGCAGGTGGTCGCCGTCTACAACGACGCGCGGGCGGCCGGTCTGACGCTGAACGTGACGCTGCTCTACAACACCTTCGTGGGCCCGTCGAGCGGGCGCGCCTCGCTGGTCCACCTCTCGAACGCCGACGGGACAGCGATGAATGTGGAGCTCGACGACAACCTGATCGTCGGCACCACCAACGCGACGCACGTGGAGATGACTTCCGTCGGGCACGTGACCGGCACGCACAACTGGCTGCCGACCGGCGCGGACGCGACCGGCCTTACCGCGACCGTCTTCGGCGCCGCTCCCGGCTTCACCAACGCGGCGGCCGAGGACTACACGCTGGCGGCAGGCTCCACAGCCATCGGCGCCGCGATGCCCCCGGCCTCCGGCGCGCCCGACCACCAGTACTACCGCGACGAGACCGTCACCCGGATGAACCGGCCGCGCGCGACGGCCAAGGACATCGGCGCCTTCGAGTCGACGACCACCGGCGTTGGAACCGGGCCCGACGGCGGCGCGGGGGGCGCGCCCGGCGCCGGCGGCGCGGCGGGCGCGCCCGGCGCCGGCGGCGCGGACGCCGGGACCTCGGGCACCGGCGGCGCCAAGGGGGCCGGTTCGAGCAGCGGCTGCTCGTGCGCGCTGGAGGCTCGATCGCCGGCGGGCCCCGGGCTTTTTCTATTGGTCGCGCTGCTGGCGGCGGCGCGCTACCGCCGCCCCGTCATCAGCCGACGAGGCCCGGCAGGATCTCGTCGATCGGTGTCGAGACGTTGATGGTGCGGTCGCCCTTGGGGACCAGCAGGCCACCGCTGAAGCCGGCGTACATCTCGGCGAACGCTTCGGCCACGTCCGCCGGGACGCCGGCCTGCTTGAGCGCGGCGACGTGGCCGGCGGCCGGGATGTCGACGATGTTCAGCGTCTTGCCCAGAAGCTTGCCGATCTTCTCTGCGAGCTGACGCGAGGAGTACGCGGGGCCGACCAAGTCGACGACCTCGCTGCGCGCGGGCGGCGACCTCAAGAGCTTGGCGGCGGCGTGCCCCACGTCCTCGGTCGCGACCTGCGGGGCCGGGATGTCGGCGGAGGGCAAGAAGTTGGGATAGATGCCCGCCTGCTTGGCGGCGGCGACCGCGCCGGCCACGTTTTCCTGGAAGCTGCCTGACCGGAGCGCGACCAGCTTGGTGCCCGTCTCCCGGAGCTTGTTCTCGGCGTTGAAGAGCCCCTTGATGGGACCGTTCTTGTCGGCGCGATCGGCGCCCACCGAGGAGAGCAGCACGACCAGCGGGACGCCACCCTTCTTGATCCCCGCGGCCAGCGCGTCGACGCTCTTGCGTTGCGCGGCGTAGAGATCGCCGGTCGCGTAGTGCGGCGGGATGAGGGTGAAGAAGCCGTCCGCGCCCTTGACCGTCGTGGCGACGAACTCGGCGTCGTCCAGCGAGCCGACCGCCACCTTGGCGCCTCGGGACGACCAGTCCGTCCCCTTCTTGGCGTCACGCACGACGACCGTGACGGCGTCGCCGGCGGCCAAGAGATCGCGCGCGACGACAGAACCGACGTGACCAGATACACCAGCAACCACGAACTTGGACATGGGCGCCTCCTCGTTGCTCCGAATGTGCGCTTGAGGATGCCGGCCGCCATCCCCGCGTTTCAGCGGGCACGATCTATTTCGGTGACTTCACCTTGACGTCGTTGGTCGTCTCGGCGACCAGCTTCCCTTCTTCGTTGGGACGGAACCGGACCTCCATCTTCACCTCGATCACCAGCTTGGCCAGCGCCTTGGCCAGCTCCTCGTGCAGATTGAGGTGCTCGAGCCACCCACGCATCTCGCCGGCCGCGACGCGCACCAGGTCGTCCTTCGACCGGCTGGCGGCGCCGACGCCGGCGGAGACGGCGCGGCGCACGAAGTCGGTGATGCCGCTGCGGTCCTCGGCGCTGCGGCCGGTAGGATCGTCGTCGCCCAGCGCGTCCGGGGCCGCCTCCGGCGCCGGGCCCCCCTCTGGCTTCTTGTTCGCATCCTCGGCCATCGTCCCGAGGTTACCTCGAAAGCGGCCCGGCACCTGCAGCGGACTGTCTGGCGACTCTCCGAGGGTATGATGCGGGCCGTGTCAGGCCGCGCCCGCCTCTTCACCGCCTATTTCGTCACCACGCAGGTCGCGCTGTCGTACCTCGGGTTGGCCGTGGCGCGCCGGCTCCGCCGCCCGGCCGCCATCGAGCGGCTCACACTGGAGAAGCACCGCCGGAACGCCCGCCGGATCGAGGCGGCGATCATCAAGCTGCGCGGCCTCTTCATCAAGGTCGGCCAGCTCATCAGCATCATGGCCAACGTCCTGCCGGACGCCTTCCGCGAGGAGCTGCAGCGGCTGCAGGATCAGGTCCCGCCCCGCCCCTACCGCGACATCGAGGCGCGCCTGCGCGAGGAGTTCGGCGGGCGCGGGCCCTCCGAGGTGTTCGCGGAGTTCTCGCCCGAGCCGGTCGCCTCCGCGTCGATCGGCCAGGTGCACCGGGCGCGGCTCCCCTCGGGCGAGGCGGTCGCGGTAAAGGTGCAGTACCCCGACATCGAGGAGATCGTTCGCATCGACCTGCGCGCGCTGCAGCGGATCTTCTCGGTGCTCCGCTGGTTCATGCCCGACTACGGCTTCGACACCATCTACCGCGAGATCCGCGAGATGGTGCTGGCCGAGCTCGACTACCGGCTCGAGGCGGCCGCCATCCAGAAGATCTCGGCGAACTTCGCCGCCCGCCAGCCGCCCTCGACGCAGGTCCGATTTCCGCGGGTGATGGAGAAGTTCTCCACCTCCCGCGTGCTCACCACCGAGTGGATGGAGGGGTCCAAGGTCGCCGATCTCGAGCGCCTCGAGAGCCTCAAGGTCGACCGCCGTGCCGCCGCGCGCCTCTGCGTCGAGGCTTACTGCCAGCAGATCTTCATCGACGGCCTCTACCACGCCGATCCGCACCCGGGGAATCTGCTGCTGCAGCCGCCGGCGGTCGCGGGCGACACGCCGACGATCGTCTTCCTCGACTTCGGCGCGACCGCGACCGTGTCCGAGGGGATGCGGCGCGGGATGGTCTCCTTCATCCAGGGGGCGATCACGCGCGACACGGTCCGCATCGTCAACGCGATGAAGGAGATGGGGTTCATCTCGCTGCGCGCCGACCCCGAGGTGTTCGATCGGGTGGTGCAGTACTTCCACGACAAGATGCGGGTCCAGGTCTCGGCCGACGGCTTCTCGCTGAAGGATCTGAAGTTC
>DASYEX010000385.1:0-7952 GCA_036498765.1 Polyangia bacterium
AGTCTGGAGCACGCCGACGCCGTCGCGCGCGCCTGGCCGGTGACCGTTCGCCGCGTCGTCGGCGACCACTACCTTCTTGGGCCGCAGGCGACCGTCCCGCTGTCCGGGTGCAGCGCCGTCTTCATGCGCAAGGATCCGCCCTTCGACCTCGACTACTACTTCGCGACGCTCATGCTCGAGCGGGCGCGCGGGCGCACGCTGATCATCAACGACCCACGCGGCCTGCGCGAGCAGAACGAGAAGCTGGCCGTGCTGGAGTTCCCGGACCTCTGCCCGCCGACCGTCGTCACGCGCGAGGCGAACCGGCTGCGGTCTTTTCTGGCCGAGCAAGGCGGCGAGATGGTGGTCAAGCCGCTGGATGCCTCCGGCGGCTACGGCGTCTTTCACGTGCGGCGCGGCGACCCCAACACCGGCGCCATCCTCGAGCAGTCGACCAACCTCGGCCGCCGCTGGATCATGGCCCAGAAGTACCTGCCCGAGGTCCGCCGCGGCGACAAACGGATCCTGTTGGTCGACGGCGAGCCGCTCTGCGCCGTGCTGCGCGTCCCCGCTCCCGACGACGCGCGCGGCAACCTGCACGTCGGGGCCAAGCCGATGGCCACCAAGCTGGACGAGCGCGATGAGGTGATCGTCTCCAAGCTGGGGCCCTGGCTGCGCGAGCGCGGGCACTTCTTCGTCGGACTCGACGTGATCGGCGGCTGGCTCACCGAGGTGAACGTCACCAGCCCGACCGGGATCCTCGAAGCCAACGTCCTTTACGAGGACGCCTACGAGGTCAAGGTCGTCGAGAAGCTGGAACAAAAGCTCGCCGCCGCCCGATGAACGAGGTCCGTCGCGCGCGCCCGGCGTGCGCGGCGCTGCTGGCCGTTTCATTGCTCGCCGCGCGCGCGGCCGCCGACGACAGCCCGCCCGCGGAGCATCCCGAGACCGCCCCGCTGTCGCTGTTGCTCCAGGCCGACGCGCTCCTGGCCTCGAAGCCTGACGCGGCCTACGATCCGCAGGACGCGCCGGCCGGGGCGGCGCTGCGCTGGCGGCGGCTCCGGGTGGGCGAGGATCTGGATCTCGGCGACTTCCGGCTGCGCGCGCTCTTCGAGGCACAGGGCGAGACCTCCACCGGGAGCTCGTTCACGCCGCTCGCCGGCGGCCGGCTCCCCTTCGGTGGCCCCCTGCGGGCCACCGAGGTCTACGCCGCCTGGACGCCGGTGCGCGCGTTCCAGGTCGCCGTCGGATCGCTGCGCGTCCCGTTCTCCCTGTCGCGCCAGTCCGACGAGGCGGACCTTCGCCTGCCCGAGCGCGCGCCGTTCGCCGACGCCTTCCTGCCCGACTTCCGCGTGGGAGCTTCCGTGGGCGGCGATCTCGGCTTGCTCGCCTACCGCGCCGCCGTGATGAGCGCCGATCCCGTGCTCGACCGCCAGCTGTTCGAGCGCGGCGTGCTCCTGGCCGGGCGCCTCGTCGCCGAGCCGATCGGGCCGGTGGGCCCCGTCCCCTGGCGGCGGCCCGCTTCGGATCCCTGGACCGACTGGTTCCGTTTCGCGGCGGGCCTCTCGGTCATCTACGGCACCGTTTCGGCGCCCAACACCTTCGCCATCGATCCGGACTTCACCGCCCAGTGGCGCACGTTCGTGGTGACGGCCGAATACCTCTACGCGGCTCGCTACGACGGGACCGTCATCCTCCCGGGGAGCGTGCAGCAGGGCGGGGCGATCGAGCCGGGGCTGACGTTGTTCGAGCGCCGCCTCGACGTCGTCGTGCGCGGCGACTGGGAACGGACCGGCGGCGCCGACGTCTGGGGCGCCGGCGCGGGGCTCACCGCGTACGGCCCCGATCCCCGCCTGCGGCTGCAGGCCGGCTTCGAGGTGCGCACGCCAAGCGGCACCGGCGCGGACAATGGCTCGTACTGGGCCATCGTCCGCCTCACCGTCATCGTGGATTAGGTCGCGTCGGAGTGCCGGAACCCCGCTGAGGGTCCCGAACCTAGCTGACGGTCCCGAACCTAGTTGATCCGCTCGCCGCCGGTGTCCACCTTCTTGGGCTTCGCGTGGTGGTGCTTCTTCACCTTGGGCGCCTTGTCCTCGTCCGACGGCGGGGGCTCCGCGGCCGGTCCCACCTTGTGCTTGCCGTCCGGGCAGCCGTTCTTGCTGGGATCGCTCGACGCCGGACCGGGCCTCGTGGCGCAGGCGTCGTCGGCGTCGGAGATCCCGTCGCCGTCGGTGTCGAGGAACGGGCAGCCGGGCCGCTTGGGATCGGGCTTGGGACCGGGCGGCGTGACCGGGCAAGCGTCGTCGACGTCAGGCACGCCGTCGCCGTCCTCGTCGCCCTCGGGGCAACCGGGCCGGAACGGATCCGGGTGCGAGCCCGCCGGCGTGTTCTTGCACTGATCCTCGTCGTCGGGGACGCCGTCGTGATCGGTGTCGGGGATGCTGATGTGCCAGGCCCCGTGCTTGACCGTCGGCTCCGAGCTGGCCTTGGGCGCCAGCGCCGCGCGGCCGAAGTGGTAGGTCAGCGACGCGCCCGCGCTCCAGGCGAGCCCGTCGTTCTTGTCGATCTTGTCCGGATTGATGACCTGGGTGAAGCGGAAGAAGGGCCCGAGGCTGAACCCCGGCACGTCCGGAAGGTCGAACTCGATCCCGGTGCCCACGTCGTACCCGAAGGTCCAGGAGTTGGTCGTCGAGGCGGGCCCCACCGCGGCATCGAAGAAGATGCGCCCCCAGGTGTAAACGAAGGGTTCGAACCGGGTGCCGAAGCCGATGAGGAGCGCGTGGTCCGGTCCCGGCAACCACCACTGCCGCAACGTCAGCATTCCGGCGAAGCCGTGCTTCAGATCGTACGTGGCCCGCGCGCCCGTGTAGAACAGCGTCCCGCTGGGTCCGGGGTCGGCGCTGAAGTCGGTGATCGTCCCGCCGGCGCCGAGATCGAGCCCGATCGCCAGGTGCAGCGTCCAGTCGTCGTTGGTGTCGACCGGCTGGTCGCGCGACATCGCCGGAGCGGCGGCCGCCGATCTCGCGGCGAACCAACTGCCCGCGGCGACGACCATGGCGACGGCGATACACCGCCCGCGGGCGGCGCTCCTCAGTCCGGGTGCCTTACGCGACTCGCTCGACATAGGCGCATATTGCCAGAACAGTCCGCCGGGGACGATGATCCAAGATAGGTTCCGTCAACGGCCCCGCGCGGACCGGCCCCGGGCCAGGAGCGCCTCGAGGTGGCGGTGCCCCTCCGGCCAGTCCCCCAGCCCCGAGGCGGCATTGAGATGGCCGCGCGGCCCGGCGTCGACGAAGGTGGCCCCCCAGGCCGCGGCGAAGGCCCGGGCCCGCGGGAGCGTCACGTACGGATCATCCTCGCTGGCCACCACGGTGGCGGGGAAGGGGAGCGGCCGGAGCGGCAGCGGGGCGAAGTCGCGGGTCTCGGGCGGCGTGCGCGCCGGCGAATCGACGTCGGCGGGCGCCACCAGCAACGCCGCCCCCACCACGGCCACTGACGGGCGGGAGGCCGCGTGCGCCACCAGGGCGCACCCGAGGCTATGCGCCACCAGCACGACCGATTCGTTCACCACCGCGAGCGCCGCGTCCAGCGCCGTGAGCCAGTCGGCGCGCCGAGGGTGGTCCCAGTCCCGCTGTTCGATCCTGAGGTAGCCCGGGTAGAGCGCCTCCCAGCGGGTCTGCCAGTGCTCGGGGCCGGAGCCGCCCAGCCCAGGGAGGATCAGCACGCGGGTCGGGGTCAGGCCGGTCTCCCTACAGCATCTTCTTGCTGCCGACGCACTGCTGGTTCACGCAGCCGCAGGTCACGAGCGGCGTCAGGCAGGCGATCAGGCACTGGGGCATGGAGGGGGCGGGGGCGCTCTTCGATTGGCAGACGCCGCAGCAGCCGCTGCCGGCCCCGACGTAGAGCATGCAGTCGCCGTTCGACCTGCAGGCACCTCCCGCGTCGCTCCCGCTCGAGATCGCGTCCTTGGCGGCGGCGTCCTTGGCGGCAGCGTCCTTCGCGGCAGCGTCCTTCGCGGCAGCGTCCATCGCGCGCGCGTCCTTGGTGATGGCGTCCAGGGCGCGCGCGTCGCGCAGGTGCGCGTCGCTGGCACGCGCGTCGGAGCTCAGCATGTCCTTGCCCGAGCTCGAGTCGGCCCGAGACATGACGTCGTGGCGGGCGTCCTCGATCTTCCGGTCGACGGCGAGGTCTTTCGCCGAGGAGTCGGCGTGTGAGCCGCCGGTGCCGCCACCGTCGCCGCGCTTGGCCGTCACCGAGCCGCAGCCGACGCCGACCAGAGCCGCGGCGGCCAGGACGGCGACGGAGAGGGCCCGGCCCGTCACCGCCCCCTCGCCTCGGGCTGGCGCAATCGCGAAAAGAACGACCGCAAGAGCGCCGCGCCCTCGGCGGCGAGCACGCCGGGAACCACCTCGACCCGGTGATTGAGGCGCGGATCGTCGACCAGGCTGTAGAGCGTCCGCACGGCGCCCGCCTTCGGGTCGTCGCACCCGAAGTAGAGCCGGCGCACCCGGGCGTTGACCAGCGCGCCGGCGCACATGGGGCAGGGCTCCATGGTGACGTAGAGATCGGCGCCCGTGAGCCGCCAACTGCCGAGCGCGGCGGCCGCCCGCCGGAGGGCCAGAATCTCGGCGTGGGCCGTCGGATCGCTCCCGGTCTCCCGCTCGTTGTGGGCGACGGCGACGATCTGGTCGCCCACGACGACGACCGCACCCACCGGCACCTCGCCGCGCCCGGCCGCCTCCTCGGCGGCGGCCAGCGCCCGGCGCATGAAGGCCGTCTCGCGGTCCCCGACGGCGGCGGGCCCAACGGGGGCGGGCCCAACGGCGGCGGGCCCAACGGCGGCGGGATCGGCCGGTGAGACAGAGGCGGCGGTGGTCATCGGGAGGGCTTATTCTATTATCATTCCCGTGGCGAGACCCGAGATCGATCTGTCGTTCGCGCGCTACGTCGCAGCGCGGAAAGGGGACGCGGCGGCCCGCTCGCGCGAGGGCGCGGCCTACGCCTACGGCGGCGACGTCAAGGTGCGTTCGGCGCTGGACCGGGTGCGCCCCGTGACCCTGGCGGTCGAGGCCACGGTCCGGCTCTGGCAATCGGTCGAAAAGAGCCGGATGCTCGGCACCGCCGTCAAGGTGACGGGCAAGCAGTTCCCGCGCATCGCCAAGCTGGCCGAGCGGTGCGCCGACACGCTGCGGATCCCGATGCCCACGCTGTACGTGTCGCCCAACATCGGCTCGCTCAACGCGCACACCTTCGGGACGGCGGACGATCCCTACGTCGTCCTCAACGCGGCGCTCATCGATCACCTGAGCGAGCCCGAGCTGCTGGACGTCATCGGCCACGAGTGCGGCCACATCCAGAACAACCACGTCGTCTACATGACGACCCTGCACTTCCTGACCCACGCGGCGAACATGTTCCTGCGCTGGGGCGTGAAACCCGCCGTGCTGGCGCTGAACGGCTGGGCCCGCCGCGCGGAGATTACCTGCGATCGGGCCGGGCTCATCTGCACCGGCGATCTGGACGTCTCGGTCGGCTGCCTGGTGAAGCTGGCCATCGGCTCCCAGAAGCTCTACAGCGAGGTCAAGTTGGACGAGTACCTGGCCCAGCTCGACGAGGCGCAAAAGGGAATAGGGCGGTTCGACGAGCTCGGGCGCCGGCATCCCTATCTCCCCAAGCGGGTGGCGGCGCTGCGCCTCTTCGCCGACACCGCCTACTTCAAGGGGCTCAAGGGGGACGGTACGGCGGGCGGCACCTCGAAGCAGGAGTGCGACGCCAAGGTGGGTGAGCTGCTGGCGGTGCTCAAGTGAGCGCGGCGCCGGGCGAGGGGCGGGGCCTCGACGCGCGCAAGGCGGCGATCCGTGGCGTCCTCGCCGAGCTGGGCGCGCTGGCCGGGAAGGCGGGGCTCCCGTACATCGAGCGCGACGTGAAGGAGACGCGGCTGCCCAAGCTGGACGACGAGCGGTTCACCGTCGTCGTGCTCGGCGAGTTCAACCACGGCAAGTCGACGTTCATCAACGCGCTGCTCGGCGCGCCCGTGCTGCCCACCGGCATCACGCCGACGACGGCCGTGCTGGCGCACGTGACCCACGGACCGCGGGCGACGGCGACGCTGGTCGGCGACGACGGCGGGCGTAAGACGATCGCGGGGAGCACGCTCGGCGACTGGCTCACCGTCGACGGTCTGGCCGGCCAAAGCGGCAAGGACGGCCAAAAGGGCGAGAAGGGCGAGGGGCCTTCGTTTCACCACGTCGAGCTGACCCAGCCGGTCGCGCTGCTGGAGAACCAGCTGACCATCGTCGATACACCCGGCGTCAACGACATCAACGAGCAGCGCGCGGAGATCACCTACGGCTATCTACCGCGCGCCGATGCGGCGGTCTTCCTGCTCGACGCGACGCAGATCCTGACCGCCTCCGAGCGGCAGTTCCTCGAGGAGCGGATCCTGCGCTCGACCCGCGACCGCCTCCTCTTCGTCGTGGCCAAGGCCGATCTCCTCAGCGACGCCGAGCTGGCCGAGACGCTGGCCTTCGCCCGCAAGCACCTGGCGGCGATCGTGCCCGAGCCGGCGATCTTTCCGGTGTCGGCCAGGCGCGCGCTGGCGGGCGACCGCGCTGGGTCCGGGATGGACGCCTTCGTCGCCGCGCTCGGCGCGACGGTCGAGAACCAGCGGCGCCGCCTGCTGCTCGACCACGCGCTCGCCGACGCCACCCGGGTGTCGGCCTTCGTGCGCCAGAGCCTGGCCATTCACCGCAGGTCGCTGGAGCTGCCGCTCCCCGAGCTGGAGCAACGGATCGGGCGCGCGCGCGAGCGACTGCACACCGGCAAGAAGGTGCTGGAGACGGCGGCCACCACGGTGCGGGCGGAGACGGCCGCGCTCAAGGCGCGCGTTCGCCAGGACCTGGCCGACTTCACGGCCAAGCTGCGCGAAGCGGTCACGGCCGACATCGACGCCGTCGAGGCGGCCGACATCCGGCGGTATCTGTCTTTCTTCGTCCAGGACACCTGGAAGGCCTGGACCGAGACCGAGGGGGAGCTGATCTCGGCGGAGCTGGAGAAGCTGGCCGAGACGGTGATCCAGGTGGCCAACGAGAACGTGCGCGAGGTGCTGGAGACCGTGGCGACCGACCTCGGCCCCGCCGACACGAAGGTGGAGATCAAGGTCGACACGCTCAAGTACGACGCCTCCGTCTTCGCGCTGGGCGCGCTCGGCACCACGGTCTTCCTGTTCGTTGACGGACTGGTGGGCGGGGTGCTCACGCTGGCGGCGCCGATCCTGGCCTTCGTCTTGCGCGGCAAGCTGGCCGCCGAGGTGAAGATCGAGGCCAAGGCGCAGGCGCCCTTGGCCGTCGATCGCGTCGCCGCGCTGGTCGGACCCAAGCTCGACGAGATCGTCGACGGTTTCGGCGGGCGCTTGCTCGAGTTCGTCGCGCAGGCGGGCGACACCTTGGCGCGCGGGATCGCCGAGGTGCTCGACCGCGCGCTCGTCGAGCGCCGCGCCGGGGAGGCCCAGACCACCGCGCGGGCGAACGCCGCCGGCATCGACGCCGCGCTCGGCGAGCTGAAGGCGATCGACGAACGGATCGCCGAGATCCGCCAGAAGGTCTGGGCGCCCGACGGCGAGCCGGCCGCCGCGCCGCTCGGTCACTGATGGGGATCCTCGACCGCATCGCGGGGACGCTCGAGGAGCTGACCGGCGAGGGGCGGGCGGCGCTGGCCGACGAGATCGCCCGCGCCCGCGCGCAGGCGGCGGGCGGCGACCGCTCCGGCGCCGAGGCCAAGCTGGTCGAGCTCACCCACAAGGCCCCCGCGGCCGCTCCCGGCCATCTCGCGCTCGGCGAGCTGCGCCTCGAGCGGGGGGCGCTCGAGGCGGCGGTAGAGTCGCTCGGGCGGGCCGTCGATCTCGAGAGCGGCAATCCGGCGGCCTGGTGCGCGCTCGGCGAGGCACTGGCGGGATTGGGCCGGATCGATCC
>DASYEX010000386.1:0-7156 GCA_036498765.1 Polyangia bacterium
GTCTGAGGAACAGCTCATCAAGAAGATGATCACGCTGTCCGAAGAGATCCGGCTTGGCGTACACACCATCGACCCCGACGGCGACCGTCCGCGTCGACCCTCGGCCCCCGAGGAGGAACTCTGGTGACCGAGCGCAAGTGCACCCACTGCGGCGCGCCGCAGCCGCTCGTCGGCGTCCGCAGCCACTACTCGAACTGCGTCTTCGCCACGATGATTCAGCGCTCCCCGCGGGCGGCGTCGCCGGCGGGGGGAACGCCGGCGGTCGTCAGGCGGTACGTGATCGCTGACCCGAGCGATCGACCGACGCTCTACCTCACCGGGGCGACGTTGACCGTCCGCGGGCTCGAGGGCGCCTTCAGCCGGCGCGAGATGGCGCTCGAGCTAGACGTGGAGGAAGGGGACGCGGAAGCCCTCGCCGCTGCGCTCCGCCTCGCCTTCGACAACCCCCACCTGGTCGCGCAGGTGACCGCGCCGATGGGGAACCCGGACGACATCAAGCCCCCGCCGAGCGGCTGATGGAGACGAAGTTCATCGAGGCCTGCCAGGGCGAGCACGGACCGAACTGGGGGAAGTTCATGGTCGCGCGCTTCACCCCCGAGGAGTGGGCGCGACCGTCGGCGGTCGGCGGCCGATCGCTCTTGCATTCGCGCGGCAAGAACCCCGACGCCGTGCTCGTCCACGACCTCGAGACGAACGAGGGCGCCTTCTTCCGGCCCGGCGGTCTCGCGTCGGCCGACCTCCAGAAGCATCGGATCTGGGTCTGCCCGCTCTTCGAGCCCTTTCTCGCCTGGCTCTACCTCCAGGATCTGCGCGACCTGAACGCGCTGCCGTCGCTGGTGCACCTACCCGACGTCCCCTTCGATTTCGCGGGGTACCGCCGGGCCGGGCCGACCCCGAAGGGGGAGCGGCCGAAGAAGACGCGCCGCGTCGCCTGAAAACTGGCGCGGCGGCCGCGCGCGGGCGAGCATCGAACCACCATGCTCGTCAAGATCCTGATTCCCGCGGCGGTGATGCTTCTCGGCGCTGCGATCTATCTCATCGCCGGCAGCGAACCGAACTCCGGCAGCCGGTCCGGCAAGTACGCCGAGATCGGTCGGCTGATGTTCTTCGCCGGGCTCTTCTGGACGGTCTACATCTCGGCGCAGCACTCGCTGTCGATCTGACATGGCATGAGCGGTGCTCGTGCACCGCTCATGACAGACGAGACGCTGGATCTGATCGCTGCCGAGACCGCCGTCGCCGGGTTGGAGGCCCTCTGCGCGGCCGCGCGTGTCGGGATCGCCAAGCTCCGCGAGGATCGGCACCGGGAGGCCGAGAACCTCTGGCTGAAGCGAGCGCACGCGTCCGTCGATCGGCCGCCGATCCTCAGCGATGAAGCGGCCGACCTGCTCTTCAACCTCGGCGTCGTCCAGGCATCGCAGGCGCTCGGCCCCCGGGCACCCGTGCCGCTGCCGGCGCCGATGACTCGCGCGGCGATCGAGCTGCACCACCACGGGCTGGCCGAATGGCTCGACGCGCGCGAGCGCACCACCCACTTCGCCTCGGAGGCGCGGTCGATCGACATCTCGCTCTTCGGCCAGGTGATCCACATGCGCCGGCTCGCCGCCACCACCCCGCCACGCGCGAAGGCGGAGCTCGAGTACCTGAACAAGAACCGGGCGAGGGTGATCGACGGCAAGCGCCGCCGGGACGAGCGCTGGGTGATGACGGCGAACTGGCTCGATGACTGCGGCGCCGCGCGCTTCCTGGTGATGCAGCACGGCTCACGCGAGACGGTCTTCGGCCCTGAGGCGTACCGCGCGGCGGACGAGCTCGAGCTGCTGCCCTTCGGGCGGCGGCTGCTCGCTCAGGTGGGCGAGATTGGGAAGAAGTCGGCGGCGCGACCGCCGCGGAAGAAGCCAGCAAAACCGCGGGCGGCGCGGAAGGCTGGGCAGAAATGAACGACGTCTGCGACTTCTGCGGGGCCGACCACGTCGAGGTCTACAGCGAGGCCTCCCCGAAGATCTGCGCCGGCTGCGCCGAGCGGGCCGTGCTTGTGCTGCGAGCGCGGAAGTACCCCACGGCCGTCTCCGAAGATCCGAACGGCCCGGCGCCCGCGGAGGTAGCGCGCGAGCTCGGCGCGTTGCCCGGCTGGTACGTGCCCCGCTTCGCCGCCGCCGCCGATGCTGTGCGGGTCTTCTGGCCGAAGCGAGGCAAGACGATGGCGGTCTGCCAGAGCTTGAGAAAAGACCGCCCTCGGCCCTGGATCCTGTACGTCGACGGACACCCGCGGGCGTCCTACGTGTCATCGCGAGCGGCGATGCTCGCCGGCGATCGTCTCGCGCAGCGCGAGACGATCCTTTGACTGCTCGTGCAGTGCCATAGCTACGCTCGCGGCATGCTCAGCTTCAGCCAGGCGCCCTACGTTGAACCCGAGGATGATGCTGCCTGCCCGGGGCCCGACTGCGTGCTCTGCATCGGCGAGGGCTGCGAGAAGTGCGGCGCCGGCCTGACGTCGCGCGGCGTCGACGCGCCGCCTTGCGAGCACGACGTCATCCAGCGGCACGAGCCGAGGGAATGATCAGCGCTTCGGGACGGTGTGGCTCTGCCCGACAGCTGGCGCGGCCGGCGCGCTCGGGCCCTTGATCAAGCGGTTGTAGTCGCCGACCTCGTGCACGAAGGCGCTCCCGCCGGCGCGGCGGATCGCGGTGCCGGCCTCCACGGCTTCCTTCTTCGAGCCGTGGGTCGTGACCTTGGTGCCCTCCGCGGTGTGATGCTCCACGACGTACGGCTTGCCCCCGGCACCGGCGCGCGCGGCGCCGGTCGGCTTCTCGTAGCCGAAGCCGCGGGCGGACGCGGCGTGGCTGTCGGCGGCCGCCGCGTGGGTAGCCGCCGCGACGGGGTTTCCGGCGCGCGTCTGCTCCTTCGCGGCCTCGGCGTGGGCGTTGGCCGCGGAGGCGTGGGCGTTGCCGGCGGCGACGACCTGCTCGGCCCGCTGCGCGTGAACGCCGGGCGGCACGTTGACGCCGCGGGCGACTTCGGCGCCGGTCGCGGCGAGCGCGCCGTTCGCCTTGCCGCCGACTTTCGTCGCGCGGTCGGTCGCGCGCGACGCCTTGTCGCTGGCGGCGTTCGCCTTGCCGTCGCCGCCCTTCATCTCCGGCGCGCCGCCGGCGGGACAGCCGTACTGGTTGCAGCCGTTGGCCTTGAGCACGAGCTCGACCTTCGCGGCGAGCCGCTCCGCGTGGGCCTTCACGGCGACGTCGCCGGTGAGCTCCGCGACGCGGGCGGCTTCCTCGGCCGCGGCCTTCGCCGCGCGGTACGCCGCGCCGCCCTCCCGAATCTTCGCCACCACCGCGCGCGCCTTCGCGACGAACTCGAGCCCCATGCCCCCGAGCCTACCGCGGCCGCCCGCCTCCCCCTATTTTCTTCCCGCGATTTTTTCCTGGGACGTCGCCTAACTCGGCAGCGCCTCGACGTCGTCGCCGCTCGAGCCCCACCGACCCATCCGTCAGATCTGCCGCGCCTCGGGCGTGGAGGGGGTGATGAGCGCGACGACCTGCGGGGCGACCGAGACCACCACCACCTGCCCGGCTGGGGGCGCCTGCCAGAGGGCTTCTCGCCGGCGCTGCCCCTGGTGCGGCGCGAGCGACGCGCGGCCCGGCCGTAAGCTCGCGCCGGCTGAACCGACGGCTCGGCCGACGCTGAACGGGTTTGGCGGGAACGGCTGGACGTGCGGCGATCAGGGTGCGCGCGTCACGGGCCAGACCCGATGGTGAGCACGCCGCGAGCTCGGGGCCGGACACACCCGAGCTCGCCGGCGGGCCTGGTTCTTCAGGGGGTCGCGGGCGCGGCCGGGGTGTTGGCGGTGACGGCGTTCGCGAGCGCGGAGGCCTGGGCGTTGATCGAGTCGGACAGCGCCTGAAGCGCGGCCGGGTCGACGGTGGGCGCGTTCGCGAGCGCCGCGATCTGGGCGGCGAGGCCCTGGATCAGGGTGATGGCGGAGGTCGTCGCGTTGGTGTCGGCGGCGACGGCTTGTTGCAGGGCGGAGAGGTCGGCGGCCATGGCTTGTTCCTTCGACAGAAGTTGACGCTGCCCGAGCAGCACGAGGATCAGCAACCCCTCGATGCGGTCGAGCTGCGCTTGAGATGGGTGCACGGGCGCACCGTATTCGCTGAACGCCCGGCGCGTCCACCCATTTTTCCTTCATACCGCGACGTATGTGGCATGACGCATGCAGCGTCTGGGCGGCATGACGGATCCCAAGCAGTCCGTGGCGCCGCGGCCCGACTATCGTGCGGCGCGCGAGGAACTGAAGAAGGAACAGGCCGAGATTCGCGAGAAGCTGCTCGTGCTCGCGGAGCTGCCGAAGTTCCAGCACGTGCAGCTCATCGTCAAGGCGATCGAGCTGTGGATGCGGGCGATGGAGACGCGGGTGCTGATTCTGGAGAAGGGCGCGTGAACCAGACCGCCTACGGGAACCGGGCGCCGGCGCACTGGGCGGAGGGCTGCGTCGCGCATGTCGCGACCGACCAGGCACGCTGCGGGCTTTGCGGCGGCAACGCTGGCAAGCTCGTCGCCGGCCGGGCGCACGTGCTTTGCTCCGCCCTTGCCATGCGTGGCATGCCTACGCCATCGCTTGGCGACGCGTGCTCTTGCTGCAACGGCACGGGTGGGCACCCGCGCAGCGCCGTTGGCCCCGTGGATCCGAATCAGGATCAGGTTGAGCGCTGGTGTCCGGGCTGCACGACGTGCGGCGCGACGGGGGCGGTGAGGGTTGGGCCCAAGGCCGACCCCCTTTTTTCTCTCGCCGCCGCCGCGCGGGCTGAGATGGCGCGGATCCGCGACGAGCTCGGGGATCTGGCTGACCACGCGCCCAAGCCCGACCCGCCCTACGTCATCCGGTCGGTGCTGGCGTTGGTGCAGACGTTGGACGTGCGGCTCTCGCTGCTCGAGCAGGGCCTGGAGATGTGGAAGTCGGCGGTTGAGAAGCTCAACGAGCAGGTGAAGCGGTCGCTCGACCAGACCGAGCGCGCCCTGTCGCAGACCGAAAGGCTCCTCGCGCCGACCATGACGTTGCACCCGTCTGCTGGCGCCGCGCCGGTGCCTCGGCGTCGACCGGTGAAGCTCGAGCCGCCGCTCGGGCAGGGGGCGAAGGTGCGCTACGCCGCTTTCGGCCAGGTGCTCGACGCGCAGGTCATCGAACCGTCGACGAGCTCGCGCGTGCGCAGCGAATTCGTCCACCCGCGAACCGGCGAGACGGTTCAGCGGAACGTCCACCGCTACAAACTCAGGAGCCCCACGCCATGACCGGTTCGCAGCTGCCGATGACGACTCCGCGCTTCGACGCGCTCCTCGCCCTCGCTGCCGGGGGCCGCTGGACCGACGCCCGCCGCGCCGGCCTCAACGCCCGCGTCCTCCAGGCACTCCTCGCCGACGGCCTCGTCTACCGCAACGGCGCGAACCCCAGGGTCTGGTGCATCACCGAGCGCGGCCGCACCAAGCTCGCCGCCACCTGCCACCACTGCATGCGCCCCGCCGACCTCACCGGCCCCAAAACCCGCGACCCCCTCTGCGCACCCTGCTGCGATGACTACTTCCGACCGACCGGCGCCCCCGACGATCGCCACCCCCTTTTTCTTTGATCCGTCGCAAAATTTGACCCCACCACGTTCCCACCAAGACCGACCCCTCGAGCCCACCCCATGACCAACACCCCCCGCCGACCAGCCTTGACGGCCGCCCACCTCAGCGCCCTCGCTCGACTCGCCGCCGCCGAACCCCTCGGCGCCCGACCCCGGCAGCTCAACACCAGCTGCGCCACCCTCGAGACCCTCATCGACCTCGGCTACGCCGAGAACCTCACCTCGCCGCGCGCCGACAAACCCATCGTCAGCGGCAAGCACACCGTGCGCGCTACCCGCGCCGGCCTCGACCGTCTCGCCGAACTCGCCGATGCCTTCGGCCGTTCCAACTGGCAGATCCCAGGCGCCCAAGGCGTGCCCCTGGCGCCACCGCCGAAGCCCACGATCCACTGAGCGCTGCGCCGATGATCGCCGCCGGCTACTGCCTCGACCTCTACTGCGACACCCCGAACTGCCCAACGAACGGCACCGACCGCGGCGTGTTCGAGCCCGTGCAGTTCACCGGCGAGCTCGGATCGAAGTGCCGCAAGCTCGCCAGGAAGCGCGGCTGGCTCTTCGGCCGACCCGGCCTGCCAGACCTCTGCCCAGCCTGCGCCCGCGCACCGAAACCGCCCCTGCCAGCGAACCCGAAACCGCCACGACGCGGCGGCCTCAGCGCCGCCGCCGAGCTCTTCGAGCAGCAAGCCCACCGCGACCTCAAGCCGCAGAACACCCCGGGCACCAAACGATGAACGCCTCGAACCCGAATGAAGGGTGAGGCGTAAGTTCACGATGTCTGGTCATAAGTCGCAGGTTTTTTGGTCCAGGTCGTTGCGAGGGGTGTCTCCTCCGCGGACGAGCTGAGTCCCCGATTTTCTGGGATGGCGACCACCCCGGGGTGGTTTCGGCACCAGGGGGTGGGAACGCCCACATCTTATGTCTGTCGTGCACCTCGATACGACCTCCTGGTTGGGGTGGGTGTCTGACCTGGGCTCGGAAGGCTTTCGCCTGTGCGCCTGACGCAGCCCGGCGGGTCAGACCTCGCCGGGGTTTCCCCTCTTGCGTTAGCCGGCGAGCGCCAAGGGGCAGGCTCTCGCTGTTGGGCTTCCCAGTGCTTTCCTCGTGACCATGGCTAATGCAGTTGCCATGCCACGCGTGACAGCGAGTGATTCGCGAAGCTCGGCCGGGGTGGTATGACATTCGTGTCATGTCGGCAATCGTCTCTATCGCCCATGTGCCGGACTTCGCAGGGGTTGCTAGCTATGACACGCGTGTCATGGTTACGCAATGTTTACCTGGCGAGGAGGGTCACCCTCCGTGCCTCACGTGGCATGACGCGTGCACGTTACCGGGCATGCTCTACCGGGTGAACTATGACGACGGGCGCACGAGCGAGGAGATGGGTCTCGCGGCGGCGTGCCAGCTTGCGCGTGCCGAGCTCGCGCGCAAGCCGAGGGTCTGCGACTGGCTCTTGAGGACGATCGCTCGGCCGGGGCCAGACGGCCGTATCGGGCCGACCGCGGCGTCGACGCCCGAGGAAGTGAAGATCATCGACG
>DASYEX010000387.1:0-8112 GCA_036498765.1 Polyangia bacterium
AGGGCGATCGTCCCGGTGCGCGCCACCTCGGCCACCGACAGCGAGGAGACCGCCGCCAGGTCCGACGGCGCGCGGTAGAACTCGACGCGGATCGGCTGTCCCGGCTCGAACCCCAGATCGGCGTGCAGCGCCGCATACGCCGCCTCGACGGTGTCGCGCGCGTAGGGGGCGAGCGCCGCGTCCTCGGGGGCGTAGTGGATGATGGCGTGCGCCGAGCGCTCCTCGCGGAAGTCCTTGATGGCGTCGCGCGCGGCGGCGGCTAGCTCCTTGAGCGACTTGGCCTCGCCGTTCTCCGGCTGCGCGTCGGCGGCCGCGGTCAGCGCGCGGACCGCGCCGTCGTAGTCGCCGGTCAGGAACTTCTGGTAGCCCTCGAGGAGGTGGGTCTCGGGCGCGTTGGGGGCGGCGGTCTCCAGCGCCTTGAGCTCGACCGCCGCGTCCTTGAACTGCCAGGTGTCGAGCAGCATGTTCACGCGCCTGGCCGCGTCGGTGATCTCCGGCGTGGGCGCGGGTACGGCCGCCGGGGCCGCCGGACCGTGCCCGAGCAGCGCCAGGACGGCGACCGCGAACGCGGCGCGCCTCACTTGACCAGCTCCTCGTAGTAACGCCGGACCTCGTCGCGATAGCGCTCGGGCGCCTTCTCCTTCATCGCGTCGAGCAGCTCCTGGCGCCAGGCCCGCGGCGCGCTCGACTCGTCGGCGCCGGGGATGCGCACCGGGTCGCGGTGCTGCTCGGTGCCGCCCATCGTGCGCTCCTGCATGGAGTCGCGCAGCTTGGCCAGCCGGTCGGCCGCGTCGCGCTCGGCGGTGGCGGCCGGCTTCGACTCGTCGCGCTTGAGCGACTCGCCCGCCTCCTTCATGCGCGCGCCCGCGCCTTTGAGCTCCCCCTCGGCCTTCTCCATGCCCGGCATCTTGCCGAGCCGCCGCGCGGCCTCCTCGCCGAGCTCGTCGGTCCGCTTGCCGATCGCCGCCTGTTTTTCCGCCTGGGCGCGCGCCGCCTCCCGCTCGGCGGGCGACAGCGTCTCCGACGGTTTGGGCATCAGCTTCCCCAGATCGTCGGCGATCTCCTGGGCCAGACCCCGGGCTTCGCCGACCGCGTCCGCGCGCTTGTCCTTGTCGGCCTCGGCGCCGCCGCGGCGCGCCCGCCGCGCCTCGGCCAGCTCGTCGAGGTGCTCGCCCGCGCGCTCGAGACTGCTCTCCGCCCGCTCGGCCTCCCCCTTGGCCTCGGCCAGATCGCGCTGCCCGAGCAGGCGGCGCATCTGCTTGGCGCTCTCGCGCGCGCGGTCGATCTCCTCGGCCAGCGCGCTCTCGGGATCACCCGTGGGGACGCCGGACAGCTTCTGCTTGAGGCGGTCGATCTTTTCGCCTTCGCGCTTCATGAAGTCGTCCATCTGCCCCTTGAGCCGCTTCTCGACCTCGGCCTCTTGCTTCTCGGAGATCGCCTGCGTCTCCTTCTGCAGCGACCGCTCGTCTCCCTCGATGTCGCCGATCTTCTTCATCAGCTCGGCCACCACCCGGTTCTCCTGCGGGAATCGCTCGGCGCCGAACCCGTCCAGGTTCTGATCGAGCATCTTGCGCATCCCCCGCAGCTGGTCGCCCAGCTCGGACAGCGCCTTCTCGAGGTCGGCGTCGTCACCGCGCTCGATCATCTCGTCGAGCTTGCGCGCCTGCTCCTGGAGCCCCTTCATCTCGGGGAGGTTCCGCCACTCCTCGGGGACGTCGTTGCGCGCCTGGACGGCCGCGATCTTCTGCGCCAGGTCGGCCAGCCGCGCGCGCAGATCCCGCGCCTCGCGCGCCAGCTGCCGCCGGAGCCCCTCGTCTTTGGTCTTCTTGTAGCGCTCCAGCAGGTCCTGGAGGCGCTGGTGCGCCTCGGTCAGCTCCTTGCCGAGGCTGGCCAGATCCTCGAGCCGCTGCCGTCCGATCAGATCGTCGAGCCGCAGCACATCGGCCTCCAGCTCGGCGACCTGCTTGGCCGAGGCGGCGTCGAGCCGGCCGCGCCCGTGCGCCTGCCCTTGATTGGGCCTGGCCTTGAGCGCCGCCAGCGCCTGCGCCTCCTCGCGCAAGAGGCGCTCCAGCCGATCGGCGATTCCGGCCAGCGCCGTCCGCAGCGTCTTCCCCAGGACCGCCTCGCGGCGATCCTCGTCGAGCAGGCGGCCGAGCAGCGCCAGGTGCGCCTCCTCCGCTTCGTGGACGGCCG
The DNA here is from genome assembly GCA_036498765.1 of Polyangia bacterium. Classification (GTDB taxonomy): domain Bacteria; phylum Myxococcota_A; class Polyangia; order Fen-1088; family Fen-1088; genus JADGRB01. The sequence continues at coordinate 2,194 of DASYEX010000387.1, forward strand.
CGAGCGCCGCCACCCGCTCGTCGGCCGCCGCCGCCTCGCTGGTTCCCGGCGCTGGCGCCGGCACCACGGCCGGATCGTGCTCGATGCGCGCCGCCAGATCGCCGATGAGGTTCTCGAGAAGCTCGCGCTGGCGCTGCAGCCGGTCCTCGAGGCTCTCGTGCGGGTTCTGGATCACGACGTAGAGCGTTCGCGACGACCCCACGTTGGGTCCCGGGATGGTGTCGCGATCGCGCGCCTCGATCCGGTAGGCGATGCGTTCGGCGCCCGCCAGTCCCGCGGTGGCCGGATCCCACAACGTTCGCCCCTGCACCGCCCGCCCGCCGGCGCCGTCGCGCAGGGGCACGCGCTGCTCGGGCCGGTCGCCCACGCGGACGACGAGATCGATGGCGCCGAGGCCGTAGTCGTCGGTCGCCGAATAGCCGATCTCGATCGGTCGTGGCGTGGCCAGCTCCAGCCGATCGGCCGGTCCTAGGATCTCCACGCGCGGCGGCGCATCGGACTCGGCGGTCAGCCGATGGCTGCGCGCCTCGCGAATCGGCCGCCCGAAGGCCGGCTCGAGCCAAAACCGATAGCTGGCGTCCTCGCGTAAGGTCAGCTCGGCCGTCAGCCGATCGCCGGAGAGCGTGGCGCCTATCTCGCCGCCCTCGCCCGTCTCGCCGAGTAGCAGCAGCGCCCGCCGCGCCGCGCGCAGCGGGTGGGTCTCGATCCGGACGCGCGTCCCCTTGACCGCGGCGATGTCGCCGGTCGAGCCGTCGACCGTTCGTGCGTCGAGGCCGGTGTAGGCCGGGTATTCGTAGGTGACGCGCACATCGCCCACCAGCGGCGCCGTCGAGACGGCCGCCCCCTCGAAGCGCGACGGCCGGTGCACCAGCGTCCGCAGCCCGCGGGCGGCGGTCGGCCAGGCGCCCAGCGCCGCGATGAGGGCGGCGGCCACCAGCAGGCAGGCGGTCCCGGCACGCACGGCCGGGGCCAGCGACACGAGCCCGCCGGGCGCGAGAGGCGCGACGGACTCGGCGACCTGGTCGCGAAACGCCCGCACCAGCGCGGGCGACGCGGCACCGCTGCCCTCCGCGGGCGCCTGGCGAAGCTCGACCGCCGAAAGGAGATCGCTCGCCAGCGCGGGCAAGAGGGCGCCGGTCCGCCGCGCGGCCGCGCGATCGTCGCGCAAGGCGCGCGCGGGGATGAGCACGCCGCGCGCGAGCACGGCCAGCGCCAGCGCCCCCGCGAAGCAGGCCGTCACCGTCGGCCAGAAGTCGGCCGGACCGACCGCCGCCGCCGACAGCCCCAGCGCAAACAGACCAACCCCCAACGCGGCAGCGCCATATCCGGCGGCCGCCAGCCCCGCGCGGAGCAGGAGCCGCCGCCGCACGGCCGCGAGGAAGCTCTGGATTCCGTCCCGCTCGCCCATGGGGTCCGCGAATCGTATCAACTTACTCGCCCGCCGGCCCGCGCCCGGGTGCCGCGATTGAGAGAATTCCGACCTAGATGGGCCTGCGGCCCGACGCTCGAGCTTGCGGAGCTGGCGCACCCGCCGGGCCTCGGCCCTGGTAGTATTCGCGGACCTTGCTTCCGCCGCCCCTGCCGCCCGGTGCCGGCGGCGCGCCACGCCTCGAGCCTGCGGGCCCGCTGGCGCGCGCGCGGGCCTTCGCGCGGGGACACCGCAAGCTGACCATCGCGGGGGGCGTCGCGCTCGCCCTCCTGATCATCTATCCGTTCGCCGTGGGCGCCCTGGTCGCGCACCTCGTCGAGAGCCGGCTCTCCGCCAAGCTCGGTCGCGCGGTCACCGTCGCCCATGGCCGCGGCGGGCTGGGCCGCATCACGCTCGAGGACCTCACGGTGGCCGGCGCGCCGGGCGGTCCTCCGCTGGCCACGGTCGCGGAGATCTCCGTCCCCTTCGGCGTCGCGCTCGGGCTTCGGAGCGCGGTGGTGGTCGACGGGCTGCGCGTCCACGCCGTGCGGGGCGGCGGCGCCGACAACCTGGACGCCATCCTGGAGAAGGTGCGCGGCGGTGGTCACCACTCCGCCGCCGGCGCGGCCGCGAAGACGGAAGAGCCGGCGAAGCCTGAAGCGCCCGCGCAGCCCGCCAGCCCGGCGGGAGCCACCGCGTCTGGTCCCAAGCTGCCCGACATCATCTTCAAGGACGCCGCCATCGAGGCGCGCGACAACGAGAAGCACCTCCAGCTCTCGATCGGCGGGCTCGAGGGCGAGCTGCGGCCGGGGAGGCGGCTGGCGTTGCGAATGCGCGCCGTCAAGGGGGCGCTGGTGCTGGGCGGGGAGGGGGAAGGTCCCCACTTCGTGGCGGACGAGCTCGACGTCGAGACGCCGCTTGCCGGCCTGCGCCCGAGCGGCATTCCGTCCCTGCGGGTGGCGGGGGGGACCGCCTCGCCGCTGCCGCAGCTCTCGCTCACCGGCATCGTCGGTGTGATCGGCCCGCCGCCCGCGGGCGTCGCCGGTGCCGCCGACGGTCTCATCATCGATCTGCACGGCAGCTACGGCGGCGCGCGCGAGACCCTCTGGACCGCCAAAGGCCACGCCGACCCGGCGCACGGCACCGGCAAGCTGGCGTTGCGGGCCGAGCAGTTCTCGCTGGGGCGCATCGCCGAGGTGTTGCCCCCGTCGGTGCTGAGGCCCGCCGACACCACGCTCGACGCGGCGCTCGACCTCAACTGGGCCGGCGACGCGGTCAGCTTCGGCGGCGATCTGGCCATCGTCGGCCTCTCGCTGCAGAGCGAGGCGCTGGCCGTCGATCCGATCGAGAACGTCTCGGTCGGGCTCACCCTGCGGGGGACGGTCTATCCGCTGGCGCGGCGGCTGGAGCTGGAGAAGGCCGAGGTGCGCGTCCGTGACGTCACCGCGCGCCTCTCGGGGCACGTGGCGCTGCCGGCCGGGACGTTCAAGTTCACCAACGGCAAGACGCTGAGCGTGGTGCCGGACATCGACCTGCACTTCTCGGTTCCGCGCGTCGCCTGCAGCAAGCTCCTGACCAGCATCCCGCCCGCGCTGGTGCCGCGCCTGCAGGGGTTCGTGCTGCAGGGGTTCTTCGCCGCCGACGTGGGCTTCAAGGCCAACTTCGCCAATCTCGACGACGATCTCGATCTGACCGGCAAGGTCGGCATCGACGGTTGCAAGGTGGTCAAGGCGCCCGACGACGTGAAGGCGCTGGCCAACCCCGAGACGCTGGTGATCAACGTCGAGGTCCCCAAGCTGCCGGGATCGGGCGGCGGGTCGGGCGAGACCGACACCATGCCGGTGGTCGTCGGTCCCGACAACCCGGACTTCACCCCCTACGATCAGATCTCGCCGTATCTCGTGGGGTCGATCATGACCACCGAGGACAACGGCTTCTTCAAGCACCACGGCTGGGTCAGCTCCGAGTTCAAGAGCGCGCTGCGCCGCAACTTGAAAGGAGGCGGCTTCCGGCTGGGCGCCTCCTCGATCACCATGCAGATGACCAAGAACGTCCTTTTGACCAAGGACAAGACGCTGTCGCGCAAGCTGCAGGAGCTCTTCTTGGTGTGGTACCTGGAACAGATCCTCCCCAAGGAGCGGATCCTCGAGCTCTACTTCAACGCCATCGAGTTCGGGCCGCGCATCTACGGCATCGGCGCGGCCACGCGCCACTACTTCGGGAAGAAGCCGGCCGAGCTGACGCCGCTCGAGGCGGCCTTCTTCTCGTCGATCCTGCCGAGCCCCAAGCGGCGCTACGTCCAGTACTGTCACGGCTCGCTGTCGCCGCAGTGGGACCGCTACGTGCGGCGCATCCTGGCCAAGGTGCACGAGCGCGGGCGCATCACCGACGACGAGTACGCGGCGGCCTCGACCGCGCCGTTCGTGTTCGACCGGCGCGAGGCGAGCTTCACCGAGAAACAGTGCCTCGAATGGGTCAAGAGCATGTCGCCCCCGAAGGTCGAGCCGGAGACGCCGCCCGATCTCGAAGAAGGGGACGGCGAAGGGGACGCCGGGGGCTTTGCGCAGAAGCGGCTGCGGAAGCTGTTCTCGCAACACACCGTCGCGCACCGCGCGCCTCCGCCGGCGCCCGCCAAGCCTCCTCTCGCCACGCGCACGCGCTGAGGCCGTGGTCGCGGCCGCCGCACGAGCGCGGTGCTAAGCTCGGCCGCATGTCCTCCCGCACCGTGCTGGTGGTCGGCGCCAACCGCGGCATCGGCCTTTCGCTCTGCAAGCGCTTCAAGGCTCTCGGCCGCGAGGTGGTCGCCACCTGCCGGCGCAGCTCGCCCGCGCTCGACGCGCTCGGCGTGCGGATCGAGACCGGCGTCGACGTCACCGACGAGGCCAGCGTCGCCGCGCTGGCCCAGCGTCTCGCGGGGGTCGCGCTCGACGAGCTGGTCTGCAACGCCGGCATCCTGCACGAGGACAGCCTGGGCGACGTCGATCTCGCCGACGTGGAGGCGCAGATCGAGGTCAACGCCATCGGCCCCTTGCGGGTGGTCAAGGCGCTGCGCCCGAACCTGCGGCGCGACGGCAAGCTGGCGCTCATCACCAGCCGGATGGGTTCGATCGCCGACAACGGCTCGGGCGGTTACTACGGCTACCGGATGTCCAAGGCGGCGCTCAACGCGGCCGGCATGTCACTGGCGCGCGATCTGCGCGCCGCCGGTGTGGCCGTCGCCATCCTGCATCCGGGGCCCGTCCGCACCGACATGACGGCCGGGCACGGCTCCGTCGAGCCCGACGACGCCGCCAAGCAGCTCATCGAGCGCCTCGACGCGCTCACGCCCGAGACGAGCGGCACCTTCTGGCACGCCAACGGCCAGGTTCTCCCCTGGTGAGGACGGAGCGAAGGAACCGCCCGCGGGCAGCGGCCGATGACGAAGCGCCCGATTGTGGGACGAATCCCGTTTCGAAACGTCGTCATCCGCTGTGGACCTGATGCCGGCGCCGGCGAATCGAGGTCTCATCCTGCTTCTGCCCGCGATAAGATCAACCGCGTGAGCCGGTGGGTTTGGCCGATGGCGTTGGCGGTCTCAGGCGCCCTGCTGGCGGGGTGTGGCGGCGGGCCCGCTGCGCCGAATCTGGATGCGGGCATCGACCTGGAACCGCTCACCGTGGAGAAGCCATTCTGGTACGGCGGCTTTCACGTGGTGGTGCACCAGGCGCGGCTGGTCTCCGACATGGACGCGCAATTCGGTGAAGAGCTCTGGCTGACCGCGACAATCGACAACCCGTTCGAGCAAGGCTGGTTCGAGGCGGAGCTGAGGATTGCGGATCACGACGGCGCCGTGACCACGTTGCTGCGCTCCGGGACCGGGCGGGAGGCGGCTCCCCTGGTTGCTCCGTCCACCGTTGCTCCCGGCTCGTTGGATACGACGCTCGTCATCCCGATCCCGGCGCGAGACCTGCTTTCCCCTGCGGACGCAACGTTGATCGTCGGCAGCTACGACGTGGTGCAAGCAATTGTGCCGCTGTCCGGAACCGGGGGCCGTTCGCTCGAGCCGCTGTCGATGGATCTGCAGGCCTCGCTGGTAGCTGGATCCATTCAGGTCGACGTCGATCCGCAGATCCCCGGGCCGCTGGAGCTGCGTGCCGATCTTCCTTGGGACCACCGTCAAGCGCCCGCGGGACAGGTGACCCTGACCATTCCGATGTCGTTCCGATTTCTGGACCGGACGGGCGAGCTCGATTCTTCAATCGTAGAGCTTCGCAACGCGGATTCGGTCATGTTCTGTGCCGAGCGGTGTCCGGAACACATCGCCATGACGGCCGGCGTGGCCACCGGACTGCCGGTGCTCTTTCTGTTCACCCCGGCGAGCAGCGACTTCACGCTGACCGTGCAGGACCCCTACTCGAGCGCGGTCGCGCCGTGGTCGTTCGAGTGGACGCAGGGATCCCTCGTCTCTGACTGAGCCGGCCTCGCGGGGCGGCCGGTAGGCAAGACTCGACCGCCCTCGGCCGTCGCGTCGA
>DASYEX010000388.1:0-10760 GCA_036498765.1 Polyangia bacterium
CTGCCAGGGGAAATGCGCGAAGGTCAGGAGCCCCCGCTCGAGCGGCAGGGTGCGCCCGTGCTCCCACAACGAGGGCCACACGGCGACCGCGAACAGCGCCCCGGCGCCGACCGGCACGAGCGGCAGCGCGATCCTTCGCGCCGGGGGCGCGCCGCGCAGCCCGAACGCAGCGTAGAACGCCAGGAAGAGCGCCAAGGTCAGCGGCTGCAGCACGACCGGCGGCCGGATCAGAGACGGCACCATCGCGACGATCCCCAGCCAGGCCAGCGTCGGCCAGGAGAACCGCCCGGCGGCGCGCGCGGTGCGCTCGCGCTCGCGGAGCGCGACCCAAAGATAGAGCATCACCAGCATCGACAGCATCGCCATCGGGAAGTCGTTGACGTTCACCAGCGCGTGGCCGCCCAGGCGGACGGCGCCGAAGAGCAGCGCCACGGCCAGGAACGCCGTCGAGCGGCAGACCCCCGCGCGGGTGAGCAGACGCGCGACCGCGTAGAGCCCGGCCGGCCAGAGCGCGAAGTTGAACGACTGCTCGACCCACAGCGGGTCGCGCACGAAGGGAAGCACCACCTCGGACGCCAGGCCCAGGAACAGCGCCCAGAGCGGCCCGTACCACTTCAGCGTCTCGGCGAGGCGGTCGCTCCGCCACGAGGAGGGCAGCCCGAACATGTGGACCAGCCAGCGGCTGCGGTCGAGGTGCGGCAGCGAATCCCAGGTGGCCATCCCCGGCGCGGTCACCACGAACCCCAGCGCCAGCGAGCCCACCACCACCAGCAGCGGAACGAGGCGGGCGCGGGTCATGCGCGCCCAACGCTCGCGCGGGGCGGCCCGGCGTTAAGCTCTGGCGCGAGTTGGCGATCCCGGCAGCGCATCCCCTCCGGCGGCTTCCCGCCTGGCTGTTTCGGCTCCGCTATGCGGCGGCCTACCTCGCGTGCCTGGCCGGCTTCGCGCACGCGCTCGCGCGCTTTCACGACCCGCACACCGGCTACTCGTCGTTGATCTTGTTCGGCGAACACTTCGCACTCCGGCGGCTGCCGCGACTGGCCGACGTCCCGCTTTACACCTACGCGCGCCAGGACGGCTACGACGGGCAGTTCTACGCCCAGATGGCCGTGGCCGGAAACCCGTTCGACCCCGCGCTCACCCGGGCGCTCGACGATCCGCCCTACCGCGAGCGCCGCCTGCTCCTGCCGCTCGTCACCCACCTCGTGGGACTGGGAAGGCCCGGCGCGACTGTGCAGATCTTCGCGCTCGCCAACCTCCTCTGCCTGGCGGTGCTGGCCGCCCTGCTCGCCCGCTGGTGGTTCCCGCCGACCGATCTGCACAATTTCCTGCGCTGGGCCGGGGTGGTGTTCGGGGCGGGGATCGCCGTCAGCGCCGCGCGCAGCCTGACCGACGGCCCGGCACTGCTGCTCGTCGCCATCGGCCTGCGCCAGCTCGAGCGCGGGCGAACCTGGCGCGCGGCCGCGGTCCTGGCCCTTGCGGGGCTGACGCGCGAGACGAGCGTGCTCGCCGCGGCAGCCTTCTGGCCGCCGCCCGGCGCGGCCCCGTCGGCCCGGCGGCGCGCGCTGCTGGCGTCGCTCGCCTGCGCGGGGCCGATCGTCGTTTGGGTGGCGATCCTCGCCGTGCGGCACGGCCGCGTCGGGGGGTTCGCCAACCTCGCGCCGCCGCTCTCGGCGCTCCTCGCCAAGGCCCGCGAGCTCGCCGCCGGCTGGCGGACGCGCGGGTTCGACGCCGCGGTGCGCGACGAACTCCTGATCGCTGCCGGGCTCGGCGTACAGGTCGCCTTCGTCGCCGCGCGCCCGCGCCTGGGCCAGCCCTGGTGGCAGGTGGGGGCGGCGTTCGCCACGCTGGTGGCCTTCCTCGGCTGGCCGGTCTGGGAAGGGTTTCCCTCGGCGGCCGCGCGCGCCGCGCTGCCGCTCACGCTGGCGTTCAACCGGCTCGCGCCGCGCACGCGCGGCGGGCTCGTGCTCCTCCTGGCCGGAAACCTGGGCCTCGCCGCCCTCCCCGACCTGCTCGACGCCTACGCCCCCACCGAGCAGGTCACCTTCGCCGGCGACGTCGGCGCCCTCCGGCGTGATGGCTGGTTCCCCCCCGAGCACGCGGGGCGCCAGACCTGGCGCTGGTCTGCGGGGCAGGCGACGCTGGTCCTCGGCACCCCCGATCGCCGGACGCGCACGGTGTCGCTCGATTTCGCGCTCCGCTCCGTCACGACGCGAACGGTGACGGTGACGGTCGGGAAGACCGGCCCCACGACCTCGGTCGCCTTGTTGCCCGGCCGCCTGGTCCCCGTCCACCTCGGGCCATTCGAGATGCCAGGCGGGGCCACCGAGGTGGTCTTCTCGACCCGCGATCCGGCATGGAACGAGCCCGGCGCGGGGGGCCGTCCCCTCGCCTTCGCCCTCTACGGCTTTTACACGACGGTGACCCGGGACTTATGATGAGCGCGTGCGGAGTCGGAGCGCAGGTCTCGTTGCCGTCACGACTTGCGCGCTGGGCCTCGGTTGCGCGCACACCGGCGCGCCGGTCACGGCCGCCTCGCCCTCGGCAGCGACGACCACCGGGGGGAGCGGCGACGTCTACGTCTCGACCGACGTGGGGCCGCCCGAGATCATCGCGCTGTGGGGGAGCTACGGCCTCGCGCTGGCGACCGCGGCGGAGAAGCTGGGACATGACGACTTCGCCGCCGAGCTCGAAGCGCGCACCTTCCTGGCCGACGCCTGGAAGAAGGGGCGCGCCACGACGAACGCGCGCGATCCGTACCTCGAGACGCTGGTCGACGTGCGCGACGCAGGCTTCATGCCCGAGTACGTGCTCGCGTTCCTGACCCGCGAGGGATGGACGATCCCGGGCGACGCGCTCGTCAGCCTGGACATCGACGGATTCACGGCCTGGGCGGCGACGCACCTCGAGAAGTCGCATGAGGCAGTCACCCGCGTGAGGGTCGACCTCAAAGCGCCGCCCCGGTCCTTGGCCGTTCCCGGGAGAAGTCTGGTGCGGGCAGGCGAGGCGGACCCCCAGCGCAAGTCGTGCGCTGACCTGCGCCCGATCATCGACCGCGCCATGGCCGACTGGAACCGGCAGGCGAGCGCGCTCAGCGCCGTTCCGCTCTCCGTCGCCTCACGCGCCCAGATCTTGCCGTCGCTCCGGGAGCTGGCCGCGGTGCCCCGGGCCCGGCGCGACGGCGTCGTCTTCGTCTCGTCGCAGGTCTTACAGGTGATGTTCGACGCTGGATTCTGCGAGGTCGATCGAGGTGACTGGGGAGCCGCCGAGACCCTGCTGCGCGAGGCGATCGCCGTCTCGCCCGCCAGCACCGGGACCCGCGGCGAGCTCGTCCAGGCGCTCATCATGCAACAGAAGCTCGATGCGGCGGACGCCGAGCTGGAGCGTGCCATCGCCACCTCCGACTCGGTCTGCCAGACGGCCATCCTCTGGCGCAAGCGCGGCTACATCCTGTTCGATCGCCGCAAGCTGGTCGACTCGTACCGTGCCTACGCGAAGTCGCTGGAGTTCGATCCGCAGAGCGAGATCGCCCACAACGAGATGCAGCTCATCGTGAAGCTCCTGCACCAGGCCGGGAGCTACGACGAAAAGCAGCTCGGTCAGGCGCTGGGACCGCCCGGCAAGGGGGTGGTCCCCGGGAAGATGAGCGTCACCAGCTGCCCCAAATGAGCGGGCGGCCGCGATTCAGGTGCCGCGCGTAAACAGCTGCCCGCGGGTGGCGGAGAAGGCGTTCGTGCGAATCAGCTCGCGGACCTCGCGCGGGCGCTCCACGCCCAGCAGGCGGAAGCTCTTCATCTTCTTGTCGGCCGACAGCACGGCGAGCTGGCCGATCCCCAGGAGCCGCTCGAGGAACGTCTGCTGGAACTCGATGTCCTCGACGAGACGCATGTCGATCTCGTCGAGCCGCTTGCTGAGGACACCGCTCTCCACGACGATGCGCTGGTTGGTCACGCGGTACCGGTGGCCGCGCAACGCCGCCATCTGACCGGCCAGCCTGCCGACGCGCAGCACGACCGCCACCACGATGGCGATGGTGAGGACGGTGGCGATCGCCGACCGATTCGTGGCCATCAGCTCCGCCGGCCCGCCCCCGAGGTGCGACACGAAGGAACAGGCCGGGTCGAACAGCACCAGCGCCGCGACCGGCAGGCCGATCGCGTAGAGCGCCGCCCCCACCATCGCGGTGGCCAGCGCCTTGAACGACGGGACGCCGCTCCAGACGACCTCCTCGGCGGCCGCGCCGCCGAGGGCCGCCGCCGGCGTCGCAGCGAGCGCCATCGGCCGGTTGCACTGGGGGCAGCGATCGGCCGCGGTCGAGACCTGGTGGCCGCAATCGGGACAGACGACGAGGGGCACGCCCCGAGGTTACACCGGTCCCGCCGGCTACCCCAGCCGGTGCCGCTCGGCGCGGCGGGCCTGGCGACGCGCGCGGGCCAGCTTGGCGAGGCGCAGCTTCTTCTCGCTCATCGCGAGCTGGTTGGTGATCGTGCGATCGGGCGGCAATACGAACGCCGCCAGGAAAGGGACCGGGTCCTTGAGCTCGCCGTCCTGGTGTACCTCGAAGTGCAGGTGGCTGCCCGAGACCTTCACGCCGCTCCGCCCGACGGTGCCGATGACGTCGCCGGCGTGGACGGCCTGGCCGGCGACCACGCGGAAGCTGGTCAGGTGGAAGTAGCCGCTGCGGATGCCGTCCGTATGCATGACCCGCACGAAGAATCCGCCCGGCCCCATGGTCCGGTTGCGCCAGCGGCGGATCTGGCGGGGAAACAGCCCCAGCGCCGGGTGGTCGCCGGTCAGGTCGACGCCGGCGAACTGCACGACGCCGTCGGCGACGGCGCGCACGGGCTCGCCCACCGTGGCGTCGATGTCCAGGCCGCGGTGCGCGCGCGCGCCGTCGTCTCGGTCGGCGCCGAGGCCGCTGGTCCCGAGGCGCATGCCGCCTTCGAGCGGCGCCACGATCGTCAGGCCCAGCGACGAGCCGCCCGTCGCGAGCGGCTCGCTCTCGTACGCCTCGAGCAGCCGCCGGCGCGCGGTGAGCGTCCGATCCTCGGCCGTCGTCCCCCACACCCGGTCACCCCAAAAGAAGTGCGCCAGCGCCGTCCGGTGCGGCGTGCTGCCGAGCGCCCGATCGATCGCCTGGTGGTCGCCCTCCCACATCTTGAGGAGGGCGATCCCCACGCGCAGGTTGCGCGCCGGATCGAGCAGCGCCTCCCGCTCGAGATCGGCGCGCGGGAACGGCAACGCCGCCCCCGGCGCGAACATCGCCGGCTGGATCTCCAGCAGGCCGAGCCCGCTCACGCCCGTCGACGACGGCCGGCAGCGGCTGGTTCGATAGGCCAACGCGGCGATCAGAAATGGGTCGGCGCCGGTCTCGGCGCTCGCCTCGCGGACCAGGCGCGCCACCTCCGGCAGCCCGGCGTTCGGCGCCACCTCGCCGCAGACCTTCTCGACCGCGGCGTCGAACCGCGCGGCGTCGAGCGGACCTCCCGGCGTGGCAGGCTCGGCCGGCCAACCGGAGGGATCCCGGAGCTCGTGAATCCCGCGCTTCTCGGGTCCGGTGCCGCGCCGCTGCCGCTGCCCTGCCTTGGGCATCTCGAGCGACGACTGCGCCGCTTCGTTCGACGGCGGCGCCGGAGCGGACGCTGCGCCTCCCGTGAGATCGGCTGCGACCAGGACCAGGGAAAACGCGACGGCGCCGAAAGCCATGTTCTTTCGGTGTCCTATCGGTTGAGGCCGGCAAACTTTGAGCGGTTATCAACAGGTTACAGCGACCTACCTGTGCGCGGCCTTTTAGCGCGTGAAGGTCAGGAGCAGGACCGGCAGGAGACCGACCGACGATGAGGCCGGCGAGGGCGTCTGGGATCCGACCCCGTAGAAGGTCAGCCGCGCCGTCACGCCGATCGACCAGAGACGGCGCAGCGGCCACCGGTACCCCCCGTGAATCGAGAGCGCGAACCCGAGGTCGGTGCCCGTGCTCCCCATTTCGGTATCGACGATGGTCGTCACCAGCAGCCCGATCCCGCCCCCGACGTGAAGCCTCGGATACCGCCAGAGCGTGTAGTCGGCGATCCCGCTCAGGCTGTTCAGGAAGTTGAGCGTGTCGGACAGCGGGATCGAGCCCCCGAGATAACTCTCGGTGCGGTTGACGACCGCCGCCAGCTGCAGCTCCCCGGCGATGACCAGCCGTGGCCTCACCCGCTGCCCGACCGTCACGTCGACCACCGGCGCCCACCCCGTGTAGCTCGCCCCCGGGCTGCCGCCGGAGAAGCTCCGGCTCTCATAGTTGAAGGCCGGCCCCGCGCCGAGGCTCAGGTAGAGGCGCGGCTCGCCGGCGGCCTCGCCCTCCGCATGGGCGCGCGCACCTGATAGGACGACCGCCAGCGCGGCCAGAGTGCCCGCCGCGCACATCCAACGCGATGTCACCGCCCGCATCACTGGCCGAGGATGTCGATGTCGCCTTCCAGGATATCGAACGCCGGCGCGACCGCGAACTGGGGAAGGGTCGCTCGCCCGAAGAATGGTCCCTGCACCTTCTGCATCGTCCCGGCCGCGATGGGCTGGCAGCTCCCCTGATCGAATCCGCAGGTGCCGCAGATCTGCGTCAGCCCGGCGCGCAGCGTGCCCGAGAAGCTCGACGCGAGGTCGAGGTAAACGGTCTCGGTGCCGCCGGCCGGTCGGGTGATGGCGATCGTCGCGCCACCGAAGACCATGCCGACGATCGGCCCCGAGAACGGCGCCGCGTCCGCGCAATCATCCGCCAGGTAGTTGCCCGCCGTCGCGGTCGCCAGCGACGGCAGAACGTACCGCGGCTCGCTCCCGAAGATCCTCGCCAGGACGCTCGGGCCGCTCAGTATCGGTTGGACGCCGGCGCAGTCCCTGACGTTGACGAAGTCCCCCGCCGGCGGGGTCAGGGCCAGCGTCTGCCCGGACGTCTCGGGGAGCGGCCAGTACGGCGCCCGGGCCGGATCGTTCGTCACCGCGCCGGTCGGCTCGAGCGGGGGCAACGAACAGGGGCAGATCTTCGTCTCCCCGGTCCAGACCGATCCAGGAGGGATCACGTGAATGGCGTTCCACACCTGGTCGAGCGTAACGTTCCAGTAGCTCTGAAAGTTGGCGGCGAACAACGCCGGATCCCGCTGCTCCGGAGACTGCTCGTAGTAGCTGAGAAACGCCGCCACCCCGTACTTCCGCATGAGATAGCGGACAAAGGCGCCCCCCTGGACGTAGACATCGTCCGAGGTGGCCTGCGCCGCCACCACCCCCTCCCAGGGGACATCGGGCGCGTTCATCGGCGCGTCGCTGCCGCACTCGATCGACTCGGCTATTCCTTCGGCCAGGAAGGGGACCGGCTCGCGCTGCTTGCGCAGATACGCGTAGGCGTGATTGAGCTCGTGGGGATTGGGGAGGGTGGGCGAGTCGATCTCCAGGCTGCGCTCCCAGATGCAGGCCCCTTCGTCCGCCTCTCCGCACGCCGCCGCGACGTGCTCCGGCGCCAGCCAGTAATAGCTGATCTTCCCGTCGGGCATCTGCAGCATCGTGTGCACGTCCGCCCATTCGGTCTCCAGCGCCGCCAGGGCGTTTTCGCCCTTCAAACCGGCCGGCACCTCCGCGCCCGGGTCGACGTAGAGGCGAAAATGCGCCGACTCACCGACCAGGACGCCGGGGGGCGCCGTCCGCCCGCAACCGATGAGCCCAGCAAAGATCACCGCGGCGAGAACATAGCCGCGGATCTTCTCGACGGCCTGCTTGGCCAGCACGCCCATTCCCGCTCGTGCTACCGCGGACAGCGGGCGCTTCGCCACTTGCGCATCGCCCGATCGACGAACTGCCTCTGCCTTGCCCCGTTGATGGCGCCCGACTCGAGGCGCTGGATCGCATACAACGCGGGGCGCCCGCCGCGGAGGCTGCGGAAGAGATAGCGGCTGTAGTGACTCGCGGCCTCACCTGGGTCGTACGTGCACTGGTCTGCCAAGCACCGGAGGGCCACGCCCGTGTTCCAGTCCTTCCGATCGCCGAGCAGACCGACCCTGATCTCGGGAAGCGCTCGTTGCGGCTCCTCGCCGCAGAGGTGTCGCGCCCGTTGGACGTCCCCCCCCTCGAAGTACTCGACGATCACCAAGCCGCGTGCCGGATCGATCGCTTCCGCCAACCCCGCGTCGCTCGTCGCTGCCTGCTCCAGCAGCGCAGGGGGCGGGCCGATCTCGCTGGCGGCGGCCACCAGGGGCGCCAGCACCAAGCAGAGCGTCGCCGCGGTGGACATCTCGATCCTCCTCCCGTCCCCCGGAAGACATGCTAGCTCAAAGCGGCGTGCTTCTATAGAAGCTTTGACGTCGGCCGTCGTCGACGCCCAGCGGGCCCAGTACCGAGGTGGGCGCCCCCCGAAAGAACAGCACCAGCAGCAGGGCGCGGCTCAGGCCTGGGCTTTGTCGGCCTGCTGGAGAGCCGTGGCCGTCGCGGGACCGCGAGGCTCGGCGGTCGCCGCCGTGGCGCTGGGGATCGTGAAGAAGACCGTGGTGCCGGCGCCCAGCTTGCTCTCGATCCAGGCGCGGCCGCCGTGCGCCTCGACGATCCCCTGGACGATCGCCAGCCCCAGCCCGGCTCCGCCGCGTTGCGCCCGGCTCGCCTGCCAGAACCGGTCGAACACGTGCGGGAGGTCGTCGGGGGCGATGCCCGAGCCGGTGTCGGCGACCGAGAACAGGATCTCGCCGCCCATCGGGTACGCGTGGAGCGAGATCGTGCCGTGCGACGAGAACCTCATCGCGTTGCCGATCAGGTTGTCGAACACCTGGGCGACGCGGCCCTGGTCGGCCCACGCCCGTGGCAGGTTGGGCGCGGCGCCCGACCGCAGCTCGATGGCGTGCTTCGTGGCCAGGTCGCGGTGGGTCTCCACGACCTCGCCGAGCAGCTCGATCGGCGCGACCGGCGCCCGGTCGAGCTCCAGGCGTCCCGACTCGATCTGGGCGACGTCCAACAGATCGTTGATCATCCGCTTCATGTGCGAGACGGCCCGCTCGATCGCCTCGGCCGGACGCACCGACCGGCGCTCAGGGCCGCCCAGACGGCGGGTCAGCGTGGTCTGCAGCAGGATGGCCCCCAGCGGGCTGCGAAGATCGTGGGCGACGATGCTGAGCACCTCGTCTCGTGCCTGAACGGCCTTCCTCGCCAGGCCGTAGAGGCGGGTGTTCTCCAGCGAGAGCGCGACCCGGCTCGCCACCTCCTTCATCAACGCGACATCCCGCGCGTCGAACGCCCGTGAGGGCCGGCAGGCGACGACGAACAGCGCGCCTTGCGCGCGCTCTCCGATGACGAGGGGGACGGCGAGCACCGAGCGAGCCCCGATGCGTTCGAGGGCTCGCCTGATCTCGCCGTCGACGGCGTGTCGAGCCAGGTCACCGGACTCGACCTGCATGAGCAGCGGCCGGCGGGTATCGAGCACCTCCCACACCGGGTGCGGGATCCCCCGATCGACCGGCAGGCGCATCACCTGCTCCGTGAACCATTCGTTCGCGGGGCTCCGGCAGGCACTACACCGCCGCTCGATCCGCCCGTCCTCGGCCACGAACATCGTCGAGACGTCCGCGAGCTCGAGCACCGTCAGTCGGGTCAAGCTCGCGAAGGCGACGGTTTCATCGATGCGCGAGGCCAGCGCCCGGCCGATCTCCGACAACAGGCGATGCTCGACCTCCCCGCGCAGCTTCGAGGTGATGTCTCGGACGGTCGCCGTGAAGATGGTCTTGCCGTCGACGGTGACCTTCGAGATCGTCGCGTCGGCGGGGAACTCCTCGCCGTCTTTGCGACGGCCGTAGAGCTGAGGGGCGCGGGCCGAAATCAGCCGGCTCACCTCGGCCCCGGCCGCGAAGCGCTCCACGTGCTCGCGGTGCGACGCCCAGAGGCGCTCGGGCATGAGCAGGCCGAGAGGTTTCCCGAGCACCTCGGCCTGCGCGTAGCCGAAGGCTTGCTCCGCGGCCCGGTTGAAGAAGGTGATGCGCTGCTGTTCGTCGACCGACACGATGGCGTCGGCCGCGGCCTGAAGGATCCCGGAGTACTTCGATTCCGAGCGGCGCAGCGTCTCGGCCCGCGCCTGCTCGAGCAGATGCTCCCGCTCGTGCGCGCGGGCCGCCGTCTCTGCGCGCCTCAAGTCCGTGAGATCGCGAACCGTGGTGAGGACATGCTTTTCGCCGTTCACGAACACCCAGTCGGCGTTGAGCGACAGGATGCGGGTCGCGCCAGACCTCGAGGTTCGGATGCACTCGAGGTCGCGGATCACCCCGCCCGACTCCAGCAGGGCCCGCTCCGCCCCCTCGGTTGTCACGATGCCCAGACCGACGCTGGGCTGGCCCACCACTTCCTCGATCGCGCACTCGACGATCGTGAGGAACGCCGGGTTGGCGCTGACCGTCACCCGGTCCGACCACCGCGTGAGCGCCTTGCCGACCGGCGACTTCTCGAAGATCGTGCTGTACCGCGCCTCGCTCTCGCGCAGCGCCGCTTCAGCCTTCGCGCGCTCGGACTCGTTCCAGATCTCGTGGCTCATGTCACCGACGACCGCCAACGAGGGAGGCGGGCCGCGAAACCGAGCGAAGCAGGAAAGCGGATCTCATCGGCTAGTCCTGAAGCGCAGCGTTCCCCCGAAAAGCACCTGCGCGGCCCGCCCCCCGTAAAGCACAGTAGGAAAAGCAGCAGCGTCAGAGATCCCAAAAGGGTCATGCGGAGCCCCCAAAGGAGCGGTTTAAGGGAATGCCTCAATGATCGCCGTCACG
>DASYEX010000389.1:0-2027 GCA_036498765.1 Polyangia bacterium
TTGCAGGCCACCAGCGCGTCGAAGGGGACCTTGCGCTCGTCGACGAGCAGCTCGACCGCGGCCTCGCCCGCGCTCTTCTCGAACGTCCCGTCACAGATGAGCGCGGGATCGATCGGCAGGCCGCGTTCGGTGAGCACCGCCCGGTAGATCGCGTAGCGGCGCTCGGCCTCGGCGTTGACCGCCGGCCCCCGGATGAAGGCGATGCGCCGACAGCCGTGGCGCAGGAGCAGGTGCTCGAGCGCCTGCCGCATCCCCGGCTCCTCGTCGAGCGTCAGGCAGGGGACGTTGGGCGGTCCCAGGGCGAGGCTGGCCATCGGCATCGGCGCGAGGCGCGCGCAGATCGCCTCGACCGAAGACGGCCCCAGCGCGTTCCCCAGCGCGCCGCCCAGGATCACGGCGCCGTCGAGCGCGTCGTCGTCGCACAGGTCGTAGATGAAGTTTCGGTGGACTCCCTCGCTGCCGGGCGCCCCGATGACCCCGCCGGCGAAGACCGCCAGGCTGACCTCGCGGCGGCTGGCCGTGTCGGCCAGGCCGGTCAGCACCGTGTTCTGATAGCCGCCGCGCACCGTATCGATGAGGACGCCGATGACCGGACGCCGGTCCTTCCCCTTTCCGCCGCGCGCACGCGTCCCCTCGGCGGCGGCGGCCCGCGTCGACCCGGTCTGATCGCGCCAGCGCATCATCTACTCGGGAACCCTGGGAGGGTTCCCGCGCCCTCCCGCGAAGGACTCCGCTGGGCAAAGCCCAGCTTGGTCCACGCGCCCTCCCGCGAAGGACTGCAAGCGACCGCGCGAACGCGGACGTTCGCGGGGGCCCCGCGCTGGGCAAAGCCCAGCTTGGTCCACGCGTCGACCCGGTGCCCGGCCACGCATCAGCTCCATTGGTATCACGAGCCGCGTAGCCTCCCAAAACCGAGTCTCAAAACCGCCTCGCCGAGGGGGGCCGGGAGGCGTATTCTCCCGCCATGACGTCGCGGCACCTCCCGGCACGGACGGCCGGCGCCGGACCGGCTTGAGTCCGTTCCCGGTGGTCCCCCGCCCGCGCTCGCGCCGGGCGATGCTGATCTGGAGCGCCACGCTCATCGCGCTCATTCTGGCGACGGGCGGCATGATCGCCCAGCGCACCCGGCGCGAGATCCGGAGCCAGGAGCTGGAGATCCTCCAGGGGGTCCGCAAGGTCTGCAAGCTGTCGACGGTCGAGCTGTCGCTGGCCGACTACGCCAAGAAGACGGTCCCCAAGACCATCGATCTGCCCTTCACCAAGGAGCCGACCGCCTACCTCTTCTATTCCGGGGTGGTGTCGGCGGGGTTTGACGTGTGCGATGGCGCCATCTCGATCACCCTCAACCACGCCAAGCGCGAGGTGCAGGTGACGCTGCCGCCGCCGCGGATCCTCTCGATCGACGTCCAGCGGTTCGAGACCATCAACGAGGACGCCGGCTTCTTGAACGCCATCGAGCCCGCCGACCGCAACCGCTGGTACGGGGAGGCGCGCGAGGCGCTCGAGCGGGGGGCGCGCGCGGCCGGCGTCCTCGAGCGCGCCGACGCGCACGCGCGCGAGCTGTTCGCCGCGTTCGTCGAGCCGCGCGGCTACACCTTGAAGTACGCCGCGGCGTCGGACACCGGCCGATGAGGTTGGGGCGACACGCGCTGGCGGTGCTGGCGGTGGTCCCCCTTTTGGTCCTCGCCGGCGGGCGGGCCGAGGCGCGCGCGGGCGCCAAGAAGAAGGCGGCGGCCGCGGCGTCGGCCGGCGGCTGCGCCGACAGCGAGGACAAGGCGCTCTGGTGGTCTCCGGTCGCGCCCGTCGCCGGCGCGACGATCAAGCTCCTGGCGGTCGGCGAGGAGGACGGCGCCGGCGAGCTCTCGGCGACCGATCCGGCCGGCGCCCACCACGCGCTGGCGGGGACGCGCCACCCGGGCGTCCCGGGGAGCCTGGCGGCCGAGCTGACCGCGCCCAAGGCCGGCACCTACCGCGTGACCTGGACCCGCGGCGACAAGACGCTGGCCTGCCGGGTGATGGAGGTGGCG
>DASYEX010000390.1:0-8101 GCA_036498765.1 Polyangia bacterium
ATCGAAGCCTTCGAGCTGGAGATGGTCCCCGACCGGCTGCAGAACGGGACCGACCTCCCCGCGGCGCTGCGCGAGGCCGGCGCGCTGCTGGCGCGGGAAGCGACCAGCTTCGGTCCGCGCACGCTGGTCGCGCTGGTGACCGACGGCGCGATTGGCGACGACGCCGACGGCGCGGCGCTCGATCGCGCGCTGGGGACGCCGCCCGGTCTCGACGTGGCCGTGGCCGTCCTGACCGTGCGCGCGGTCGACGACGAGCCGGCCGGGCCACGCGCGCGCGACGCCCTTCGCGCGTTCGCCGCCGCACGGGGCGGCGTGGCCCGCGAGCTGCGCGCCAGCGAGATCGGCGACGCCGTCCCGGCGGCGCTGGCAGACCTGGCCCGCGGCGGCGATCTGGGCGCGGTGCGGCTGGTCGCCGACGGGCTCGACCGACGCCTCTCGGAGGGACTGGCGCCCGGGGCGCTGCTGGCCGGGGTCGTTCCCTGGAAGGGGAGAGAACGCCCGCCCCACGGCGTGCGGATCGAGGCGCTGGTGCACGGACAGCGCGTCTCGATCGCGCCCTCCCCGCCTCTCGCCCACCTCGCGCCCGACTGGCTGCGTCCCTGGATCGAGCCAGGCGCGAACGCGGTGAGGCTCCTGAGCGCGCCCTCGCTGGTGGCGCTGGTCGAGCCCGTCGCGCGCGCCGCCGCCGGTGCGGGCGACGTGCCGGTCAAAGGCTCGATGGATCGGATGGTGGTCCGCAACGTCCTGTCGCTGGCCTACATGCCCCGGGCGCGCGCCTGCTACCTCAACCGGACGGCGGCGACGCCGGCGCTCCGCGATCTCACCGGCAAGGTGCGCCTGGCCATCGAGCTCGTGCGCGGCGAGGTCGAGCGGGCGTCCATCGAATCGTCGACGCTGGGCAACGCCGCGGTGGAGCGCTGCCTCAAGGACAGCGCCTTCGAGATCGAGGTCCCCCGCGCCGCGCGCAGCGACGCGCCGGTGACCGCCGTCCTGAACATGGTCTTCCGCCCCCGGACCTCCGACGCGAAGGGCGAGGTCGATCTGGGACCGGTCGGCGATCAGATCGACCTGGTCATCGAGGAGATGCATCGGCGCGAAGCGAGCGCAACGGCGCCGCCCCCCGCCCGCTGACGCCGAGTCGAGTTGGTATAAGCTGCGCGCAGCGATCATGACCACCGAGGCCATCCCGGTCGAGCCGGATCCGTTGCCGGGCGGCGCTCGGCCGGTCCCACGCGCGCCGACCGCGCCTCAACAGGAGCTGTGGATGGCGGCCAAGGTCGGGGGCGACGACGCCAACCGCGCCTTCAACGGCTGTCTTTCGCTCACGCTGCGCGGTGACCTGAACACCGACCTGCTGGCGGCGGCCTGGCAGACCCTGACCGATCGCCATGAGGCGCTGCGGTGCGGATTCACGAGCGACGGACAAGGGCTCACGATCCTCGCCGAGCGCCGGAGCACGCTCGCGCGCCACGACCTCAGCGAGCTTGGCGCCGAAGCCCGCGCGCGCCGACTCGACGAGCTGTTCCGCGCCGAGGTCCTGACGCCGTTCGATCTCGAGCGGGCGCCGCTCTGCCGGACCTCGCTCGTCCGCCTCGAGCCGCGGCTGCACAAGCTGGTCTTCTGCGCGCACGAGGCCGTCTGCGACGCCGGATCCGCGGGCGTCCTCCTGCGCGAGCTGGCTGCCCTCTATCGCGTGGGGCTCTCGCGCTGGCCGGTGCCCCCCACGCCCGCGGACGCCGGGCTGGGACCGGCGCCGACGTTCGCCTCGTATGCCTCGTCGCTCCGCGCCCGCGCGGCGAGACCGGAGGGGGCGGCCGACGAGGTTTACTGGCTCGAGCGGCTCTCGGGCCCGCTCAAGACGCTCGATCTGCCGACCGACCGCCTTTACCCCGCGCGCCGGACCTACGCCGCCAGTCGGCTCGACCTGCCGCTCGAGCCAGGCCTCACCGAGGCGCTGCGACGGCTGGGGGCCGAGGCCGGCCACCCATTCGACGTCGCCCTCCGGGCGGCTTTTCAGGTCTGGTTGGCCCGGCTGACCGGCCAGCGCGATCTGATCGTCGCCCTCCCCGCCGCGGGTCAGGCGGTCGCCGGCGCCGAGGCGCTGGTCGGCCACGCCGGTCACGTCCTCCCCCTCCGCACGGCCGTCGAGCCGTCGGCGACGTTCAGCGGACATCTCGCGGCCACCCGTGCCGCCCTGCGCGAGGCGCTCGAGCATCAGCAGGTGACGCTGGGCGGCCTGGTCCGCCGGTTGAACGTCCCCTTCGACCCCAGCCGGATCCCGCTCGTCCCCGTCTGCATCAACGTCGAAGCGGCGCCGCCGCGGCTCGACTTCGGCCCGCTCGAGGCAACCGCCGAGACCGTCCCGCGCGCGTTCGAGACCTTCGAGCTCTCGGTCAACGCCGTCGACCACGGCGACCGCGTGACCGTCGAGTGGTCCTATGCGACGGCGCTGTTCGACGAGGCGACCGTGCGCCGCTGGATGCGCGAGCTCGAGACGCTGGTCGCCGACGTCGCCGCCCGTCCGGCGACGCCGCTCAAGAACCTGGCGCTGCTCGGACCCGACGAGCTGGCGCTGCTCGCCGAGCTCAACGCGCGCGAGCGGCCGCTGGCCGGGACGCCGGTGCACGCGCGCGTCGCTGCCCAGGCCGCCCAGCACCCTCGGAAGATCGCGGTTCGCTTCGGCGGCAAGGACCTCAGCTACGCCGAGCTCGATCGGCGCGCCAACCAGCTCGCGCACCGCCTGCGCAAGCAGGGGATCCGCGCGCGCGACTGCGTGGGCGTCTGCCTGGAGCGCTCCGAGCAGCTCCCGATCGCGCTCCTGGCGGTGCTCAAGTGCGGCGCCGCCTACGTGCCGATGGACCCCGGCTATCCCGCCGCCCGGCTGGCGATGATGGCGGAGGACGCGCGCGTCCGGATCGTCGTCACCGAGACCGCCGCCGCCTCGGCCGCGCCGCCCGTCGAGACGCTGATCCGCCTCGACAGCTTGGCCGGCGAGCTCGGCGCCGAGCCGGACGAGCCCCCGGCCGTGACCGTGAGCGGCGCGGAGCGCGCCTACGTCCTCTTCACCTCGGGCTCGACCGGCCGCCCCAAGGGGGTGGAGATCCCGCACCGCGCGCTGGAGAACTTCCAGGTGTCGATGCAGCGCGAGCCCGGCTTCACGGGCGACGATCGTCTGCTGGCCGTCACCACCATCAGCTTCGACATCGCTGGCCTGGAGATGTTTCTGCCGCTGGTCTCGGGGGGCACGGTGATCATCGCCAGCCGCCGGGACGCCTCCGATCCCGACGCGCTGGCCAAGCTCCTCGAGGCCGAGAACATCACCGTCATGCAGGCCACCCCCGCCACCTGGCGCATGCTGCTCGACGCCGGTTGGTCCGGGCGCAGATCGCTGCGCCTCCTGGTCGGCGGCGAGCCGCTGCCGGAGAGTCTCCTCGCCGCGCTGGGGGATCGCGTGGGCGAGATCTGGAACATGTACGGCCCCACCGAGACGACCATCTGGTCGACGGTCAAGCAGGTGCGGCCGGGCGCGCGCATCACCATCGGCAAGCCGATCGACAACACCCGCGTCTACGTGCTCGACGCCGACCTCGCCCAAGTGCCGATCGGCGCCACCGGCGAGCTCTGGATCGCGGGCGAGGGCGTCGCGCTCGGCTACGCGGGGCGCGACGAGCTGACGCGCGAGCGGTTCGTCCCCGATCCGTTCGTGCCCGGCCAGCGGATGTACCGGACCGGCGATCTCGGCCGCGTGCTGGCCGACGGCGATCTCGACTGTCTCGGTCGCAGCGACTTCCAGGTGAAGATCCGCGGTTTCCGCATCGAGCTCGGCGAGATCGAGGCGGTGCTCGAGCGGTTCCCGGGCGTCCGCAAGGGCGTGGTCAACGTCTTCTCACGGCCGGGCGGCGACGCCCAGCTCGCTGCCTACTTCGTCGCCGAGGCGGACCGGACCCTCGACACCGACGCGCTCAAGGCGCACCTCTCGGCCGCG
The DNA here is from genome assembly GCA_036498765.1 of Polyangia bacterium. GTDB lineage: Bacteria > Myxococcota_A > Polyangia > Fen-1088 > Fen-1088 > JADGRB01. The sequence continues at coordinate 3,986 of DASYEX010000390.1, forward strand.
CTGCCCCCCTACATGGTGCCGCAACAGTTCGTCGCGCTGGAGGCGCTGCCGCTCACGCCGGCCGGGAAGGTCGACCGCAAGGCGCTCCCCGCCCCCGTCATCGTTTCGCGCGCCGCGGGCGCTGGCGCCGCGGGCGCTGGCGCCGCGGGCGGCGGCGAGGCCCTGCGCGACGACGTCGACGTGGCCGTCGCCGAGATCTGGCAGGATCTGCTGGGCGTCCCCGAGATCGGCCTCGACGACGACTTCTTCGCGCTGGGCGGACAGTCGCTGCTGGCGGTGCGCTTCGTCAACACGGTCGAGGCCCGCCTGGGCGTGCCGTTCAGCCTGGCGGGCCTGTTCGCGGGACCGTCGCTGCGCGCCGTCGCCGACGCCGTCCGCGGCGGCGGCGGGAACTTCGAGACCGGCGCGGTGGTGTTGCGCAAGGAGCCGGGCGCGCCGCGCATGTTCTTCATCTGCGGCGTTCACCTCTACCGCACGGCCGCGCAGAGCCTGGGCCAGGGGATCGAGAGCTACGGCGTGGTCGTCTCGGCCGACGAGCAGCTCACGGCGGCGCTGCGCAACGGCGGCGCGCCGAAGGTCGACGTCGGCGCGCTGGTGGTCGAGTACCTGGCCGCCGTGCGCAAGGTCCAGCCGCACGGCCCCTACCACCTGGCCGGCGTCTCGTTCGGCGGCGTGCTGGCCTACGAGATCGCCCGCCGGCTGCGCGAGGCCGGCGAGGAGGTGCGGACCCTGGCTCTGCTCGACACGATCTTGCCGGCCTCGATGCGGCCCGATCGCAGGGCTCAGCTCCAGCGTCTCGTGAACAAGGACGGGCTCCTGAACCTGGGACGCAAGCTGGCGCGCAAGATCCTCGACCCCGGGTCCGGCAAGCAGCCGGCCCCCGCGGACGAGACGGCGGCGGCCGACAAGCTGGGCAAGCTCCGCGACGCCGCCTACGACGACGCCATGGCGGCGTGGGAAAAGAGCGCCCTCCCCTACGCGGGCGATACGATCCTCTTCCGCGCCACCGACAAGAGCGAATACCCAGGGATGACGATCGACCCCGACCTCGGCTGGCGCCGGCTCATGCGTGGCAGGTTCGAGATCCGCGACCTACCGGGGAACCACCTGGGCATCCTGCGGGACCCCAACGTCGCGGAGTTGGCGGCGGTCCTCCGCAAGTGCGTGCTGGCGCCGGGCGGGTGACGCAGACCGCGGGCAGGCGCGGTAGAATCTGGGCATGACCGAACAGGCCTCGTTCAACCCCAACCGACAGCTCTGCCCCGACGGGAGCTGCGTCGGTGTCCTCGGGCCGGACGGCCTCTGCAGCGTTTGCGGCCACCCCGAATCGGCCAGCGCCGGGAGCGAGGCCGCCGAGGTCGCGCGCGCGCCCGACCCTGGCGGCCCGGGCGGCTTCGACCCGGCACGCCGCCTCTGCGACGACGGAAGCTGCGTCGGCATCGTCGGGGCGGACGGCGCCTGCGGCACCTGCGGCCGGAAGGCGGACTAACATGCCCAGCGTCGCCGTCGTCGGGGCCTCGAGCGCGCCGCAGAAGTACGGCAACAAGGCCGTGCGCGCCTATCTACGGCGCGGCTGGACGGTCTATCCGGTCAACCCGACGGAGAAGACGATCGAGGGGCTGCCGGTCACCGCGCGCATCGAAGACCTTCCCGCCGGCGTCGACCGCTTCACGCTCTACGTGCCGCCTTCGGTCGGCATCACGCTGCTCGAGGCGATCAAGGCCAAGCAGCCGAAGGAGATCTATTTGAACCCGGGCGCCGAGAGTGACGCGCTGGTCGCCCGCGCCGAGGCGCTGGGCCTGGAGCCGATCCTCGCCTGCTCGATCATCGAGATCGGCGAGCGCCCCTGAGCTAATCTGCGCCGGTCAGGATGCCCGCGTACGCCGTCAACAGCATGCTCGATCTCATCGGCGGGACGCCGCTCGTGCGGCTGCGTCACCTCGTCGACGACACCATGGCCGACGTGTTCTGCAAGTGTGAGCAGTTCAACCCGGGCGGATCCGTCAAGGACCGGGTGGCGCTCTCGATGATCGAGGCGGCCGAGCGCGAAGGGAAGATCAAACCGGGCGAGTCGGTGATCATCGAGCCGACCAGCGGCAACACCGGCGTCGGCCTGGCGCTGGTCTCGGCGGCCAAGCGCTACCGGCTGATCCTCACCATGCCCGACAACATGTCGCTGGAGCGGCGGGCGCTGCTCAAGGCGTACGGCGCGGAGCTGCACCTGACGCCGGCGGCGTCGGTGATGCGCGGTGCCGTCGAGCGGGCGCAGGAGATCGCCCGCGACACGCCGCACGCCTTCATGCCGCAGCAATTCAACAACCCGGCCAACGTCGCCGCGCACTATCGGACGACCGGCCCGGAGATCGTCGCCCAGCTCGGGAACCGCAGCCCCGACGCGTTCGTGCACGGCGTCGGCACCGGCGGCACGATCACCGGCGTGGGGCGCGTGCTGCGCGAGCTCCGCCCCGACGTCCGCATCGTGGCCGTCGAGCCGGAAAAGAGCGCCGTGCTCTCGGGCGGCCCTCCCGGCGAACACCGGATCGACGGGATCGGCGCCGGGTTCGTGCCGGCCATCCTCGATCGCGCGGTGCTGTCGGAGGTGCGGCAGATCTCCGAAGCCGACGCCCAGCGGACCAAGCTGGCGCTGGCCCGCCGCGAAGGCCTCTTGGTGGGGATCTCGGCGGGCGCCTCGGTGAAGATCGCGCTCGACGTCGCCCGCGAGCTCGGCCCCGGCAAGACCGTCGTCACCATCCTCTGCGACACCGGCGAGCGGTACTTCTCGTCGGACGCGTCGTTCGAATGAGCTCCGCGCGAATGAACGGCGGCGTCTTGATCCTCGGCGCCGGGGGCCTGGGCTGCCCGGCGGCGCTGGCGCTGGCGGCGGCAGGCGTCACCCGGATCGGCGTCGTCGACGATGACCGCGTCGACATCACCAACCTGCATCGCCAGGTCCTGTTCGCGGACACCGACGTCGGCGCGCCGAAGGTGACGGCCTTCGCGCGCGCCCTCGCCGGCCGGTTTCCCGAGGTCGAGGTGACGCCGCACGCCGTCCGGTTCGAGGTCGGCAACGCCCTCGCTCTGATGGAGAGCTACGCCGTCATCGTCGACGGGACCGACAACTTCGCAGCCAAGTTCCTGGCCAACGACGCGGCCGTCCTGACGGGAAAGCCGCTCTGCCACGGCGCCGCGGTGGGGTTGGGCGGACAGCTCCTCACCGTCCCAGCCCACGGACGACCCTGCTACCGGTGCCTGTTCGAGGAGCCGCCCCCCGCGGGCGTCGGCCCCTCCTGCGCGGAGGCCGGGGTCCTGGGTCCGGTGCCCGGCGTCATCGGGGCCCTGCTGGGAGCCGAGGCCGCCCGGCTGAGCAAAGGCGAAACTCCCGCTTTCGTTGGGCGTCTGGTCCAGTATGATTCGCCTTCCATGTCGGTCAGGACCGTCCGGTTCAACCCCAACCCGCTGTGCGCCGTCTGCGGTCCAGAGGCGCGCATCCAGGCGCTCTCGGCCGCCGACTACGGCACCGCCGACTACGGCACCGCCGACTGCGTAACGCCATGAGCACCGCCCCCGCCGTCAACCAACCGAGCTACGTCCAGGGACTCTCCTGCCGCGAGTGCGGCACGACCTACGACAAGGCACCGGTACACGTTTGCGAGAACTGCTTCGGCCCGCTGGAGGTCTCTTACGACTACGCGCGCATCGGCCAGGTGCTGACGCGGGCCACGATCGAGTCGCGGCCGAAGTCGATGTGGCGCTACGCCGAGCTCCTGCCGCTCGACGGCCCGCCCGCGGTCGGCCAGGCGAGCGGGATGACGCCGCTGGTGCGCGCCGAGCGGCTGGCCAAGCGCCTCGGCCTCAAAGAGGTCTGGGTCAAGAACGACGCGGTTTCCTTCCCGACGCTTTCCTTCAAAGATCGCGTCGTCTCGGTCGCCGTGTCGAAGGCGATCGAGTTCGGCATCGGCACCATCGCCTGCGCCTCGACCGGAAACCTGGCCAACGCCACCGCCGCCCAGGCCGCCGCGGCGGGGCTGCCGGCCGTCATCCTGGTCCCCTACGATCTCGAGCCGGCCAAGATCCTCGGCACCAGCATCTACGGCGCGCGCGTCGTCGGCGTCAAGG
>DASYEX010000391.1:0-3705 GCA_036498765.1 Polyangia bacterium
TCCGAGGACGGCGATGGTTCCGTGGAAGACGAGGTGGGGCGGTCAGGGCGGCGCGGCGATGGCGCTGGGTGAGAAGATCCAGGAAGCGCTCGGGCGCCAGCGACACGCGGCTGCGGCTCTCGAGGTAGCGGCGGCGCTCGAGGGCGAAGATGCCGCCGGCCGCGACGCCGCCCCCGGCGAGCGCGACGAGATCGTAGACGGCGGAGCCCGGGGCCATGAGCGCGCCGCCCACGCCGAAGAGCAGGAAGGCCATCGCCGCGCGCATCCCCATCTGACCGAAGCGCTCGCGCCGCATGTCGGAGAGGTCGATGTTGAAGGTCACCGCCGTCTCGTCGCCGTCGGGCCCCTCCTGCGACAGGATCGTCTCGACGCGGGTCACGAGCGCGAAGGCGTAGCGCTTGGAGAAGTCGAGCGAACGGACCAGGCCGGGCCAGAGACCCTGGGCGCGCTCCCACTCGACCCGGTCGCCGTGGTGGCGGCGCACGGTCATGAGCTGCTCGCGCAGGAAGCGATCGACGGCGCGCCGGACGCTTTCGATCGGCGCCTTGACCACCCGGCTGACGACGACTCGGCTCGCGCCGAGCGTGCGGGTCAACGCCCCCCCCTGCTCCTCCGGCTCGATCGGCGCCCCCCGCCGCATCTCGGTCAGCGCCTGCTCGACCGCAGTCCGCGGCAGACCTGCCTCCTCGCCCAACCGGACCAGCTCGCCGACGCTCAGCGCCTCGGCGCTGGCCCGCTCGCGCGCCGGCGACTGCGTGTCGATCTCGGCGGCGCGGCGCAGGACGAAGTCGACTTCCGCGCGCGAGAGTTTATCGGACACGACGATCGATTATAGCCGCAACGACGCGTCTGTGCGGCCGGGATCGGCGGCCGGGAGCGCGCGCGGCTTGAAGGCGAGCCGCATGATGAATTCGTACAACCGGTCCGGGACGAAGGGGCGCAGGCGGGCCGAGAGCGAGGTCGGCCCGACCGGCCAGCGCAAACGGGGATGGGCGGAGGTGGCCGCCCGCTCGATGGCGTCGACGACCGGCGCCAGATTTTTGGCCCGGGGGAGGCCGGCCGAGCGGTGCCGGTAGGCCTCGACCAGGCCCGCGTAGGGGCTATCCCGGCGGTTGTCGGCGGCGAGGAGCTCGTTGGCGTGCAGGGAGGTGGCGAAGGGGCCGGGTTCGACCAAGGCCATCCGCACGCCGAAAGGGGCCAGCTCGAGGCGCCAGGACTCGATCATCCCCTCCAGCGCCCACTTGGAGGCGTGGTAGGGGCCGACGACCGGGAGCGCCACCAGGCCCGACACGGAGCCCAGGGTAACGACTGCGCCGTCCCGGCGGGCGCGCATCGCCGGCAGCACCGCCCGGGTGACGCGCAGGACGCCGACCACGTTGGTCTCGAGCTGGGCGCGCAGCTCCTCCGGCGTCGTTTCCTCGAGGGGACCCCAGGCGTAGTAGCCGGCGTTGTTGACCAGCACGTCGAGCCGGCCGCCGGTCTCCTCGAGCAGCGCAGCGACCGCGGCCGCGACCGATTCGTCGCGCGTGACGTCGAGCGTGGGCGTGGAGAGGTGCCAGCCGTGGCCGGCCGCCAGCTCGCGCAGCGCCGCTCCGGCCTCGGGACGGCGCATGCTGGCGAACACCCGCCAATCGCGCGCGGCGAAGCGCTCGGCGGTCGCGCGCCCGATGCCGGACGAGCTGCCGGTGATGAGGACCGACCGCATGTCAGGTCCGCAGCAGGACCGCGAGCAGCGTCACCGCCAGGAGGCCCCAGGCCACGCTCCCCGGCACCCACCAAAGAGGCGAGCGCCGGGCCAGCCGCGCCAGCAGGCGGAGGCCGAGGGCGACGTCCGCCGTCGAGAAGACGACCAGCGCCGCCATCCAGGTGATGCTGATCTGCGCGTGCCGGTCGGGCGCCAGCGCGTAGGCGATCGCGCCCATCAGGAAGACCGACCCCAGGAGGATCTGAAGGATGGCCCGCCGGCGCGCCTGGCCGCGGAGCTGGGCCGCCCGCACCTGCCGGAGCGAGCGGTCGAAGGTCAGGCGGTGCTCGGCGCCCATACCCCTAGTATGGCATCGTGTAGCCGGTCTGGAGCACGTGGGCGTTGCCGAAGGCGTTGTTCTGGAAGTAGTGCCCGTACGAGATCTCGAAGGTCCCCGCGGCGAACCAGCGGAAGAAAGGGACCGCGCGCAAGGCGTCCGCGTCCCAGACCAGCTTGACCTCCGGGTACTCGGTGCGGACCGGCCCCAGAGCCGGATCGGCCGAGGCGTACTTCCAGGCCGCGTTGGTCGGCGTGGTCCCCGCCGTGCAGCCCGGATTGATGGGGACGTCGCACCAGAAGGCCGGTGGCTGCTGAAAGTACTGCCGGTAGAGCAGCCGGATCTCGAGATCACGCGTCAGCTGGTGGTAGATGCGCGCCTCGACGGTGCTGGCGGAGAGGCCCCAGGGATCTGCCGAGAAGTTCGTCGGATCGAAGTCGTGGTAGTAGCGGTACTGGAGCTGGATTCCGCTCTGCGCCTCCGGGATGTAGTGCGCGTAGCGGACGGAGAACGCGGTCCGCAGCCGATCGTCCGGGAACACCTCGTACATCGACATGGGCGGGTACGTGCGGTAGGGGTTCTCCAGGAAGCCCCACATGCCTGTGGCGTCGAGGTTGATCTGCGCCACGTCGACCGGTGACAAGACCTGCGTGTACGCGAAGCCCCCAAACACCGAGTTGAGCGGGCAGCTCGTGCTCCCGAGCTTGAGGCAGTCCGGAGTCCGGAGTCCGCGAAACCCGACCTGGTCCAGGCTCACGCCGCCGGAGAGACCGATGGTGGCCGTGTCGGCCCACAGGCGCTGCGCCACCGAGGCCCACACCGCGTGAGACCAGTAGTCGGACTCGGCGCTGTACTTGTAGCTGAGGGTGACGCGCGTGCGGTTCCAGTTCTTGCCCACGCCGAGCGCGACCTCGTTGCGGATCTCGGTGAAGATGCTGTCGGCGCCGGTCCCCGTGGCGGCCGAGGCCGAAGTGATCGTGTCGACCAGGTAGTGCGCGCGCACGTCGAAGCCGTCCGGAAGGTCCTTGGCGATCTCGACGACCGGCTGGATGACGCGGGTCGAGGGCTCGCGGTAGTAGGCGCCGCGGATGGTGATCTCGTTGTCGGCGCGCGCGGCGGCGCGCGGGACCAGCGTCCCCGCCAGCGCCAGGAGGAGGACCGGGGCGCGCTTCAATTGCAGCCGCAGCCGCCGCCGGGTTGACCGAAGCCCAGGTCCGCCCCCTCGCGCGAGCCGTACCAGTGCTGCCGGAAGCGATCCTCGAGCGGGTCGGCGTCGAAGCGCATGGCCCGCTTGGCCAGGTACTCGCGCTGCCACGGCTGAACCGGCGGCGGCAGCGGGTGCGCGCAGCCGGCCGCGCCTGCGACCGCCATGACGCCGAAGACCCCCAAGCCCCTCAAGATGAGGCGGCGAAGGCGAACGAAGTAAGCCATCGCCGAGCTTTCTATCACGGCCTTGGCCGCCCACGAATGCTCACGCGCACGCTACAATCCACGCGTGACGACCGACCTCACCTACCTGGTGCTGGACATCGAAACCATTCCGGACCGGGAGCTGTGGGACCCGCCCCAGCCGGCGGGCGTCCCGGGCGCCGTCGAGCGCCCGTTCCCACCGCTTTACGCCTGCCGGCCCGTCGTCCTGGGCGTCATGTGGTTCGATGCCACGCTGGCGGTCAAGCGGATCGGC
>DASYEX010000392.1:0-10352 GCA_036498765.1 Polyangia bacterium
GGTCGGCCCCACCGGGAGCATCTGCCACCAGCTGCAGCCCGCGGCGGCCAGGAAATCGACCATCTCGCGCGCCGTTCCGCCCAGATCTCCGCCGGGGAGGCTGGTCGGGTGGAGCAGTACGCCGGTCGTGCGATCGATGAGCTTGGGCGGGCGCATCGATGAACCTAAGCTTAACGTCGCCTGGCCCCCTCCGCGCGATTTTCGCCTGCTATAGTTGATCCATGGGTCGCCTTCTTCTGGGCCTTCTCAAGGGCGGCGTCGTCGGTGCCGCCCTCGGCGCCGGCGCGCTCAAGCTGGGCATCGCGGGCGGGTTCTTGGGAACGGTCACCTACGCGGTGATCGGCGGCCTGGTCGGCATCCTGTGCGGCAAGCCCCCCTGGCGCCAGGACACGGTCTGGACCACCACCCTCAAGGGGATCTTCGGCGCCGTCATCGGCGGCGCGATTTTCTGGGGCCTCGGCAAGATCCTGCCCGGGATGCACATGGCCTTCACCGCCAAGCTCGGAGCCCCCGACCGCCCCCTCATCGACGTCCCCCTCCTGATCGGCCCTCTGGTGGGCGCCATCTGGGGCGCCTTCGTCGAGCTAGACGACGGCGGCTCATCCGCAGCCGACAAGTCGAAACTGGCTCCCAAGAAGTAGCGCCACGATCCGGCGCTAGGACCGGTTGATCGGAGGCAGGATCCGGGCCCGGCTCCCGTCGCGCGGGGGCCCTAGATCGCGTCGAGCGCAGGCCGGCTGTGCCGGCCGGAGCTCATCGCGGGAGGGTTTGGGAACTCTTCCAGGGCTCCCATCTAGATCGCGTCGAGCGCAGGCCGGCTGTGCCGGGCGGAGCTCATCGCGGGAGGGTTTGGGAACCCTCCCAGGGTTCCCATTTTTACGTCGTCTCGTCGTAGGCGCCGAGCTCGCGCAGGACTTCCTCGTCGCCGGGGACGTCTTCGGCCGCCGCCTGCTTCTCGCGGCGCTGCTCGATGAACTGGCGGCGCATGAGCAGGACCGTCTCGGCCAGTCCGAGGGCGATGTAGGCCATGATCAGCACCAGGAAGATGAGCGCCTTGTCGACCCCGTTCATCGCCACCAGGATCCAGCAGGCGGCGATGAGCACGGCCAGCTCGATCGTGCGGCGGGTCAGCCGCAGGTCCTTGAACGAGCGGAAGCGGACCCGCGAGACCATCAGGTACGACAGCACCAGCACGACGGCCGCCACCACGCCGTCGCTGGCGATCCGGTAGGGGTGGACGTTGTGGGCGACGACGACCATCAGCACCAGCACGCTGGCCGCCGCTGGGATGGAGAGCCCCAGCGTGTACTTGCCGGGCGCCTTCTGGCCCGCGGACGCCTCGCGGCGCGACAGCACGTTGAAGCGGGCCAGGCGCATCACGCCCGCGCAGACGTAGAGGCCGGCGAAGAAGATCCCCAGCCGCCCGAAGCTGGTGAGACCCCACTTGTAGACCATGATCGCCGGCGCGACGCCGAAGGTGATGGCGTCGGCCAGCGAATCGAGGTCACGGCCGAGGTCGGTCTGCGTCTTGGTCAGCCGGGCGACGCGGCCGTCCGCCGTGTCGAAGAAGAAGCCGAAGCAGATCGCCAGCGCGGCCTGATAGAGGTCGCTGCCCGTCGACCCCGACGACGCCGACAGCGAGATGGAAATGAACCCGCAGAAGACGCTCGAGAGGGTGAACAGGTTCGGAAGAATGTAGTAGGTCTTCCGGAAGTCCACGGCGAAAAGATACCATGGGTCCATCCTCCCGATGATCCGCCCCGTAATCGCTCTGGTGACATTTGTGGTCGAGACCATCATCCTCGCCACCGTCGCGGTGTTGAGCGGCGTGTTCGACCGGAGCGGCGAGACCGTCTTCAAGATCGCCCGCCTCTGGTCGCGGCTCGTGCTCGGGGTACCCGGCGTCAGGTTGAACGTCGTGTCGCGGGCCGAGCTCGATCCCAACCGGCCGTACATCTTCATGTGCAACCACGCCTCGATGATCGATATCTGGGCGGGCTTCGTGGGGCTGCCGGTGTCGTTCCGGTTCATCGCCAAGAAGCAGCTCGCCCGGATACCCCTCTTCGGCTGGGCGATGTGGGCCGGCCGGTTCATCTTCATCGACCGCCAGAACGCTCTGGCCGCGCGCCGAAGCATCGAGGAGGCGGCGCGCCGGATCAAAGCGGGGCAGTCCGTCCTCATCTATCCGGAGGGGACGCGGACCCGCGACGGCCGCCTGATGCCCTTCAAGAAAGGGGGGTTCCACCTGGCGATTGATTCAGGCACCGACATCGTCCCGCTGGCCATCGAGGGGACGCGGGTGCTCATGCCCAGGGGGGCGATGCTGATCCGCGCCGGCGAGGTCCGCCTCCAGATCGGCGAGCCGATCCCGACGGCCGGCCTCGGCCCGGGGGACCGCGAACGTCTGGTCAAGCAGGTTCACGCCCGCATCGCCGAGATGCTCGGCGAGCCGCCGCCCGCGCCGGTGACCGAGCAGGTCACTCAGTAAATTACGCGCAGCAGGGTCAGGCCGCAGGCGGGGGCGGTCATCCCACCGGCCGCGCGGTCGCCGGTCTCCAGCATGTGGGCGACGGCGGAGGGCTTGATCCGACCGCGTCCCACGTCGACCAAGGTGCCCACCAGGATGCGGACCATGTTCTTGAGGAAGGCGGTCGCCTCGACGTCGATGGTCAAGAGCGCCCCCTGGCGGTCGACGTCGATGGCGCGCACGATCCGCCGGGTCGTCCGCCGGTCGCAGTCCGAGGCGCGGAAGGCGCGGAAGTCGTGGTCGCCGATCAGGCCGGCGGCCGCCGCGCGCATCGCCTCGACGTCCAGTGGCTGGCGCACGTGCCAGGCGCGGCGCGCGCGCAGGGGCGAGCGGACGAAGTGGGCCCAGACGGTGTAGCGGTAGACCTTGCCGCGCGCCGAGAAGCGGGCGTCGAAGTCGGGCGCCGCCTCCGCGGCGTCGAGGAGGGCGACGTCGACGGGCAGGCTCGAGTTCAGCCCCCGCAGCAGACCGTGCGGGGGGATGGGCTGCTCGAGATCGAAGCTGGCCACCTGGCCGTCGGCGTGGACGCCGGCGTCGGTGCGCCCGGCGGCGCGCACGAACACGCTCTCGCCGATCATCTCGCGGATGGCGTCCTCGAGGACGCCCTGCACCGTTCGCTCACCGGGCTGGCGTTGCCAGCCGGAGAAATCGGTGCCGTCGTACTCGACGACGACCCTCCACCGCCGGGCCAAAAGTCAGAACTCGAGCACGAGCCCGAGCGTCCAGTTGTCGTCACCGACGTGAAGCTGGCCCGACTGGCCCAGGCCCGAGATGTCCGAGTGGTAGTACTCGAAGGTGAGCCCGGTGTGGTTCACGCCGAGGTCGTTGTCGAAGTCGCGGGCCGCGTCCGGATCGATGAAATCCAGCATCAGCGCCACGCCGCCCCCGGCGTGCCAGCCCCAGGTCCCGCCCCGCGCGTGCCCACCGCCCGACGCGGCGATGTTTCCGTTCCCGTCGGTGTTCTGCCAGTAGGCCCAATCGAGGCCCAGCTTGGCGAAGGGCACCAGGGGGATCTTGCGCTGCTCGAGCAGAACGTCGAACCGGTAGACGGCCGACAGGCTGAGCGGGACGACCTTCAGGTTCGACTGGTCGCCGCTGAGCGCGCCGGTGCCGCTCGCCACCGGGGCGGTCCCCGTGACCGAGAAGTAACCGAGCCCGAACCCCGCGGCGAGCGATCCGAAGCGATGCAAGAACTGGTAGTCGAGCTCGGTCCGGATGAGGAGGTGCTGGCCGGAACCGAAGTAGTCGGCGTAGGGGGTGCGGGCGCCGTGGAACTCGCCGTCGATGTCCGGCTTGTAGGGGCCGAAGGTGAGCTCGTAGGCGAACCGTTGCGGGGTCTTGTAGTCGCCGTTTCCTTCGCCCTCGACGATGTCGGCCTCGTCGGCGAAGGTCTGCGCCCGCACGGCGCCGGTCGTGGCCCCGAGCGCGGTCACGACCATGGCCGCGCCGAGGGCGCCGCGGGCGAGGGCTCGCCTCACGGGCGTCACCGAGGTCCTCGCCGTCGCCGCGCGATCGCCAGCCCGAGCGCGCCGAGCGCGAACAGCCCCAGCGCTCCCGCGGTGGCCTTCACCCCCGGCCGTGCCGTCGGAAGCGCGCAGAAGCCGCCGGTGGCGGCCCCTTGCGGCGTCTGGCTGCGGTAGACGTCGTAGAAGCTGAGCGTCGGGATCGGCGTGCCGAAGCCGACCATCGGCGGGCTGGGGTTTCCGCTGTTGTCGATGGCGATCACCGACGCCGCGTAGGTGATGTTGTTCTGCAGGATCTCGATCCGGGCCGACGTCGATTGCGCCGAGAGTAGCCCGGAGCAGACGAACGTCGGATCGAGACCCGCCACCCCCGTTCCGGTCTGGGTGGCGGGGCAGATCTGGAAGTTGGCCGAGAACGGACCCGAACTGGTGCCTCCGGCGTCGTTGGGGCTCTCGTTGAACACTTGGTACTGGTTGGCGCGGCTGCAGAGGACCTGATACCCGAGAAGATCGGGGACCAAGGCGGTGTCGATCCCCGTCCAGTTGATCACCAGAGCCTCATCGCCGCCCTGGATCTTGACCCCCGCGGGCGGGGGCGGTGGGGTGAGATCGACGTTCAGGCTCAGCGGCACGCTGAGGTCCACCCCTCCGCTGCCGAAGTTGAAGTTGAAGTTGACCGTCTGCGTGAAGCCCGTCCCGATGGGCGAGGTGCAGGCGGTCGCGGTGCCGTTCGCGGTGGTGCCGGTCGTGGTGCCGGCGTCCACGATCACGCCGGTGGCGTTGAAATAGGTGCTGAGCGTGCGGGCGTCGGTCGGGATGGTGTACGACGCCTGGCTCAGGAAGGTGAGGACCTGCTCGCTGGCGATCTGCAGGCAGGCGCCGACCCCCGTTCCGGTCTGCAATCCGGTTACCGAGCTGCACCCCTGACCGAGCACGACCGACACGGTCCCGGTGGTGATGGCGGCGGTGGCGCGCTTGGCGATCCCGGTGGAGAGCAGGGAGATGAACAGATTGATCGGCCTCGAACAGTCGCAGTTCGCCAGGTTGAAGAAGCGCTGAAGCTCGAAGGTGGTGAGGCTGACCGGCTGCTCCACGTGCTGCACGGACACGAAGAAGTCGCTCTGCTGGAACGCCGAGCTCCCGGTGGTCCCGCCCGTGCCGGTGATGATCGAGCCGCCGGTCCCGGTGAACTGGGCCCGCGCCTCGCCCGCGGTCACGGCCAGGACCAGGCCGGCGATGACCGAGGTGACGATGAAAGAACCAAGGATTTTGCGGAGCAACATGAGAGGGCCTTCCCAGCGCGAAGACGACCGTGCGGGGCAGTGCAAGGAAGATGCCCTGCGCGGGCCGCGGGTTAGCTGGGGTTGGGCGGGCATCGGTGCCGGTCTGTCGGGGGCCTGGAGGGAGACTCTGCCATTTTGTCAGGCCCACCGGCCAGTTTTGCGGGACCCTCACCCCGCGCTCGGCCGCTGGGCGAGCAACTCCTGGACGCTCCGCCCCAGGGCCGCCACCGCCTCATCCGGCGGTTCCTGCCCGCCAAACCGCGCGGCGGCGTAGCGGCCGGTGAGGCGGTCGAAGGCGTCGTCGGCGCCGAATGTCCCGCCCACACGCAAGCGAGCGGCGTACTCGTGGGGCGTCTCGTTCGGACGCCGCGGCAAGCCGAGCCGTTCGAGCCGACCCAGCGTGCGGCGGTAGAGGCGATCGATGGCGCCGTCCGCGCGGGGCGCCGCGGGGGGGCCCAGGCCGCCCGACGCGACGATCGGCACGTCGCGCACGCGTCGCCGGCCCGCCCGCCGGAGCCCGAGACCCAGCGCCACCAGAAGGCCCGCCGCCGTGAGAACCACCAGGAACTGCCCGGTCGGCGTCGAGGGTCCGAAGTGCCCGAGCTCGCGCCAGGCGTGGTGGGCGAGATCGCGCTGGCGGCCGAGATCGTAGCCGACGATCCACCGGCTCCAGAAGAAATCGAGCGCGTCGCTGGTCTCGGCCAGGCGGCCAGGCGCGGCCGCCGCGTCGGCCGGCGGCGTGGCGTCGACGCGCGTCCAGCCGCTGCCGTCCACGAAGGCCTCCGCCCAGGCGTGGGCGCGCGCCCCCCGCACGGCGACGTAGCCGCCGATCGGGTTCCAATCGCCGCCCCGGAACCCGGTCACGTAGCGGGCCGGCACGCCGGCCGCGCGCAGGAGCAGGACCGCCGCCGAGGCGAAGAACTCGCAGTGTCCGACCGGCTGGCTGAAGAGGAAGTCGTCGACCGGATCGACCCCGGGAGGCCGGGCGGGCGGCCTGGTGGTGTACGCGTGCCCGGCCCGGAGCCAGTCGACCACCGCCGCGATCTTGCCGGCGGCGTCGCGCCCGCTGCCGAGCCGAACGGCGAGCTCGCGCATCCCGGTCAGCCCGTCGGGAAGCGCCAGGTCGTCGAGCCGCGCCCGCGGATCGAGGGAGTATGACGCGTGGACGGAGCGAGGCTCAGCCGCGCGAAGTCCGTCGCGGGGGGGTGCGGGGACCCTTTGAGGGTCCCCGATGTCGGAGTAGGCGATGTAGTGGGCGTTGGCCAGGGTGACGAAGCCGTCGCCGAAGCCGTTCTGTCCGTCGCCGCCGATGCGCAGCGCCGCCTCGCCGGACCAGCGCGGCACCACGCCGACCGTGCCGGCCGCCCCCAGCCGCCGCGACGGGAGCTCGATCGCCACCGGGCGATCGGCGGCGAACAGCACCGTCGTCGGGATCCCGACGGCTTCGATCTCCTGCCGGTCGGTCCCCGCGAGCGGGTCGAGCGCGCCGCGCTCACCGAGCTCGCGGATGAAGGCGCGGCCGTTCGACTCCTCGAGCACGGTGCGCAGCTCGGGGCGCCGGCTGCGGAGCCAGCGCCCCCCCTGGTAGGCGTCGTAGACGGCGCCCCGGAAATACAGCCGCTCGGCGGCGTCGCGGCGGGCGGCGTCGTCCGGCAGCGCGGCGAGCCGCGGCAAGGTGGCCCGCAAGACCACCGTCTCGCGACCGCTGCCGGCGGTCCCGTAGCGGCCGAGCGCCACCTCATCGGCGAGACCGATCACGCTGGTCTGCGCGCGCGCGCCGAGCACGAAGCCGGCGCCCAGCCGAGGGACGAAGGCGAACACCCCGAGCGCGCCGACGAAGACGGCGGCCGCGACCGCGAACGTGGCCGCGAAGAACGCCCGCCCGACCACCCGCCGCGAGCCGAGGATCCGTCCGATGCCCACCTTCTGGCTGGGCGCTTGCGCCGAGTGGCGCACGAGGTAGTTCTCCTCCATCTCGCGCCGCAGGTGGAACAGGATGAGGGCCCAGGTCGCCAGCACGACGTAGACGGCGAAGGCCGCGACGAACAGGAACGTCGCCGTGATCGTCGAGGCGACGACCACCAGCAGGAACGACAGCGCGTAGATGTGCGCGTAGTCGCGGTGGTTGCGCCGGTAGAGCAGCTTGTAGCCCAGCAGCGCCAGCACCAGGTCGAAGGCCGCAGTGAGGTCGGCTTCGGGCATGCGCCGCGAGATCCGCCAGACGATCGCCACCAGCAGCGCGCCGGTCGCCACCCGCGCCGCGCCGGCCGCCCGATCGAGCGCGGCGGTCCAGCGGGGGCCGTCGGCCCAGAACGAGAGCCCGGTGACGGCCAGGAAAGCGATCGCGCTCGCAGGCGCCAGCGCGTGGGTCGTGCCGAGGCCTGCCAGCGCCGAGAGCACCAGCAGATACGTGACCAGCTTGTGCGCGGCTTGAAATCTCACGCGGCCCTCGGGTGGGCGACGTCGACGTGGCCGTCGGCCGAGACGCGGGCGATGGGGCGGCGGCGTGCGCGCGGCGGCGCGCCAGGCTCCGGGGCGACGAAGGCCAGCCGCGTGAGCAGGCGCCCGAGGTGCGCCGCTCCCGTCGAGGGCGGGATCTCTCCGCCGCGGGTGACGAGCCCGACCGCCATGCCCCGGCGTGCCAGCTCCACGCAGAGGGCGGCCGCCCGCGACACCGCCAGCTCGAACGCCGCGGCGCCCGCTGCCGGGTCGTTGTCGAACAGGATGGTCCCCTCGCGCCCTTCGTCGTCCTCGTGTTCGCGCACCAGCAGCATTCCGCGGCGCGCGCTGGTTCGCCAGTGGATGCCGCGCGGATCGTCACCGGGGCGGAAGGCGCGAAGCCCGGCCAGCTCGCCCTGCCGGCTGGGGGCCTTGTCGCGCGCCGGTGAGGGGGGCGAAGGGAGCCCGCGCAGCACGGCCGGCGGGAGCGCCGCCAGCGCCGGGTAGACCACGATCTCCGTCGGGTCGGCGATCTCGCGGGTGCGCGCCATCAGTCCGAATGGGAACTTGGTCGCCAGCCGGAACCCCGTCAACCGGTGCCGCCCCCGGCGGGAGATCGTATGGCGGTACGAGGTCTCCTGCTGCCGACCGGCCGGCAGCTTGAGGAAGTAGCAGCGCTTGTCGATCGGCCGCCCCTCGACGAGATCCTCGACCTCGATGGAGAACGACGGCAGCCGGCGCTTGCGGTTCTCGAGCGAGATCCCCATCAGGTACGGCGTGCCGGCGTGCACCACCGGCGGCGGGATCCGCCGCACGCGCAGCCGCGACAGCCCCAGCGCGGACAGGAGCCCGTTCGCCAGCAGCAGGGAGGCCATCGTTCCGAACGTCAGGAAGAAGAGGTTGATGCCGGCGTCGAGCGCCACCGCGCCGACGAACAGGGTCGCCAGCAGAAACCACCACCCCTCCCGGGTGGGGGGGAGTCGGCGTCTCATTCGGGAACCCTGGGAGGGTTCCCGGGCCCTCCCGCGAAGGACTCCGCCGGGCAAAGCCCGGCTGCGTCCACGCGATTCACCCTGGGGCCGGGAGGCGATCGAGGATCTCGCCGAGCACCCGCTCGACGTCCTGCCGCGACCGCGCCACCGCCTCGACCGGCGACGAGGGGATCACCCGGTGCGCCAGCACCGGCAGCGCCATCCCCTTGAGATCGTCGGGGAGCACGTAGTCGCGCCCGTCGCAGAGCGCCGCGGCGCGCGCGGCGTTTCGCCAGGCAAGCGCGCCGCGGGGCGAGACGCCGGCCGCAAGATGCGGCGAGCGCCGGGTCTCCCGCGCCACCGCCACCACGTAGTCGGCCAGCTCCGGCGTGAACGCCACCCGCTCGGCGGCGTCCTGCAACCGCCGGACGTCGGCGACGCTCAGGACGGCCTGGAGTCGCCCCAGATCCTCCTCCGGGCGTCCGGCCGACTCCAGCAGAATCCGCCGTTCGTCCTCGGGCGCGGGATAGTCGATGCGCAACCTCAGCAGGAAGCGGTCCATCTGCGACTCGGGGAGCGGATAGGTGCCGTAGTGCTCCTCCGAGTTCTGCGTCGCCATCACCAGGAAGGGCCGGTCGAGGGGGAACGTCCGCCCGTCGATCGACACCTGGCTGTCGTTCATCGCTTCGAGCAGCGCGCTCTGCGTGCGGGGCGGCGCCCGGTTGATCTCGTCGGCAAGGACCAGGTTCGCGAACACCGCGCCCGGCTTGAACTCGAAGTCGCCCGTCTTCGGGTCGAGGATGGAGACCCCCAGGACGTCGGAGGGGAGCAGGTCGCTGGTGAACTGGATGCGGTGGAAGCTGGCGCCGATCGAGCGCGCCAGCGCCCCGGCCAGCGTGGTCTTGCCGACGCCGGGCACGTCCTCGATCAAGAGGTGACCACGCGCGCAGAGCGCGATCACGGCGTGCCGGATGACGCCGGGCTTGCCGCGGAGGACCTGCCCGACGTTCCCTTCCAACGCCCCGACCAGCTCTGCCGGCGCCCGGTCACCTCCCAGGGTGCCGGCGTCGAGACGGGGCAGGGCCGTCGTGGTCATCGTTCCGGCGAATTATATCACCCCGAGCGTCACTACATGCTGGCGCGTCATGCAAAAACACTTAAAATCGGGGCCAATTTCTTTACTTCCTGCGCCAAAACGCCGATTCGGAGGCCTCATGGGGGATACCCGCGCTCGTCTATCTTCACTTTCGCTCTCGCTGTCGCTTCCTTCCCTCGCCTTCGTGGCTCTCGTGAGCCTCGCAGCCGGGTGCGGCGACAACACGCCGGGTAACAAGGACGGCGCCGCAGGGGCGGGCCAGGCGGGCCAGGGTGGAAGCAGCAACGGCGGAAGCGCCGGCGGTGGATCGCCTGACGGCGGCCCCGATGGATCCTCGGCAGGCGCAGGCGGCTCGATGGGCGGCGCAGGCGGCTCGATGGGCGGCGCGGGTGGCTCGATGGGCGGCGCGGGTGGCTCGATGGCGGGCGCGGGCGGCTCGATGGGCGGTGCGGGTGGCTCGATGGGCGGCCACGCCGGTTCGATGGGCGGCGTGGGCGGCTCGATGGCGGGCGCGGGCGGCTCGATGGCGGGCGCGGGCGGAACGGCGACCGGTGGCGTGGGCGGCTCGACGGC
>DASYEX010000393.1:0-2665 GCA_036498765.1 Polyangia bacterium
ATCTCGACGGTGCGCAAACAGTAGGGGCACAGCGCCACCTTCGCCCCCGAGACCAGCGGTACCACCCTCAAGGTTCCCTTACACCGGCTGCGCTCCGTCGACGATCGCAAAGCGACCCTACTATAAGGGATGGTGGAAGCTGGTGCACGGCAGGTCCCGTCGATCCTGCCGCGCCGCGAGAGCCTGGCGGCCTACGCTTTTTCGGCCGAACCTTTCCGCTATTTGGCCAGGGACGGGAAGACGGGACAGCCGCGCGGGTAGGGCCGATCGTGCTCGGGCGGATCGCTGGGAGCTGCGGGGGCACGACAGCGATCCGCGTCGGAACAAGCAACCAGGCGATCGATCGCCAGGTTGCGCGTGGCCGTCACCGCCCGGTCGAAATGCGGACAGTGAACCACCACCTGGAGTGACACCGATCGCCGCACGCCGAGAGACTACACCCGAACGCTCAGGCTGCCGCCAGCTGAGGCGTCACCAGCCAGGCACGCGCCGACCGAACGGGCCCCTGGTCGGGCCGTTCGCCCAACGGGACCGAATTCTGGATGAGATCGTGCCACCCCTCCCCGAAGTCACCCTTGCGGGCGTCGAACGTCACGGCGATGAGCGCCGTATGGCCGAGCGGGCTCTCGATCAGCATCTCGCCCGGACGGGCCCCCTCGGCCCCGGCGAAGGTCCCGACCGCGCGGTATGCGCCGTGGCCGAACGGCTCGACCGCGCGGCTGTAAAAATGGAACAGGTCGCGACCGCTGGCGACGCCGCTGGTGGCGTCGATCGCCAGCCGGACGGTCACCCGATCCAGATCCGGGCCGAACGCGAGACCCGACTCCCAGTCGGCGAAGCGGCCCCGGAGCAAGAAGTCGCCGCCCCCCACGTCGAGGTCCAGGTTCGGCCGGGCGGCGGACGACTCGGCTGACCTCTGTTGCTGGATGATTGTTGCCACGTCCCCACCGTATGCACGCCGCGCCCGCGGTCTAGCGCTGCGGTCGAGCCGGCGGCCTGCGGGTGCCACGCGGAGGCTCGCCCGCTGGAACCGCGGGCGGCTGGGCGGGGGCGTCCCGCCCCAGCGTCCAGCTCGGCGGATCGCTCGCCGGGAACGACTCGTCCGACGATTCGTCAATCTCGTGATCGGCCGCGGCGCGGGCTTCTTCGGCCAACTCGGCCTTGGTTCGGGCAGTCTTTTCGGACATCTGATACCTCCTCGGATCGACCCAGCCGCAACCTGGCCACGCGCACCGAGCACCGAAAGGTGGGCCGCCCCTGGATTTCAGGGTAGAAGACCAGGCAAGCTCGAGCCACACGCCAGCAAGGAGACGTCCATGACCAGCAAGGGTGCAATCATCGCCGCGATGGCAGCCGGTCTTTTTAGCGCCGGCGCCCCGCTCGCCGCCTCCGCCGCCGATTCGGCCAAGGTTCACTGCGCGGGCGTCAACTCCTGCAAGGGGAAGAGCGCCTGCGCCACCGCCAAGAGCGGCTGCGCCGGACAGAACGGCTGCAAGGGCCAAGGATGGATCGAGATGAGCGAGAAGGACTGCAAAGCCAAGGGCGGCAAGCCGGCCAAATAGTCCCTGATTTCGGGGCCCTCAAACTGTCCCGCGCCGCTGGAGGCGAGCGCAGCGCGGCTCCGCCGCGCGGAGCGAGGGGGCCCGGGGGACGCGAGCGGCAGCGAGCCGTCCCCCGTAAAGAAAGCTAGCCGGCGCGGAACTGGAAGTCCCGCTCGCGCACCACCTGCTTGTCGACGAGGTCGACGAGGAACGCCCGCCCCTCGCCGATCATCCCGTTGAAGGTCAGGAGGTACCAGACGTCGACGGCCCAGCGGACGTGGCCGCTCTCGCAGGGCGGCGACCACTCCGTCGGCTCGAGGTCGCCGAGACCGGGCGGCCGGATCCGGCCGTTGACCCGCAGCTCGCGAAACGGCGTCGAGGCGCGGACGATCTCGACCGCGTTGGCCGCGGCGGCGGGCTGGATCTGCCGGCGCCACTCGCTCACCAGGCGCAGCCGCGCGGGGCTGCCCCCCAGATCGGTCTCGGCCTCGTAGGCCTCGTCGGCCGGGAGCCCGGCGAAGTCGGAGACGTCGAACTCGGGGAAGAGATCCTCAGCCGCGATCTCCCTCTCGCGCGCGGCCACCGCGTCCTCGATCTCGCGGCGCCGCTCCTCCGAGTAGTAGGCGTAGAGCCGGAGCGCCGCGTGGCGGGACGGCAGCCGGTGATCCCAGTCGATGACCCACAATGCCCCTGCGTAGTCCGCCTCGCCGAAGGGGACCAGGGGCGGCAGCGCCGCCGCGATCTGGGCCCGCGCCTCGGCCCCCTCGAAGAGCCCCTGCTGCGCCACCCGCGGGTGGACGCGCATCTCGGATCGGAGAACGTCCCGCAGGTCGAGCGCCATAAGCGCCCGATTTTACGTCGGCACGCGCGCGCCGCCTAGCAGGGCGTTGCCGAAAGGCAATGGCGGCGCTTCCCAGACCCACCCTCGCGCGCTCGGGCAAAAAAGAGATACTCGCGCCGTGCCATCCGCCCGCCTCGACTGGAATGCCGCAGAGAATTCGCTGGCCGCGGCCGCGCGCGCCGCCGCAGCGCGCGGGCCGGTCCTCGATTTGACGGAGACGAACCCGACGCGCATCGGGCTCAGGTATCCGCACGAGGCGCTCGCCGCGGCGCTGGCCCGCGCG
>DASYEX010000394.1:0-6779 GCA_036498765.1 Polyangia bacterium
ACGAGCTCCTTGAGCTCGCGTAGCAAGGCGCGCCGGATGTAGAGACGACGAGGGCATGGTCCGCGTGGCACGCCATGTCGATCGATCTCGCGCTCCGCCTATTCCCGAAACCCGGATCGAACTTCCGGCCTGCAGTACTAGGTCGCGTTAGCGCCAAACAGAGACGGCAGCAACAAACCGCTCAAGACTCCGGCTGTGCTGGGCGGCGATGTCGGGGCGCCAATGCCGATTCGCGAACTCGATCATCCGGGCAGCGTAGGCAGGCCCGACCTTGGGTGTCGTCCCTGGTCGAGGGGCTATATCTTCGCGGATCTCGCGTCGACTCGACTTCTTCGCGAGGTCGACGATGGCGCGCTTCGGGTCAAGCACGACGTCGGGATCGGACGGGATGTGTCTGCGGTTAACCGAGAGGAACGACGCTAGGCACTCGCCATCGGCCAGCAACCAGGCTTCAACGGCGCGAACGGATACTCGAAAGCATTCCATGCCTGAAGCCTCTCATCAAGGTAAGTCTTCCCACGCTCGCCGTAGACATTGCCCAGGCCGATGTTTAGCCAGCCAAAGATACGAGCGACAACCTCGGTGTCTGTGACTCCTTCGACCGCAACGGAAACCGTCTCGCGCGGCAAGGTTAGTCGGCGAATAGAGGGAGTTGTCGGGCTCGCGGTGGCGCCGTGCGAGGGAGAACCGCATCGGCCATCGCGGCACCACCGTTGTTCGTACAGACCCTTCAGGTGCGGGCGTCCACCCGCATCCCGTTCCAGAGTTAAGGACGTTAACTGGGGAACGGCGACCCGAAGGGCGTCCGTAATGCGCTTCAGACGAGAATCGAGTGTCTTGGCGGGCGTCCTCGCGAGCTGTTCGAGAAAATCTCCACCGAAGGGATCTTCGGGCCCCCCTGGTATCGGTTAGGGTCGCGAACGATCTGCGGGACGATATGAAGATACTGGGTTCTCGCCAGAGCCTCCTGGAGAACTCGAAATTCCTTGTTAACGTTGACCTGCTCTAGGTGGGTCTGGAGAAGCTGATCGGAGTTAGCCATATCGGCGGTGCCGGGACGCTCCAGGAGCACAGTCGTCCCTCGACGAATGACTTCTTTGCTCACCACAGGGCGCTTCTGGTTGTCCTGCGTAAACTCAAGTCGGTATCCCCACGACTCGCCGTCGATATCGAGATCGACGGCGACGACGACATTGGGATACCGTCTCGCGTACAGAGAGCGTACTAGTGAAACACTGCCGCGTGTTTCTTGGACTGCGCGACGAAGGCCGCCTTCCGGTGAGGCGACGTCTCTGAGGAACCGAAATGCATCGAGGAAGTTCGACTTTCCGGCGGCGTTCGGTCCGACGAGGAACACGCGCTGTTCGAGAGCGACATCGACAGCGAGAAAGTTCTTCCAGTTATGAAGCTCGATTCGAGTGAACCGCATCGGGGAATCACACCTCGATGGCTATGGCATCGTAAGGAAGCGCATGTGCGCGTGGTGGGATGGCGCCGGCGCGAGCCGACAGCGATTCGGCACGGATGATAGTTGACCACGGCAAGACTTGAAAGCCACAGAGTATCCTGGGCGCACGAAAAGATGACGGACGACCGACAGATGTTACCCCACCGCGGCTGTATCATCGTTGGGGTTCTCAACGTCACACCTGACTCGTTCTTCGACGGGGGTCGGTTTGCGTCGGCGGAGGCCGCGGTCGAGGCCGGGGTAAGAATGGCCGGGGAGGGGGCCCACTGGGTGGACATCGGCGGCGAGTCGACGCGACCGGGGGCGACGCCGGTGCCGGAGGAAGAGGAGAAGGCGCGAGTGGTGCCGGTGGTCGAGGGGCTCAGGGGAAGGCTACCGGCGGGGGTCCGGATCTCGGTCGACACCTACAAGTCTGGGACAGCGCGCGCCGCGCTGTCCGCGGGAGCGACGATCGTCAACGACGTCTCGGGCGGCTTGCTGGATCCCGCGATCCTTGGGGCGGCCGCGGAGAGCGGGGCGACGATCGTCGTGGGGCACCTGCGCGGGGCGCCGGCGACGATGATGGAGCGGATCTCTTTTGCCGACGTGGTCGCCGAGGTGGGCGCCGAGCTCGTCGAGCGGATCGCGGCGGCGCGCCGGGCCGGTTGCCGGGAGATCTGGGCCGACCCGGGGATCGGCTTCGGCAAGCGGATCGAGCACAATCTGGCGCTCCTCCGGGCGCTCCCCGAGCTCGGTGCGCGGGTCGGCGTACCGCTCCTGGTGGGCGTTTCGCGAAAAGCCTTCTTGGGGCACCTGACCGGCAAGCCGGCGGCAGAGCGCCAGTTCGGGACGGCGGCGGCGGTGACCATCGCGGTGCTGCGCGGTGCGGCGGCCGTGCGGGTCCACGATGTCGGAGCCGCGCGGGACGTCGTGGCTGTCGCAGAAGCGCTCAGCCGTGATTAAACTTCGCTAAAGAACATGGGAAACGAGACCAGACACCTGTTCGGCACCGACGGGATCCGCGGCGTCGCCAACCGCGATCCGATGACCGCCGAGACGGCGCTGCGCCTGGGACAGGCGGTGGCCCAGCGGTTCCGGCACAGCGACAGGCCCGGGCGGATCGTGATCGGCAAGGACACCCGGCTCTCCGGCTACATGCTGGAGAGCGCGATGCAGGCGGGGATCGTGTCGGCCGGCGCGGACGTCATGCTGGTCGGCCCGCTGCCCACCCCCGGGATCGCCTTCATCACCTGGTCGATGCGCGCCGACGCCGGGGTGGTCATCAGCGCTTCGCACAACCCGTACCAGGACAACGGCATCAAGATCTTCGCCGCCGACGGGTTCAAGCTGCCCGACGAGGTCGAGGCCGACATCGAGCGGCGCATGGAGGCGATCGGCGCCGGCAACGATGGCGCGCGCGCGGCGCCCGACGCCATCGGCAAGGCGGTGCGCATCGACGACGCGATCGGCCGCTACGTGCAGTTCCTCAAGCAGACGTTCCCCAAGGAGCACACGCTCGACGGGGTGAAGGTGGTCGTCGACTGCTCGAATGGCGCCGCCTACCAGGTCGCGCCGCAGGTCTTCGCGGAGCTGGGCGCCGAGGTGGTGGCGCTCAACGTCGAGCCCGACGGGCGCAACATCAACCTCGGGTGCGGTGCGCTGCACCCGGAGGCGATGGCCGCCGAGGTCCGCCGCACCGGCGCCGCGCTGGGCGTCGCGCTGGACGGCGACGCCGACCGCCTGATCCTCGCCGACGAGGAGGGCGAGATCGTCGACGGCGATCAGGTGATGGCCATCTTGGGGACACGCATGCTGGAGCGGCGGGAGCTGCCGGCCCAGACCGTGGTGGCCACCATCATGTCCAACCTGGGGCTCGAGCGGGCGCTCACGGCCAAGGGGGGCAAGCTGCTGCGCACGGCGGTCGGCGACCGCTACGTCGTCGAGGCGATGCGCGAGAAGGGCCTCTCGCTGGGCGGCGAGCAGTCCGGCCACATCATCTTCCTCGAGCACGCGACGACCGGTGACGGGATGATCGCGGCCTTGCGCGTGCTGGCGGTGATGGCGGCCGAAGGGCGCCCCCTGTCGGAGCTCTCACGCGCGATGACCCGCTTCCCGCAGGTCCTGCTCAACTTCGCGGTGGCGCGCAAGCGGCCGTTCGAAGAGATGCCGGCGTTCCAGAAGGTGATCGCCGCGGTGGAGCGCGATCTGGGGGCCGACGGCCGGGTGGTGGTGCGCTATTCTGGGACCGAGGCCAAGGCACGGGTGATGATCGAAGGGACCGACGAGGCGGGGATCCGGGCGCGCGCCGAGGAGATCGCGAGCGCGCTCAAGCGCGAGCTTTCGCGCTGATGATCCGCCTCTACGTCAACGTCGACCACGTGGCGACGCTGCGCCAGCAGCGCGGCACGCGCTATCCCGATCCGGTGGCGGCGGCTACGCTGTGCGAGCTGGCGGGCGCCCACGGCATCACCGTGCACCTGCGGGAGGACCGCCGCCACATCCAGGACCGCGACGTGCGCGTCCTCAAGGAGACGGTGCGCGGCGTGCTCAACCTGGAGATGGCCGCCACCGACGAGATGCTGCGCATCGCCCGTGAGGTGAAGCCCGACTTTTGCACCCTGGTCCCCGAGAAGCGCGAGGAGCGGACGACCGAAGGGGGCCTGGCCGTGGCGCCCGGCGGCCAGGTCGAGAAGGTGGTGCGCGGCCTCGCCGAGGCGGGGATCGGCGTCAGCCTCTTCATCGATCCCGAGCCGCGCGCCGTCGAGGCCTCGGCGCGCCTCGGCGCCGGAACCGTCGAGCTGCACACCGGGTATTACTGCCTGGCCCCGGCGCGCGGGGCCGAGGCGGGGCGGGAGCTGCAGCGTCTCGAGCTGGCGGCGCGGGCGGCCGCCGAGACCGGGCTGCGCCTCGGCGCCGGGCACGGTCTCGACTACGCGAACCTGGGTCCGGTGGCGGCGCTGCCGGGCCTCGAGGAGCTGAACATCGGCCACGGTCTCATCGCGCGGGCCGTGCTGCTCGGAATGCGCGCCGCCGTCGAGGAGCTGCGCGCGGTCATCGCTGGCGCGCCGGGAGACTAGTGGACTTTCCGTTGCTGCTCACGGCGGCCGAGATGCGCGCGGCCGACCAGGCGATCGCGCGCGCCCTCGGCGTGCCCACGGCGCGGCTGATGGAGAACGCCGGGCGGGGCGTCGCCGAGATCGTCCGGTGCGAGCTCGCGGAGATCCCGGGCGAGGTGGTGATCGTCTGCGGCGCGGGCTCGAACGGTGGAGACGGCTTCGTTGCCGCGCGCCACCTCGCCGAGATGGGCCGACGGGTGCGGGTCCTGCTCACCACGCCGCGGGCCAAGATCCAGGGCGACGCCGCCGCGGCGCTGGCGGCGCTCGAGGAGATGGCCGTCGTGCCCGTCGAGGACGGCGGCGGCTGGCGCCACGAGGCAGCCTGGCGCGCGCGCCTCGCCGGGGCTGGCACCCACCCGGCGGGGATCGTCGACGCCATCTTCGGCACCGGCTTTCACGGCCCCGTGCGCGAGGTGCCGGCGGAGGCCATCGCGGCCATGAACGCGGTCGCGGGACGCAAGATCGCCGTCGACGTTCCGTCGGGCCTCGACGCGGACACCGGGCGCGCGGCTGGGGTGGTCTTCCGCGCGGACATGACGGCGACGATGGGCGCGCGAAAGCTGGGCCTCTGCCTGGAGGCGTCGGCGCCGGTCGGCCGCCTCGAGCTCGTCGATCTGGGCGCGCCGGTCGACGCGGCGACCGCCCCCGACGCGCGCTTCCGACTGCTCGACGCGCCCGGGATCGCCGCGCGGGTGCCGCGGCGAAACGCCGACGCCCACAAGGGAAGCAAGGGCCACCTCTTGGTCGTGGCTGGCTCGGCGGGGAAGACGGGCGCCGCGTTCCTGACCGGGACGGCCGCGCTGCGCAGCGGGGCGGGCCTCGTCACCATCGCCTCGACCGCCGCCGGACAGATGGCGCTCGACGCCAAGGCGATCGAGCTCATGACCGCGCGCTACGCCGACGGGGACGACGCGGTGCCGGAGACGACGCTCCCGGCGCTGGAGGCGCTGGCCGCGCGGGCGCAGGCGCTGGCGATCGGGCCGGGGATCCCGACGGGCCCCGGGATGCGCGCCGTGGTCCGCGCGCTCGCCGCACGGCTGCCGCTGCCCATGGTGATCGACGCCGACGCGCTCAATGGCCTCGGGACCGAGGCGCCCGGAATCCTGGCGGGGGCGCCCGCGCCGCGCGTGCTGACGCCCCATCCTGGCGAGATGGGACGCCTCCTCGGGATCTCGACCGCGGACGTCCAAGCCGACCGACTCGGGCACGCGCGCCGGTTCGCGGCGGCGGCGCGGGCGGTCACCATCCTCAAGGGGGCGCGCACCGTCGTCGCGTCACCCGACGGGGCGGTCTTCGTCAACCCGGCCGCGACCAGCGCGCTCGCCACCGCGGGCAGCGGCGACGTCCTCACGGGGGTGGTCGGGGCGTTGCTGGCGCGCCGCCTGGAGCCGCTCACCGCCGCGCAGATCGCCGTCTACGTGCACGGGGCGGCGGGAGAGGCGCTGGCACCGCGGTTGGGGGACGGCATGGTGGCGGGCGACCTGCCGCTGGCGATCGCCGAAATCATGGCCGAGCTCGCAGGCTGAGCCCGGGGGCGCGCCAGACGGCTCCGGGCGGCAGGCCGTCGAGCCGCACCACACCGACTTCGTCCGTGCGAGCGTCCACCTCGATCCCCGGCGCGGCCAGCGTGACCCACCGGCCGACGGACGGCGCTCCGTCGGTGGCGAGCAGCCGAATGGCCGACCACCCCGCGTGGGCGTTGGCGTGGGCGTCGGCGTCGGCATGACTGCGGGCAGCGAGCGCCGCGCGGGCGTTGCGGGCCAGCGGCCCCTCCGACCCGCGGGCGGCCAGCTCCAGCGCCGCGCGGGCGCTCCGCACGTCGCGGGCGGCCCAGGCGGCGGCGGCCCGAACTTCGGGCGGCTCGCCGTCGGCCGCGATGAGCGCGGTCAGCCATTCCCTGCCGCTCGGCAGGCGCGCGATCGCGGCGCAGAGGCGGGCGCGGACGGTCGGCGCGCTCTCCGGGAATGCCCGGGCCAGCGCGGCCGCCTCGGCATCCGAGAGGCGCGAGACGGCCAGCACGTCGGCCGCCGCCGCGGCCGAACGACCGCCCGCCGCGACGAGCTCGAGCATCGGGGCGATCACCTCGTGATTTTCCAGCGGCTCCTGCGCGTGGGCCGCTGCGAGGAGGTCGAGGAAGGCCGGCGACGGCTCGCCGCGCGCCGCGAGGAGCGCAGCGTCGAGGCGTGTGGCGCCGCCGGCGGTGGGATGGGTTTCAG